>JAQUEZ010000131.1 GCA_028684915.1 Desulfobulbus sp.
GCTATGAGCTCGACCTGTGGGATAAACTGGGCAGCACTGCCGATGCGGCCCGTTGGGAAGCCATGGCTACGGAGCAAGATCGGCAGAGCACAGCCCTGTCACTGGTTGCCACCGCAGCCTCACTCTATTGGCAGACCGGCTATCTTAACCAGCGCATCAGCTTAAGCCAGGCGAGCATTGATTACGCCAAACAAACACTGGCCCTGGTGCAGGTACAAAAAGCCGCCGGTGCCGCCACAAAATTGGAGATCCTGGAAGCCCAGCGCAGCCTGGCCAGCCAGGAGGCAAGCCACACGCAGTTGATGCAGCAACAAGTTGAATCAAGAAACGCACTGGCCATTGTATTGGGTGGCCCGCCAATCGCCTTACAACTCCGGGAACTCCCGAATCTACAACAAGTCTCCCTGCCAGGTATCGATGCCGGCATGCCAGCTGAGTTGCTTGCCAGACGTCCGGATCTTCGTGCCGCTGAAGCCCGCCTGCGCTCCGCCCTTGCCGAAACCGACGCCACCCGTGCCAGTTACTATCCGAGCATCAACCTCAGTGGCTCTTATGGCGGCACAAGTGATCAACTCTCACGGTTACTCAGCAATCCTATTGCCACCCTGGGTGCGGATCTGGCCCTGCCCTTTGTTCAATGGCGGGATATGCAGCGAAACATCAAGATCTCGGAAACCGATTATGCAAAAGCCATCATCGAGTTTCGCCAGAGCCTTTATACCGCATTAGCCGAGGTGGAAAACGGACTCTCCGCTCGAAAACAGTACCGCTTGCAGGCAAAAAAATTGGAAGCAACCCTAGATGCCGCCCGCCAAACCGAGGCCATCTATCGCCTTCGATACCAGTCAGGAGCCACAACCCTGCAAACCTGGCTGGATGCCCAGGAAAAACGGCGACAAGCAGAAATCGACCTGGCAGAAAATCGCAACAATCAACTGCAGAACCACATCGATTTAGTCAAGGCACTGGGAGGGGCTTTAAGCCCAGAACAGGACGGCACACAATCCGGGAAGAGTTGAGTGGAAGACCAATCACAAATAAACCTGTTGCCGAGCTCTCAGTGGAAAGCCAACAACAGGTGGACGTCCAAAACAAAGGAAGAAAGGAATTAGTACCCTCAGCCGACCATCTGCCGAATACGCTGTTCAATCTCAGAACGCGGCACCGCACCAACCACCTGATCCGTCACCTGGCCATTCTGCATAAACAGCAGGGTCGGTACGCCGCGAATCTGGAAGCGGGCTGCTGTCATTTGCTGGGTGGAAGTGTCGAGCTTAAAGACCAAGAGACGACCCGCATACTCCTGGGCCAGGGTTTCGACTATTGGTGCAATCATGTGACAAGGCCCACAGGTCGGCGAGTAAAAATCAAGCATGACCGGTAATTTGGACTGCTCAACCTGGGCATGAAAAGCCGCGTCGATCAGGCTGTTGACTTTTCCGGAGACAGGCACCCCGGCAAGAGAATCCCCACACTTCCCACATTTCGGGGTCAAATGCTGTTTATCCTCCGGAATCCTGTTCTTTGCCCCACATACAGGACAGACGATCACTGTGTTCATGGTCACCTCAGACAAGATAAAAAATGTTTTTCACTTTCGTGCATCTTAAAAAAATAACTATTCAAGATGCCCGCAATATTTCCCGAAAGTCAAAGTGCACTCAGGTAACATTAGACCTAACTATATTTTTTCACTATAAGAAGCCGACTTCTGTTTGACCAGAGGCAAGGCTTGGTTTGCAGAGCGGAAATGGTAATTTCCCGATTATGCCCGAGGCGTAGTGCCTATGGCGCGCATAATTTTTTTTTTGAGCTATTTCATCCGAACCGCCTTGAATTGCGCTTGATAAAAAACCTCAGAGGATGTTCCCGTGCAACTCCTGCCACTCCCTGCGAGGGTGCCCCAAAGTTCATGTCCACGCTGTTCGGCAACCAGCCTTGTCCCAACACTGAATCCAAACATCTCCGAAGATCCCCAGGCATTGCGCAAGACATCCTTCATCAACGTTGACACCTCTGCAGCAGAGACATTCGGCCCAGAAAAACCATTAATTTTGGCGGCTTCCGTAGTGTGGTCCTGGGTGAGATGTGCGCTGAAACGAGTATCTTGTGTGGTTACAGACAGATACTTCAAAGTAACTAAACCATGCCGGGTGTTGACCTGAATCGCACTAGAGAGGGTGACGTGCCCGAACTGATCCGTCTCGCCAGCACCTATAAACACATGAAAAGGATTCTGCTCCCCCGATATTGGCGAACTCAACGCAAGCGTTACCGGTATGCGGAAAAAAGTGCCGTGGACCTGCCCTGATATTTCCCCCTGCCACTGGCTTGGAACAGGAAACTGTGCCCAAGACAGGCTCACACCTAGGGGGTTCGCCCAAACCATGAGCAAAAACAGACTATACCATCCGCAGTATCTGGCCTGATTTTGGCGCATATAATCTCCTGTGCACTGTTTATCGACCGCTTCAACGGCTGATTGAGCAAAAACAATCAAGAGAGCCTATTGGCCACTTCCAGCAAATTCATGTCTGGATCACGAAAATAGAGGGAGTAAATTGGTCCTGTTGCTCCGGTCCGCATGATAGGTCCCTGAATAATATCCACACCACAGGCCAGCAAATGCTCGGCCACCTGGGATAAGGGGATCGAGGTGATGAAACATAAATCAGCGGAACCCGAAGTCGGCGAATGGGCCTTGGGTTCAAATTCATTACCGTGCTGGTGCAGATTTATTTTTTGTCCGCCAAAGGAAAGTGCCTTGCGATTGTTGCCGAAAACGATCACCTCCATCCCCATGACCTGTGCATAGAAAGCTGCGGTTTTTTCAATATCAACGACCGTGAGGACCAAATGGTCTAATGCATCTATCTGCATAGAATTTCCTTGTCAATCGGGTTCTCGTTATAAGGGGAGTGCGAATAACTGTGGTCCTCCTAAAAACCCTCGATGACGACGACCCGAGCTACGCAACATGCTGTATTTGCGTCACGCAACGGGTCTGATTTCGATTTTTTACGAGGCCATCATAATTGCTTTTTCTGCCAATATCGTAAATCCAGCGGACCAGAGAGACCTCATTCGATTGAATGCGCAGATCTTCGCCTGGGCCAAACTGGGCCTCTTATTTTTTCGTTTTTTTGACCTCGCCAATTCCAACGCTGGACAGTTTTCAGGCCTCTTAGAGGACAAGATTAAATTGATGCTTAATTTAATTATACAGGTGATGTCAACCTGATCCCTTTATTCATGAGGTGAACGTATGGATGCCTTTTGCAAGGAAGACCTGGTATATGAATATTCCTGGTCCAAATACGACCCTAAAGATCCGAAAGTTTCGGGAGTTCCGGACACCACGGAATTTAATAAAAATGAGGGAGAGCAAGTAGCTTATCTCATTAACTACCTGACCGAACACTTGGCCTGGAGCGTGGAAGAGTTTGGCGCCAAGGTAGAAAAATTGATCCATGAGCGACTCCCTGAGAAAAAAATCAGCCAAACGGAAACGATTCATTGGATCAAGGAGAACTGGAAAACTCTGGCATTGAAGAATACCTGAGAAGCAAGGGCCGTCGACTCGAGCGACACCTACGATTTGAACAGATAAAAAAAAGGCCCATGGGTGTCCGTGGGCCTTTCCTATTTTGGGCAAACATTGCTCCCAAAGGTGCCAATGCGGTTTTATCTAAATGGTCGAGAAGAGAGGAATCAAGCCTCCGTCACCAGTGTCCAGAAGACTCGTTTTTTGTTATCTATTCAATTGTTTTTCCGTAATCAAAAGCACTGACCTCCGGCAAGCACTTAGCAAACAGAACAACGGCAACGAAGCGTGTCCAAGCTTGCCATAACCCTATTGACCCGTACGCTTATTCATACCTTAAATTTTTCAACTAACCCTTCCAATTGGACGGCCAAACCAGTTAAGGTTTCCGCGCTGTTTTGCACTTGACGGCTTCCCTCTTCTACTTGAGATGAATTGTGACTAATTACATAAATCTCTTTGGAGATATCCGCTATTACCAATGAACTACTGGTGACATTATGGTTCACTTCAGTAATTCCTTGAGATGCCTGTGCCAGATTCGTTGCAATTTCTCTGGATGTAGTTGATTGCTCATCAACTGCGGTGGCAATGACTCGAATCATAGAGTTGATTTCATCGATAATTATAGAAATATTGCGGATGTCTTCAACGGAGCTGGTTGTAGTGGTCTGCATCTCCATGATTTGATTTTTAATATCAACTGTAGCCGCCGCAGTTTGCTTGGCCAATTCTTTGATTTCATTGGCGACAACAGCAAAACCTTTCCCGGCTTCACCAGCTCTGGCAGCTTCGATTGTGGCATTTAATGCCAGCAAGTTCGTCTGCTCCGAAATTTCGGTAATTGCCTCTGTCACTCGACCAATATTTCGAGCAGAATCCCCTAAACTTTCCATTTTCCGGGAGGCTAAAGTCGCCTGGTTAACCGCCTGTTCCGAGATTAAACGTGCGGCGTCAGCGTTGTGGGCTATTTCGTTTATGGTGGCAATCATTTCTTCGGTGGAGGATGCAATCATACCCACATTGGCTGAAGATTGCTCAGTTGCTGCGGAAATCGATTGCATTTTCCTAGTCATTTCCTCGGCGGCAGTTGCGACAGACCCGGATCTGATTGAAGTTTCATGAGCCGAGTCCAGAAGGCTGCAGGATACAGTTGTTAAATCCCCGGATGAAGCTGAAAGTTTATTTACTCCATTGACGATATCTCTGATCATGCTGCCAAGCTGACTGATCATAGAGCTTAAAGAAGTAGCCATTTGACCAACTTCATCTCCACGATTTCGCAGTTCTCCCGGGACAGCCTGTAACATGTCTCCTTGTGTCATTCTTTCGAGAATGTGTATCCCTGCTATAATCGGTCGACTTATACTCCGAGAAATTATTACACCCAAACCAAGGGCAAAAACAATTATTGCCAGAAAAACAAATCCCATTGCGTACTGACGCCAACTGAGGGTTTCCTCTGCTTGTTTTTCCAGAGCGTTGAAATCGGTGTTGGCCAGCTTCACAACTTCATCAATAGCTTTGCGGTGCTGGAGGTATTCAGACTTCAATTTTGAGAAGAATATTTGCCTGGCTTCATCCATTTGGTTCGCTCGGATTGCCGAGCTAAAAGGCCCAAGTGCAGCGGTGAAAAAGTTGCGGGCGTGTTGCTGGGCATCATGTAAGAAAACAGATCGAATTGCTTGGTTTGTGAGATTCGACTCCCAAATTTTCATTCGCTCTTGATAAAACCCTGGTCCATCAAAAAGTTCTTTAATGCGAACCAACAGATTTTCTCTTTGCTGAGAATTATTTTCCGCCGTGGCGGCTTCCATGGCGCAGAGATAGGCTTCTATGATGAAGGCTGGTGGTGGTAAGATGTCAGCGATTAGATCTTTGTTATTAACGATTTGGTTATAAAGAGGACCATTAATCCTTATTGCCTCGATAGTACTTTTAAAAAAGACCGCACATAAAAGAAACACAACGGCAAGACTTAGAAACGAAATGATAAGTTTTTTTCCTATTGACCAACAGCCAAACATGGCTTTTCCCCCTTGAGTGATAGAATGAAAATCTAAGCCCAATATCTCACAAGTTTGTATCTGTGAATAGACAAAAATGAAAATTTAGAAAATAAATAAAATGAAAATGCCTCTCAATGTGGTACCTGAAATTTAGAAATATTCCCGCAAAGGCTCTGAGACGAAAGGTTTCTTGTTCACATAATTTTTATTTTACACTGGAACATTACCTGAGTCGGGGTACCACAATCGCCCTTCCCTTGTGCCGCCTCACATGAAGGGCCTAAGCAAGGAGCAGACAATTGGAGAAGGAACAAGACGGAAACACTCAGCGACTTTTATGGCGAAAGTGGCATTGGCGACGCGGGTAGGGACAAGACACGTGCCGAACTGGCGCAGCAATTTGAAATATATCCCTATCAGATAACCGATTGGAAAGAACGGGGCGACCGAGCCGCTCGACGTCAAGGCGATGCACGATAGGATCGGGCAATTGACCCTGGAAAACGTTTTTTAGAAAGTGCGCTCACCAAAGCGGGGCCGCTGAGCGCAAAGCGATAATCGACCGAGGCCATGCCCTTGCTCAAACGCCGGGCCGAATTGATCGGCATCAGCCGCGTCTATTATAAGGCCCCCCATCCACGCCGCTGGTTTGGCGCTCATGCGGCACATCGACCAACTGCGCCTGAAGAGCACCCGTTTATAGGCGCCCGGATGCTACGGGATCAACTTAACCGTGCCGGTTGTGCGGTGGGGCGCAAGGCAAGAGCCTCGATCATGCAGTATCTGGATTGGTACAACAGATCCCGACCCCATTCAAAATTAAAGAAAAAAACACCGGTCAAGGTATATGCCGTGATGCTGCCGACAATTGAACAAGCAGCCTAACAAAAAGCAGAGACTCCACTTAATAAAATGAAAAAGCTGTCCGAACGAACCGAACCACCTCTAGAATCAATACTTGCACAACCACAAAGTGGTTGCAAAGATCACCCAAACGGATGTAACGTTTCAACAGAAATATAAGAACTATTCCTTTTCTAGGGGGGAGACTATGAAGAAAGTTGCCATGGGTGTGATGATTCTCATGCTGTCGGCGAGTGAAAGTTATTCGGCAACTCGGACAATTACACCATCATCAAAACCAACGCAGGTCAAGGCTGGGGCATCGATTCTGCTCAAATGCACCACCAATGACGGATGGCTCTACCCGCTGGTTTCCGCTAAAATCACGATCAACAATTCTAAAGGAAATCGAATAGTTGCATCAAAACCAATGTCTATCAACGGTTCCACTGCCCAATTACGTTTTCCGGTCACCGCTAATGCTCCTATTGGTAAATGGAAATACAATTGCGTAATTAAAGATCGCAAAACATCTTTATCTAAACCTGCAACATTTTCCGTAACCAAGGCCTCAACTTTGGTCAATGGCCCGATCCCGGCGCACAACACAATCACCCAGTACCAGGGTTCGGCGACCTGTATCAGTTGTCATGCCAAAGAGGCCACGGCAATGGTCAATAGCCTGCACGCCAAGTGGAAAGCACCGACCCCTGAATTGACGAACACCAAAGGCCAGGAACTCGGCAAAGGCCAAGGTGGTATAAATACCTTTTGCACCTATGCTATGTCTTCAAAAAATGCCTGTTTTTCTTGCCATGTACGCTCAGACGGCAATGCACCCCATCCTGCCGCGGTCAAGGATATCGATTGCCTGATGTGCCACAACGATACCTATCAAAGAAAATTTATTTCCGATCCCAAAAATACCCAAACGGTGACCAACACCTTGGGACAAACTAAAACCTACGTGTTCGGCAAGATCGACAGCCTGGGCAACTATATGATCGAACCAGATTACAGTAAGATGCCTGCGGGAACCCTCATGGTTAATCTGGCCCGCACCGTCCACCTCCCCACGAATAAATCGTGCTTACGCTGCCATGCCACTGCTGGTGGAGGCGATTGGACCAAACGGGGCGATATGGGACTCAATTCGGTTAATCCCACAATTGAACAGGATGTTCATCTCGCAAAAAACGGCGCAGGGTTATCCTGCGTTGACTGCCACTCGGCACTTAATCATCGAATTTCTGGCCGAGGTATCGACCTCCGCGGCACGGAAGCCGATCCGCCAACCTGTGAGGCCTGCCACACCGCAAAACCCCATAAAGATGCGACCCTCAACCGCCACGCGACTGGCCAGGTCAGCTGTCAGGTTTGCCATATTCGTACCTTTGCTAAAGGCGGAGCCACGGAAATGTCTCGAGATTGGCGAACTCCAGTCTGGAACGCTACCTTCTGCTCTGGACAGGGCGGTTTTGTCGGCAAAGAAATCCGCAAGGCCAATGTTAAACCCGAGTATGTCTGGTTCAACGGTACATCCTACGTGTATAACGTCGGCGGGACGATTAAGGCTGACCCCAAAACAGGGGTATATCACATGGCCCGAGCCAATGGCGTTCCGTTTGACGGCAAGTCGTCCATCGTGCCGATCAAGCGACACCTTTCGGTGATGCCCTTGCATGAGAGTGGCAAAATGGTACCACCAGCGATCATGTGGATGTTCATGACCGGAAAATTCGAAATCGCTATTGAAAAAGGCATGGAAGAACAGGGAATGAGCGGAACCTATTCGTTGGTCCCCACGGATGCAGAAATGTTGATCACCCATGGCGTTGATCCCAAAAGTAAAGCCCCGACCTGCACCGAATGCCACAATAATTTGGGGACCACTCCGGACGGGACCAAGATGCTCCCCTTTACCGCACTTGGATACCATACGCTTCCTGCGGCAGTAAAATCCTGCACCCTTTGCCATGAACGGGAAAGTTTAAGTTGGTCCGCCTTACATCAAAAACACCGTGGCGAGATATCCTGTGCCAGCTGTCACACCAAAGAACCCTCTGGACTGGTACAAGCTCAATCCTTACTCTGCAGCAAATGTCATGAACGTAAATCTTGGAAAGAACAGGAAACCCACAAAAAACATCTGGAGAAAAATATTCAATGCTCCAGGTGTCACACTTTTAGCTGACATCTGAACCGGGTACCAACGAGAATCGGGGTGATGTTTTGAGCACGACAGGTGCGTGCGATGAAGATACCCTCAGCAGATCGCTCACGAATTGGGGGGAGACCATTTGGTGTGCTTAATCCCAGGTTAGGCACACCCATCCCTATAGCCCGAATTTCTCAGTTGTTTGACCCGCTTAACCGAACAACCCATCATGCGCTCATCGCGCCCCAAAGTATCGGGGAGCGGGAATTGGCGGCCGAGCATTTTAAACACCTCGACGAAAGAGATCTAGTACTGCTCGACCGGGGCTATCCCGCATTCTGGCTTTTCAAACTCATCTTGTTGTATAAAGCCAATTTTTGTCCCAGGATCTCCTGCAAAAAATGGAAAATTATCCGCCAATTCATGAAATCAGGTGACCGTGAACAGGTGGTCACGCTTGATATCCCCGCCACTTCTGTCGCCGCCTGCCGGAAACTGCAACTCGATACGCGTCCGATTCGATTGCATCTGGTACGGGTTGAACTCGACTCCGGTGAAACCGAACTCCTGATCACCTCCCTGATCGATTCGGAAAAATACCCACATCATCTCTTTGCCGAACTTTACCATGACCGATGCTGCCTGTAGACATGAGCGAGGCAGCGGGTCGGCAGTTATCGGTGTGCTTCAGTTTGCAGTAGCCAGCCTGGCGAGCGCCGCTGCCGGAGTGTTGCACAACGATACCATTTACCCCATGGTCAGTATCATCCTCGCCTGCAGTCTCCTCAGCGGCCTGGTCTATCTGATTGACCAGCTTGCCCCAAAAAGGCGGCCGACCACGAACGAATGTTTACTCCCCGAAACGGCACCTGCATCTGGACCCGAATCAAAAAAATAGCAAAATTAAACCAATTTTTCCGGATTTTTCCTTGTTCAATGTTTTCAGAACCGTGTATGTTCGCACCGACTAAAGTTAACGACAACCACTTGACCTTAATCACACTTACCCATCGCGGTTACTGCCATGGAGTCCCGCATGCCCTCTGAACAAACATCCCTGGAAGCCATCCTCGCCAACTACAATCAGGACAGAGATAATCTGATTCCCCTGTTGCAGGAGGTACAGGAGCATTTCCAATACCTCGATCCCGAGGCGGTGCAGGCTGTAGCCGACCATCTCCATCTCTCCGAAAACGACGTCTACGGCGTGGCCACCTTTTACGCCCAGTTCCGTTTCGTCCCCCCCGGCCTCCACCACATTAGAGTCTGTGAGGGCACGGCCTGCCATGTCCGCGGCTCCGACCGCATTCTCGAATCCATCTGCCGCTCCACTGGTATCGCCCCTGGCCAGACCAGTGCGGACGGTAAATTCAGTCTCGAGCGGGTCGCCTGTTTCGGCTCCTGCGCCCTGGCTCCGGTGGTGGTCGTAGATGACAAGGTCTATGGGCGGATGACGGCACCAAAAACGCAAAAGCTCATTGAGGAGAAGAAATGAGTTTCGCTGCACGACAACAACAGGCCCAAACTGTTTGGCAGGATTTTGTCCAACCCGGACGAATGCGGGTGCTGATCGGTTCCGCCACCTGCGGCCGGGCCGCTGGTTCGCTGGAGGTGATGCAGGCCTTTCAGAGTGAGTTGGCCAAAGCAGGCCTTGCCGAGACCACCGATGTCATCGAGGTCGGTTGCCTGGGCATGTGCTATGCCGAGGTATTGGTGGAGCTGCGTGGGCAGGACGGCAAACGGGTACTCTACCAAGGAGTTGAACCCCGCCATGTCGCGGATCTGGTCAAATCCCAGCTGGTACAAGGAGAGGTTTTCGGGCTGCTGGCTCTGGCCGTGATGGAAGGATCCGATGATCAGATCCCCACCTTTCATGAGTTGCCGATGATCAAACCTCAGGTGCGGATTGTCCTGCGCAACTGCGGTATCATCGACCCGGCCAATATCGACCATTACCTGGCCCGTGGCGGCTATGCCGGCATGACCCGTGCCTTTTCCCTTGGGCCGGAGCAGGTGATCGAGGAAATGAAGGCCTCCGGTCTGCGTGGCCGCGGTGGTGCCGGTTTTCCTACCGGCGTCAAATGGGGCTTTGCCCGGAGTTCGGTCGCGGACCAAAAATATGTGATCTGCAATGCCGATGAGGGTGATCCCGGCGCCTTTATGGATCGCTCGGTGCTCGAGGGCGATCCGCATGCGGTTTTGGAAGGACTGCTCATTGCCGGATATGCCATCGGTGCCACTGTGGGCTATGTCTACTGCCGCGCCGAGTATCCCCTGGCGATTAGTCGATTGCAGGGTGCCATTGGCCAGATGCGGGAGCAGGGATTTTTAGGCACCAACATTCTTGATTCCGGCTTTGATTTTGAGATCAAAATCAAGAAGGGGGCCGGTGCCTTTGTCTGTGGCGAGGAAACCTCGCTCATGCAATCGATTGAGGGCAAACGCGGGATGCCGCTCTCCAAGCCGCCCTTCCCGGCGGTGTCCGGCCTGTTCGGCAAGCCGACCAACATCAATAACGTCGAGACCCTGGCTGCGGTTTCCGCGATCATGGAAAAAGGCGCGGCCTGGTACGCGGATTTCGGAACCGAAAAAAGCCGTGGCACCAAGACCTTTGCCTTGGCCGGTAAGATCAACCGTACCGGCCTGATCGAGGTACCGATGGGTATCCCGCTGAGCACAATCATCGAGGATATCGGCGGCGGAGTGCTCGGTGGTAAGCCCTTTAAAGCGGTGCAGACCGGCGGCCCTTCCGGTGGTTGCATCCCAGCCCAATTCATCGACCTGCCTGTGGATTACGAGCATCTGGCCGAAGTGGGTTCGATCATGGGTTCCGGCGGCATGATCGTGATCGACTCGGAATCCTGCATGGTCGACATGGCCCGTTACTTTCTCACTTTTACCGAGAACGAAAGCTGCGGTAAATGCGTGCCCTGCCGCATGGGGACGCAGCATTTGCTGCGCATTCTCAACGATATCACCGGAGGCAAGGGCAACCTGGGGCAAATCGACACCCTGCGCAAGATCGGCGATACGATGAAAAGCGCTTCGCTCTGTGGTCTGGGGCAAACAGCGGCCAACCCAGTGTTGACCACCCTGCGCTATTTTGAGGACGAGTACCGCGCCCACATTGAGCATCAAAAATGTCCGGCCGGTGCCTGTCGTGCCCTGATTCAGTTCAATATCGACCAGACCCGCTGCACCGGCTGTGGAGCCTGTATGCGCGCCTGTCCGGTGGCGGCGATCAGCGGTGAAAAAAAGCAACCGCACCTTATCAATCAGGAACTCTGCATCCAATGCGGCTCCTGCCGCCAGGTGTGCAAGTTCGAGGCAGTATTGGTCGACTAACCAGCAAGACTGGACAAAATTTTAAAATCCCAGCGAATCATGAATATCGGGACATGGGCTCAACAAGGGCCTGAAGCAACGATTTTCAGCGTAAAGAGTTCACGGGGAATGAAAAAATTATTGAATAAACCAAGGAGATTGCATGGGCTGCATCAGTTTGACCATTGACGGACGCACCGTCGAGGTCGAAGAAGGCACAACGGTCCTCGAGGCCGCCCGCAAGGCGGGGATCACCATTCCCACCATCTGTGCCCACAAAGACCTCAACCCCTACGGTGCCTGCCGCATCTGTGTGGTTGAGATCGAGGGCGTACGCGGCTATCCCACCTCCTGCACCACCCCCGCCACCCCGGGAATGCAGGTCACCACCCAGTCGGAACGGCTGTCCGAGCTACGTAACCGCACTCTGGAACTGATGTTCTCCGGCCATCCGAACAGCTGCCTGGTCTGTGTGCACCGCGAGGCCTGCGAGCAGTACCGGCCGAAAGCCACCAAGGCGGCCCGCTCCACCCGCTGCGGCTTCTGCGCCAACCGCGACGAATGCGATCTGCGGGCCATGGCCCTCAAGTCGGGCAGCAACGAGCTGCACCTGCCCACCCTGTACGCCTCCTACAATCTGGAGCGCGACGACCCCTTCATGGATCGCGACTACAACCTCTGCGTGCTCTGTGGTCGTTGCTGGCGTATCTGCGAAAAGATCCATGGCCAACCGGCAATCTCAATCATCAACCGCGGCAAATGGGCTCGCATCGGCACAGCCTTTGACAAGAGCCATGTTTTCTCCGGCTGCACCTTCTGCGGTGCCTGTATCGATATCTGCCCCACCGGCACCTTGACCGACCGTTTTGCCCGCTGGCAGGGTAAGCCAGAGCAAGAGATTCCCTCGTCCTGTCTACTCTGCCCCGAGGGTTGCTCGGTGGTCGCCCAGACCAAGGAAGGCAGACTCCTTGCCTACACCATGACCGGCTTCAGCAAGGAGGCCGGGCTCTGTGCCTTGGGTCGTTTCGGCGCCGCCCAGATCGTGGCTTCCAGCAACCGTCTCACCCGACCGCTGGTGCGGGAAGGCGAGGACCTGATCCCCATGGACTGGCAGGGTGCTCTAGAGAGTGCAAGCACCGGATTGGCTCGTCACAAGGGCAAGATAGCCTTAGTGGTGAGTGCTTCCACCTCGCGTGAAGATCGCTTCCTCTACAGCCAACTGGCCGCGCAAATGGAGGGCCAACTGATCCAATTGCCGGTGGATGGCGGACCGGATCACGCCCAGGTTCAGGCCCTGAACGCCAAAGTTGAAGACGGCACCCTTACCGCCCTGATCGTCGGCGGCAATCTGGTGCCTGTTGCCTTGATTAACAAAGTACAGTTCTCTGTAGTGCTGGATGCCCTGCCCTCTGCAGTTTCGGATGCAGCCAACGTGGTTTTGCCCGCGGCCATTCTCAGCGAAGCCGGTGGCACCTTTCGCAATGCACGTGGGCAGATCAAACCCATGGCCGGATCCAGCCTGGCTCCGGGCGAGGCCCAGCCGGAATGGCATGCCCTCTGCGAGCTTGGCCAAGCCCTGAACCTACGCGGCTTTGACCACACCAGTGTTGCCGGCATCACCCCGGCGATCGTCGATGATCCGCCGCCTGCACCTCTCCCAGGAAACCCGCGCCAGAACGTGCGTGATCTGGTGCCCCGGTTCCGCGGCCATCTTGTGGCCGATATCGTGCCGTCGCTGGCCGCCTTTGATCTGCCAGCCAGCCCGGTAGCCCCGGTTGAGGCAAGTGTGGGCGAGGGCTTTGCCATCATCGAGAAACGAGAAATCGCGCCCAACATGCACTTTTTCAAGGTGCGTGCGCCCCAGGTGGCCAAGTTTGCCCAGCCCGGCCAGTTTGTCATCCTCATGGCCAAGGAGACCTCGGAGCGTTCGCCTTTCACCTTAATCGATTGGGATGCCGAGGCCTGCACGATCTCCCTGGTGATCGAGGAAGTCGGTCGCTCCAGCCGCGAGTTGGCCTCACTCAAGGCCGGTGGCACTATAGCCCATGTCAGCGGTCCCTTGGGGCTCCCCCTGACCATCGAAAACAAGGGCACAATACTCTTGGGCGGTGGCTGCTACGGTATCGGTGCCATCTTCCCCCTGGCTCGGGCCCTGCGCCAGGCCGGCAATCGGGTTATCTGCGCCATCGAGGCCTCGTCCAGTTATCTGCTGTATTTGCGCGATGAACTGGCTGGCGTCTGTGATGAGTTGATCATCGCCACCAAGGACGGCAGCGAAGGCGTTCGCGGTGGTATCCAGGAGGTGATCGCCCAAGTGGCAGCCCGGGAACCGGTCAACCAGTTCATTGCCATCGGCTGCACCTTCATGATGCGCATGGTCACCGAGATCTCGAAGGGGCTTGCTATCCCCACCCTGGTGGCGCTCAACCCAATCATGGTCGATGGTACGGGTATGTGCGGGGCCTGCCGTGTTTCCGTGGGCGAGAAAACCAAGTTTGCCTGCATCGATGGTCCGATCTTCGACGGTCACAGCATCGATTGGGATGAACTGGCCTCACGGCGCAGCGCCTACAGTCGTCAGGAGGTTCAGGCCCTGTCGCAGCAGGTAGATCTGGGCTCACTCATGCACCAGGCCCATGGCGACGGATGCGGCTGTGGTCGGTAAACAGGCAAAACTGAAGTTTATGCGGAGTGTTCAACAATGACAACCAATGATCCCAAGGCCGAGCAAAGCGAAGCGACCCCAAAAAAGGGCCGGGTAAAAGTCCCGCGTCAACCCATGCCGGAACAGGACCCGCGCCGTCGACGCACCAACTTTGAAGAGGTGCCCCGGGGCTACAGCGAAGAGACCGCCATGCTCGAGGCCTCACGCTGCGTCCAGTGTAAAAAGCCCGGATGCGTGGATGGCTGCCCGGTCAACATCCAGATTCCAGCCTTTATCAAAAAGATTGCCGAAGGCAAATTCGTCGACGCCCTCTTAAAACTCAAAGAGCAAACCGCCCTACCCGCTGTCTGTGGCCGGGTCTGCCCCCAGGAGAGCCAGTGCGAGTCGCGCTGCATCCTCGGCAAAAAAGGTGAGCCCGTGGCCATTGGCCGCTTGGAGCGTTTTGCCGCCGACTACGCCCGCAAACACGGCGGCGTGCCCGACCCGGTCTTGGCGCCCTCGACCGGCAAGAAGGTGGCGGTGGTTGGTGGCGGTCCGGCTGGTATCACCGTGGCCGGAGAGATGGCTCGCTGGGGCCATGAGGTGGTGATGTTCGAGGCTCTGCACCTGGCTGGCGGGGTGTTGATGTACGGAATCCCCCAGTTTCGCCTCCCCAAGGAGATCGTCCAGTACGAGGTCAATAGCCTTAAACGGATGGGCGTCACCATTCATACCGACTATGTCATCGGCAAATCCGAGACCGTGGATCAGTTGATGAACGAGGGATTTGATACGGTGTTCATCGCCACCGGCGCCGGATTACCGGTTTTCCTCGGTATCCCCAACGAAAACGCCATTGGGGTCTTCTCGGCCAACGAATTTCTTACCCGCGCCAACCTGATGCGGGCCATCGACTTCCCCCGTTTTGCCACCTCGCCCATCCGTCCTCACCGGGCGGTGACCGTGGGCGGCGGCAACGTGGCCATGGATTCGGCCCGCACCGCCCTGCGTCTGGGAGCGGAGTCGGCCATTGTCTACCGCCGTTCCAAAGCGGAGATGCCCGCCCGTGGCGAGGAGATTCATCACGCCGAGGAAGAAGGGGTAGTTTTTCACATGCTGACCAACCCCAAACGAATCGTGATCGACCAGCAGAACCGGGTCACTGGAGTCGAGTGTATACAGATGGAGTTGGGTGAGCCCGATGCTTCGGGTCGGCGGCGACCGGTGGCGGTCGAGGGCAGTGAGTTCATCGTTCCGGCAGACACCGTCATCGTGGCCATTGGTAACCAGCCCAACCCGCTGGTGCCACAAACCGCGCCCGAGATCGAAACCTCGCGCTGGGGCACCATCAATGCCGATCCCGAAACCATGATGACCTCCAAACTCGGTGTCTTTGCCGGCGGTGACATCGTTTCCGGGGCCGCCACCGTGATCAGTGCCATGGGCCAGGGCAAGAAGGCTGCGTTCTACATGCACCGTTATCTTATGGGCGTTGATCCACCCCAGGCCAAGGCATAACGCTTTGTTTATGATCTTTTGCGGCGGCATCGTTTTTTGCGGTGCCGCCTTTTTTTTACCTGCGTACCAGCGAGCCGCAGCCGGTGTTGAATGCGACGCAATTTTTTCACGGCCGGTGGAGTTTGCGCCACGGGTAAGGGAAAAAGCGTTTGGTTGTGCCCCCCTTGTATATCGTTACGAGAACCTGCTACCGAGTATGGCAACGACCATCGGGCGCAGGGTGTGGTGGTACATACATATATATTGGAAAAGTTTTAACTCGACTTGTAAACCGTGGTCTGTCTGCGAATTACATGC
>JAQUEZ010000018.1 GCA_028684915.1 Desulfobulbus sp.
ACGCCGGTGGATGCCATCCCCGATTTATCGGATGTACAGGTGATCGTTTTCACCAAATATCCGGGGCAGGCGCCGCAGGTGGTGGAAGATCAGGTCACCTATCCCCTGGCCACGCGCATGCTCTCCGTGCCCGGGGCCAAGGTGGTGCGCGGCTATTCCTTTTTCGGTTCTTCCTTTGTCTACATCATCTTTGAAGATGGCACCGACATCTATTGGGCCCGATCCCGGGTGCTCGAATATTTGAGTGCCAGTTCTGCCCAGTTACCCCAAGGGGTGACGCCCACCCTAGGGCCCGATGCCACCGGAGTGGGCTGGATCTTCCAGTATACCCTGGAAAGCCAGAACCATAGCCTGCAGGAGCTGCGATCTTTGCAGGATTGGTATCTGCGCTATGAGCTGACCTCGGTGGAAGGCGTGTCCGAGGTCGCCAGCATCGGCGGCTTTGTCAAGCAGTACCAGGTGGCGGTGGATCCCAACAAATTGGTGGCCTACAATATCCCCATAACCCAATTGATGCAGGCCATTAAGCGGGCCAACCTCGATGTCGGCGGTGGGGCCATTGAGAGCGGCGAGACCGAGTTCATGGTCCGCAGTCGGGGCTATGTACAATCCTTGGCTGATCTCTCCGATATTGTGGTCCGAGCCAGCGGTGATGGCACGCCGGTGCTGGTGCGGGATTTGGCCGAGGTGCGGTTTGGGCCGGAGATGCGGCGCGGGGTGGCTGAATCGGACGGGCAGGGCGAGACCGTTGGCGGTATCGTGGTCATGCGCTTTGGCGAGAATGCCCTGGAGACGATCAAGCGGGTCAAGGCCAAGCTGGAAAGCTTGAAGGCCGGACTCCCCGAAGGGGTGAGCATCAAAACCGCCTACGACCGCTCCGGTCTGATCGAACGGGCTGTGGCCACGCTGAAGGAAAAACTGCTTGAGGAATCCTTGGTGGTCGCGGTGGTGACGCTGCTCTTCCTCGGTCACCTGCCCAGTGCCCTGGTGGCGATCTGCACCCTGCCGGTGGCCATTTTGCTTGCCTTTTCGATCATGCATGCCCAGGGAATCAATGCCAATATCATGAGCCTTGGAGGTATTGCCATTGCCATCGGTGCAATGATCGATGCGGCCATCATCATGATCGAGAATGCGCATAAGCATCTGGAGCGGGATCGTGGTCGCAAGCCCCATTGGCAGATCATCCTTAATGCCGCCAGCGAGGTCGGACCGACCCTGTTTTTCTCCCTTTTGGTGATCACGGTCTCCTTTGCACCGGTGTTCACCCTTACCGAACAATCCGGGCGACTGTTCAAGCCCCTGGCCTTCACCAAAACCTATGCCATGGGCGCGGCAGCCCTGCTCTCCATTACCCTGGTGCCGGTGTTGATGGGCTGGTTTATCCGCGGCAAAATCAAGGATGAGCAGGAAAACCCCCTTAACCGGCTCTTGATCCGCATCTATCATCCGGTGGTGGATTGGGTGCTCAGATGGCGCAAGCTTACCCTGATCTTGACCGGGCTTGCCATGCTGTCCATGGCCTGGCCGATCACCCACATCGGCTCGGAATTCATGCCGCCGCTCTACGAAGGTGATTTGCTCTACATGCCCACTACCTTGCCGGGTATTTCGGTGACCAAGGCCAAGGAGATCCTGCAGCAGACCGATCGTATCATTCGCCAGTTTCCAGAGGTGGCCCATGTGTTCGGCAAGGTTGGCCGGGCCGAAACCGCTACTGACCCGGCGCCGATGATGATGCTCGAGACCACGATCATGCTTAAGGACGAGAGCGATTGGCGCAAAGTGCCGACGATGCGTTTTTACTCCAACTGGCCGGAGTTGGTCGCGCCGGTGAAGTCACTCTTGCGCACGATCTTTCCGGAAGAGAAAACCATGAGCGTTGACCAACTGATCGAGCGGCTCAATAACTCGATCCAGTTTCCCGGGCTGACCAACGCCTGGACCATGCCGATCAAGACCCGGATCGACATGCTTTCCACCGGCATCAAGACCCCGGTGGGGATCAAGGTCATGGGTAACGATTTGAGAATCCTCAGCCGGATCGGTGAGCAACTCGAGGCGGTGATGAGCACCGTACCCGGAACGCTCAGTGCCATTTCCGAGCGGCCTCTGGGGGGGAACTACCTCGATATCCGCATCGATCGCCAGCGGGCGGCCCGTTACGGGATCAATGTCGGCGTGATTCAGGAGGTCATTCAGGCGGCGGTGGGCGGGATGCCGATTGCAGAAACGGTCGAGGGGCTTGAACGCTACACGATCAACGTTCGCTATGATCGCGATTTCCGCAGCGACATCGACGCCATCAAACGGGTGCTGGTGCCCGGTCCGGGAGGGCGGCAGATCCCGCTGGCGCAGCTGGCGGAGATCGGCCTCAGTCATGGCCCGGACGCAATCAAGAGCGAAAACGGACGCCGCACGGTTTGGGTCTACGTGGACATCCAGGGCGTGGATATCGGCACCTTTGTGGCCGATGCCCGCAAGGCGGTTGAGGCACACATCCAATTGCCGCCGGGCTACAATCTCGTTTGGAGTGGTCAGTTCGAGTACATGGAAAAGGCCCGTGCGCGGCTGATGGTGATTATTCCGCTGACTGTACTCATCATCTTTGTCATCATCTATCTCAGCACCAAGAGCCTGCTCAAGACCGTGATCGTCTTCCTTGCGGTGCCCTTTTCCCTGGTCGGTGCCTTTTGGCTGCTTTATCTGCTCGATTACCATTCCTCGATTGCTGTCTGGGTGGGGATTATTGCTCTAGCGGGGCTGGACGCGGAAACTGGCGTGGTGATGCTGCTCTATCTCGATCTGGCCTACAAACGCTGGCTGGATCGGGGCGAGATGCGCACTCGTGCCGATCTGGTGCAAGCGATCCATTTTGGCGCGGTAAAACGGATTCGGCCCAAGGTGATGACCATTGCGGTGATCATCGCCGGTCTGTTGCCGATCATGTGGAGTCACGGTGCCGGAGCCGATGTGATGAAGCGGATTGCCGCACCCATGGTTGGCGGCGTCATGACCTCGGGAATCATGGAACTGTTAGTGTATCCTGTTATTTTTTATCTCTGGCGCAGTCGGATACTTGGCATCCGCCCGACGGCCGGAAAAACCGAGCCTCTGTTGGAGGGAACCCACAACGTCTAATGCTCCCTTGGGGAGCGCATTCAATAGGAGAATACTTATGAAACGTAGCCTGATGACTCTGACCTGTTGTTCTATGCTGGCCTTGCCTTTCAGCGCATTTTCCGCAGAACATGCTGCTCATTCCATGGATACAGGCAGCCATGCTGCCATGGAGATGATGAATGGCGACTCGATCATGCTGGGTGAGCAGAGCGTGGATGGTGTCAAGGCCATGGCCCATCTCAACGATGTCGGCGAGGTCATGGCCAAGATGGGCAAAAAGGAGAATTATCACTTTATGGTGATGTTCAGCGATGCCCAAACCGGAACTGCCCTTGATCAAGGGACCGTGGCGGTGAAAATCACCGATCCGGCCACCGGTCAGAACGGTGCGGCCATCCCGCTCATGGGCATGGGCGGGCATTTTGGAGCCGATGTCGCCCTGAGCGCCAAAGGGGAATATCATTTTGTGGTGGGGAGCAAGCTTGCCGACGGCAAAAAGCGCCAGTATTCCTTTAGTTACACTGTAAAATAACTGCCACGTTCCTGGCCGGGCCGCATCCTTCTGGATGCGGCCTTTTCTTTTGCCGCACCAGAATTTGGTTTCAACTTCCCCAAATTTTGATGGCGTCGTAAAAATTTCGATCTACTGCGTCGCAGCGTTTTTCTCGACACTCGACATACCTGATCCCTGCCTTCGCGTCGAGACCATCATCTCTATCCTCCCTATAACTCGTCTTTATCTGTTCTTTACACAACTGCTTTACTGTTGAGGCAAGGAAACAGAAAAAACGAAACAACCACAATGGGGGATATCATGAAACCATTGACCTCGATCATAATCGCCACAACAGTATTACTTACTCTCACTGCTGCCTGTTCCCATGAGCCAATGATGGAGAAGTCTGCGGATCAGATGTGAATAGAGCAGAAGCCAAGCAACATCCTCAGCACAACTTATCGCAAAGGGAGTCAGAGACTTCCCGGGAGGCGTTATGAATTCGTTTCAATTAGTTACGTTGGCAACCGTTGCCGTGGGGTTGGTTTCAATCTGGGCAATCTCGGATCATAAGGCGGTGGCTACAATGGAAAAACCGGCAACCATAACCGCCAATACCCAACAGGCCATCTTTGCCGGAGGCTGTTTCTGGTGCATGGAAAAACCCTTTGAGCAGCTCGATGGCGTGGTTTCGGTGGAATCCGGGTATTCCGGGGGCACCACTGCCAATCCCACCTATGAAAATTATTCCCGCGGTGGCCATATTGAAGTGGTCCGGATCACCTATGATCCCAAGCTGATCAGCTATAAAAAACTGCTCGATACCTACTGGCACCAGGTCAATCCCACCGATGCCGGTGGCCAGTTTGTCGACCGTGGCCATGCCTACACCTCAGCAATCTTTTATGGAGATGAGGCGCAGCGGCAAGAGGCAGAGGCCTCCAAGGAGGCACTGGCCAAAAGCGGGGTCTTTACCAGTCCCATCGTCACCCCAATCGTGCCGGCAGCCACCTTTTATCCGGCCGAGGAGTATCACCAGGATTATTACAGCAAGAACCCGATCCGCTATCATTTCTACCGTTCCCAATCGGGGCGAGATGATTTCCTTGAAAAGACTTGGAAAGACGTCAAACCGCTCGGTGGAAATAAGGCTGATTTGAAATCGCGATTAACACCCCTGCAATATAAGGTGACCCAGGAAGAGGGAACAGAACCGCCTTTTAACAACCTCTACTGGGATAACAAAAAAGCGGGTGTTTATGTGGATGTCGTCTCCGGCGAACCATTGTTCAGTTCTACCGACAAGTTTGATTCCGGCACCGGTTGGCCGAGCTTTACCCGGCCGCTTGTCCCCGGTAATATTGTTGAACGGGAGGATCGTAGCCTGTTCTCCGTCCGGACGGAGGTGCGGAGCAAACAGGGTGGTTCCCACCTTGGCCATGTGTTTAATGATGGCCCCGCTCCCACCGGTCTACGCTACTGCATGAATTCTGCGGCCTTGCGCTTTGTACCGGTGGCGGATCTGGAGAAGGAGGGCTTGGGCGAGTTTCGCAAACTTTTTGACAAACCCTGAACCCGGGAGAAGCTATGAATCAACCACTCTGGCCCGAAGATGCACATAATGCCGAACTCTTAGCCCAGGTGCACCCCCCGGATTGGGTCAATCCTAAACCCGAGGGGCGCTATAACCTGGTGGTGATTGGTGGCGGCACCGCTGGTTTAGTGACTGCCGCAGGGGCGGCCGGGTTAGGCGCCAAGGTGGCCTTGGTCGAGCACCACCTCCTCGGTGGGGACTGTCTGAACACCGGATGTGTGCCCTCCAAGGCGCTCTTGCGGGCGGCCCGGGCCGTCTTCGATGCCCGACAGGCTGAGCAGTACGGCGTAAAAGGGCTTGACGCGATCGAACTTGATTTCGGCGCGGTGATGGAGCGGATGCGAAGGCTGAGAGCCGGGATAAGCCGCCACGATTCGGCATTACGGTTTCGTGACCAACTGGGCGTGGATGTGTATCTTGGTCAGGCGCACTTCGTTGATGGCGAGTCGATCGAGGTTGGCGGAAACAAATTGGCCTTTGATCGGGCCGCAATCTGTACCGGCGCGCGGGCTGCGCTGCCAAAGGTTCCCGGATTGGGGGATGCCGGTTTTCTCACCAATGAAACCGTGTTCAACCTTACCGAATTGCCGCAACGGCTAGCGGTGATCGGTGCCGGCCCCATCGGCTGTGAGCTGGCCCAGGCTTTTGCCCGATTCGGCAGCCATGTGACCCTGATCCAGCGTGGGCCGCAACTCCTGCCCCGTGAGGATCGGGACGCCGCTACCCTGTTGCAGTCGGCCCTGCTGCGCGAAGGGATCGAGCTCCTGATGGAAACCAGAGTGGAGAGCGTGGCCCGGGTTGAAAATACGGATGGTGGCAAACGGCTAAACCTTTTATGGAAGGATACACCGCTTGCCCTTGAAGTGGATGCGATCCTGGTCGGCGTGGGGCGAGCGCCCAATGTCGAAGGGCTTCATCTGGAAAAGGCCGGCGTGGCCTTTGATCAGCGCGGCATCAAGGTGGATGAGCGGCTCCGCACCACCAATGCACGCATCTTTGCCGCAGGTGATGTTTGCTCCGCGCGTAAATTCACCCATCTGGCCGAGGCTCAAGCCAGGATTCTTCTCGCCAATGCCCTCTTTTTCACTCGGCAAAAGGTCTCGGATCTGATTGTGCCCCGTTGCACCTACACCGACCCGGAGATCGCCCAGGTGGGGATGAGCGCAAACGAGGCCGAGCAGCAGGGAATCGCGGTGGATACCTTTACTGTTTCCCTGGAGGAGGTGGATCGGGCGGTGCTCGATAGCGAGACCGAGGGCTTTGCCCGGGTGCATGTGCGCAAGGGGACGGATATACTCCTCGGCGCTACCCTGGTTGGTCGCCATGCCGGTGAAATGATCAGTGAGTTGACCCTGGCCATGACCAGCGGGCAGGGACTCTCCGCTCTCGGTCGAACCATTCATCCCTATCCGACGCAGGCCGAGGCGATCCGCAAACTGGCCGATGCCTACAACCGTACCCGTCTTACTGGGCCGGTGAAAAAGCTCATGGGCTTGTGGTTGCGTTGGCGGAGGCAAAGATGAACCGGGAGAAATTTTTTTTGTTAGCATTTGCCGCCCTGGCCATCCTGCTATTTTTTCTTCTCGATCTTGACCGGTTTTTGACCCTGGAATCGCTCAAGGAGCACCGTCAAGTGTTACAGCAGACGGCCAACGACGCCCCGCAGATGAGTGCGCTCGTTTTTATGGCGATCTATATCATTCAGACCGCTCTCTCCCTCCCGGGGGCGACCATCCTGTCGCTTGGTGCCGGGGTGCTGTTCGGATCAATTCTGGGCACGGTCTATGCGGTGGTGGCGGCCACCATTGGCGCAACCCTGGCTTGTCTCGTCAGCCGCTATCTACTTCATGACACGGTGCAACGCCGATTTGGGGCGCGGCTCGAGGGCATCAACCAAGAGCTTGGCGAGCGAGGCTTCAACTACCTGCTTTTTTTACGGCTGGTGCCCCTGTTTCCTTTCTTTTTAATCAATCTTGCCGCGGGATTAACCCGATTACCATTGCGGACCTTTGTCCTGGCCACTATGTTGGGCATCATTCCCGGCGGCTTTGTCTATGTCAATGCCGGTGCCGGTCTGGCCGCCATCAACAGCCTGGGGGATGTGGCCTCGCCCCGGGTGCTGGGTTCATTTGCCCTTTTGGGCCTTTTTGCCCTGGTGCCGGTTGCCTGGCACAAATGGAGCACGAGAAAGTGAGAAACAATGAGATATCTCACCTGCAAGTATCTGAGTTCCTGCCGTTCTGCCCCAGGCAATGACCGGAGTTGAGCTCCAACGAGACCCTTTTGCCAACCCTAAGGAGAAGCGTGTATGGCGTGGACGATAGCCCCAACGATTGAGGAGATATTGAGTAAAGGTCGCGACGGCGTCCCCTTGGAGCGAGAGGAGGCTTTGGCTCTGGCCCATCTGGAGCTGGAGAGCCGGGAAACCTACGCCCTGATGGAGAGCGCCAATTATCTTTCCCGCAGCCAGTTTGGCCAAAAGGGAGAGCGCCACTTCCATATCGGCCTCAATGTCGAGCCGTGCCCCATGGACTGTCTCTTCTGTTCGCTGACCCGCAAGGCCGGGTTGTTCACCGAGAAATTTGAATATTCAACGGATGAGGTCGTGGCCTGGGCCAAGCAGGGCGAGGCTGAAGGTGCAGATGCGCTCAACCTGATGAGCACCGGTACCTATCCTTTCTCCCGCCTGCTCGAGCTCGGCCGTCGCTTGAGACGCGAGGTACGGGTCCCCCTGGTGGCCAACGCCCGGGATATCAACCATGCCGAGGGCGAGCAGCTGCTCGATGCCGGTTTTGTCGGCTTTTACCATGCAGTCCGCCTTGGGGAAGGCATCGACACCCCCTTTGATCCCAAACGAAGGATCCAGACCATTCGCGTGCTCCACGATGTCGGCCTTCAATGGATGAACTGTGTCGAACCGGTCGGTCCTGAGCACAGTGCCGAAGAGATCGTCGATTTGATGCTGCTCGCCCGGCGGGAAAAGGCCACCTACAGCGGCATTATGCGCAGAATCAATTTTCCGGGCTCGCCCAAAGAACCCCAGGGAATGATCAGCGAGCGGCGCATGGCTCAATTGGTGGCGGTCAGCCGTCTGGTGATGGGCGATACGGTCAAGGCCCACTGCACCCACGAACCGCACAGCCTCTCCCTGATAGCCGGGGCCAACCTATTCTTTCCCGAGGTTGGCTCCAGTCCGCGCGACGGCCAGGCCGATACCGGCAAGGGCCGGGGCAGCTCGATTGCGCACTGTTCGGCTCTCTTGCGTGAGATGGAGTGGAACCCAGATCTGCCCTCCAACTGTTTTTAAGTTTCCTGTTACCGACTGGAGAAATCATGCGCAGAAGAATCTCGGCTCTTTTCAGCTACACCCTGCTCTTGCTGATCGCGGGGCAATCCATGCTTTGTGCCGCTGACTTCCGGGTCGGGACCTGGAAAACCGCGCAAACCATCCAGCCCTTTTTTTATCAGGATTTCCTTGCCAAGGGCGATACGGTGCAGGTCTTTGCCTTCACCAATCCGGCAGATCAGAAGACTGCTTTGCTCGCCGGCAGCCTTGATATGGCCGGGACCACCTTGGCCCACGCCATCCAGTCAGCGGTCATGGGACAGCCGGTGGTGGTGGTCGCGGCGCTGTGCAACAAATGCTCGGCCCTGGTGGTGCGCAAGAATGGGCCGGTGGAGCAGGTTGCCGATCTCAAAGGGAAAAAAATCGGCTATGTGCCTGGGACCATGCATGAGATCCTCCTACGTGAGGCCCTGACCCGTAACGGTCTCTCGCCGCTACGCGATGTGCAATTGGTGCGAGTCGATTTTTTCGACATGGGCACGGCCCTGGCCAAGGGCTCAATCGATGGTTTTCTCTCCGGCGAGCCCTTTCCTACCATAGCGGTGGTTAAGGGCTATGGCCGTATCCTCTCCTCTCCCTACTCCGGAGAATCGGTGGGGACGATCAATGCGGGGATGCTGGTGAGCCGCGATCTGATCAATAAAAACCCTGAAGCCGTGCAGCAGCTGGTCAATGCCCATGCCCGGTCCACCGAGGCCCTCAACCGGGATCGCGCTCGCTGGCTGGACCGCGCCGAAACATTCGGTACCCCGCGTGTCATCCTTGAGCAGGCTGCCGACAATATGGAGCTTGCCTGGTCCATGGATGCCGCCTTTGTCAATCGTGCCAAGGCCTTGGGCGCGCGGATGCAGGCCCTGGGGATGATCGCCCACCAGCCCGACTATGATCAGCTCTTTGATCTGCGCTTTGTCCGCCAGGTGCAGCTGGACGCCGGTCGCTGAGGTGGACAACTGATGGGAGGCGAGCCCCTCGCACCGAAAAAAACATCCGCACCGTTTCTTTTGGGGCTGATTCTGCCGATGGGGTTGCTGCTCGTCTGGTTTGTGGTCAGCCGATGTGCTTTTGTGCCTGAATATCTGCTGCCTTCCCCCGGCCAGGTGCTCCTGACCGGGCAGGGATATATTTTCGGATTTCCCGGAGCAGGACCGTACAGCGGTCGTTTTTTTGGGGATCTTACCGCCTCATTGGGTCGGGTGTTGAGCGGGTTTTCCCTGGCCGCGCTTTTCGCCATTCCCCTGGGCATCTGCTCCGGGCGACTCTGCCTGGTGCATAACCTGCTTGGCACCCTGGTCAACGGTCTGCGCGCGGTGCCCGGGATCTGCTGGTTGCCGTTGGCCATGATCTGGTTCGGTATCGGCCTTAAAACCACGGTTTTTCTCGTGGCACTGGCCGCCTTTTTTCCCATCTATCAAAACGCCCTCACCGGTGCCCGGCTGGTGGCGCCGATTTATCTTCAGGCCGGGGCTATGCTCGGGGTTTCGCGCCTCAAAAGCGTGTTCACCATCCTGCTTCCCCTCTCCATGCCCAATATCCTGGCTGGCCTGCGCCTCGGCATGGGGATCTCCTGGGCCTATCTGGTCCTGGGCGAGTTAACCGGGGTACCAGGCGGGCTCGGCGCGGTGATCATGGATGCGCGTATGCTCGGCCAGACTGATCTCATTGTGGTGGGCATCCTCCTCATTGCCCTGGTCGGTAAACTCTGCGATTCTCTTTTGGTGCTGCTGATGCGGCTGGCCTTTAAAAGTGCCCGACGGCAATGAAAAATAGCGTGCCCATGGAGATAAAACAGCCCCTGTTGCATATTCTTGACCTTGGCCACCGGTATTCCCCTGGCGAACAGGAGAAAACGGTGTTGCGTGGTCTCCATGGCAGGGTCTACCAGGGGGAGCTGGTCTGCCTCATCGGCCGGTCCGGTTGCGGCAAATCGACCCTGCTCAAGATTCTTGCCGGTTTCTTCCCCCCCAGTGAAGGACAGTGCCTTCTGGGCGGTAAACCCATCACTCGACCTGGGCCGGATCGTGGCGTGGTTTTTCAAGAGGACGCACTCTTTCCCTGGCTGACGGTACGAGAAAACATCACCTTTGGTCTGAAGAATAGCGGGACGTTGGCACAATCGGTTATGGATATGCTCGAACAGGTCGGGCTGCAAGATTACGGCGAGCATCTGCCGCGGGCCCTGTCCGGAGGGATGAAACAGCGGGTGGCCCTGGCGCGGGTACTGATCCGCTCACCGCGCATTCTGTTGATGGATGAGCCCTTTGGTGCCCTGGATGCCCAGACCCGAGAGGAGATGCAGGAGTTACTCTTGCGCCTGATGCAGGATCGGCAGCAGACCGTGATTTTTGTCACCCATGATGTCCAGGAGGCCGTCACCCTGGCCGACCGCGTTTGGCTGATGGATAGGGGGGACGGGGCTATCAGCCGCGACCTTGCGGTGTCCCTGCCGCGTCCGCGTGATCCTGGCCTGGCTCAATTCCAGGACCATTGCCGACAACTCCATTACTGGCTGCGCCAACATCCTCTATGAGCCCCTCTGCACACCCGCTGTTAAGCATCATTATTCCCACCCTCAATGAGGAGCTGTTTCTACCGCTCTTGCTCGGTGATGTCTGGGCGCAACGTGGGGTAACCCTAGAGGTTATTGTCGGAGATGGTGGCTCAGCCGATGCGACGGAGGCCGCGGCAAAAAACGGAGGAGCACGTTTCGTCGGAGCCCGTAGGGGACGGGGCGCGCAGATGAACGAGGCCGCCCGTTTGGCGCGCGGGGTGTATCTGCTCTTTCTTCATGCCGATTCTCGGCTGGAGGATCCGTATCTGCTCTCCGCTGCGTTGCAAACCCTCCGTGAAGCCACGTGGTCGCATGCCAAGGTGGCTGGTCATTTTGGGCTCCGTTTCCAGCGTGCCACGTTGGAGAACCATCTGTCTTACCGTTATCTAGAGGCCAAGGCTCGCCTCAACCGAATTAACACTACCAATGGTGATCAGGGGTTTCTTCTTTCCCGGCAATGGTTTGATGCACTCGGTGGTTTTAGCGAGCGTTTCCCTTTTCTTGAAGATCAGCAATTGGCAGAGCGAATTCGCAACCAAGGCCGTTGGATTACCCTGCCCGGCGAACTGACCACCTCGGCCAGGCGTTTTGAAACCGAGGGCTTCCCGCAACGATATCTGAGCATGGGGGTGATCATGGTTGCCTTCAACACCGGACTCGAGGGCTTTTTCAGCCGTCTGCCCGGATTGTACCGGCTCCACCACCACTGCGGCCGATTGCTTCTGGCCCCGATCCTGATCGGCTTTTTTGCGACTCTTTTTACCGGTGCTCAATGGCGGGAAATTGGCCAACGGGTTCGGCGAATCGGCAGATATTTAGGGGAAAACACCTGGCAACCTTTTTTCTTTATCGATGTCTGTCTGCAGACTGTGTTGAGGCCATCCCAGTTTACCTTGCTCTTTTGCTATGATAAGTGGCTTGGCCGAGCCTTCAAGGTTCGACTGGTAGAGATGCTGATTGGCTGGGGGGCAGTGCTGCTCTTTGCCGGTTTGGTGACACCGATGGTTTGGATTGTGGAGTGGTGGCAGCGGCGAAGGCGATGGGACCCATGATGAAGGAAGAGATCGCCATCATGGTGCGGGTGCCGGTCGCAGGGCAGGTCAAGACCCGGCTTATTGCCGCTGTGGGTGGCGAAGGTGCGTGTAGCCTCTACCGGGCGATGGTTGGTGATCTCCTGGGGCAAGCCAAGGCAACCGGGCTACCGATCCATCTTTTTTTCACCGGCGGAACAAAGGCCCAGCTACCGCGCGCCTGGCAACAGAGCGCCAATCAAATATCTCTGCAGCAGGGGGACGATTTAGGCGCCCGGATGGCTCATGCCTTGGCCACCTGTTTTAAGGAGGCCGGGCGGGTCGTGTTGATCGGCAGCGATATCCCGGCTCTGCGCACGGATATTTTATTGCATGCCTTTGAAGCCCTTGCCACGCATGCAGTGGTCCTTAACCCGGCCATGGACGGGGGCTACTGTTTGCTGGGACTTAATCGAGGAGTGGATGTGTCGAGGATCTTGTGCGATATGCCCTGGAGTACGGATCAAGTGTTAACCATTACTTGCCAGCGGCTGGCAGAACTCGGTCATTGTCTCTTTTTGCTGCCACCACTTGGTGATATCGATACTGCGGAGGACCTCCGCACCTACCAAAAACAACCCAATCCATTGGCCCACCAGTTCAACCAGGCACTGACCAAGCTTACATCCCATCCTTGAATTTTTCAAAACAAGCCGGGCTGCAGCCGTGGGAAATGGCTGTGCCGCTTTTGTGGTAGAGAAACTCCTCCATCTGCATCCAGGGGGCTTTGCCCAGTTTGCCTGAGTTTGCGTATCTCACGTACCCCGAGCTTTTTGCCTATCAGGGTACCGAACATTCGGCCAGCCGCATCGGTGCTCAATCTGACCCGATATCAGGCAGATCAGGATCAACCGGACGGTTCGCCATGAAAAATGGTTAGTGATCCATGGCATTCACCTTGACGCAGAAAACCGATGTTCTGGTTGAGGTGATACCTTAACGGAAACAAGGGGATTTGGAGCTGGGGCATGGCAGGTGTTCTGGGGGGAATTCGTGGGGATCATGTTTTTCGCGTATCGAAATCCGAAGCTCTCGTAAACTTGTAGAGCAAAAAACGAGAGTTTTGCTAAACATCTATTTATATTTCAGTTGGTTAAACGTCTTGATCCGTATCGGCAGAAATTGTTGATGTCAGGAGATCTTTGAGGATCCTGTTTGACAAAGCGGGGAAAATAAACAACCATGAACAATGCCCTAAGAGCCCTTTTGTCAGGGAGTCTGAGTAATTCGGAAGAGCGGGAAAGAGGGGGAAAGAGGGGGAAAACTAAAAAGGGGGCAATGATGCCCCCGAAACGTTGACGATGAGAAGAAAGTACAGCTTTATGGGCAAAATTTTTCGGCATTCGTAAAGATACCAGTCTCATCAATTTTGATGATGACCGCACATTTTGCCGGATCGCCGTTTCCTTGGTAAGAAAGGGCGCCGGTAACACCCATAAAATTTTTCGTCACTGCAAGTTGTTTCTGGAGCCTGGCCCGATCCTCTACAATATTGCCAGTCAGACCCCCTGTTTTTTGTAAAGCCCCTGCAATAAGGTTGACTGCATCGTAGGTTAATGCCGCCGGTTCGTCAGGTAACTTGTTATATGTTTTCTGGTATCTTTCGACAAACGCCTTGGCAATTCCAACCGTGCCCCCAGGCGCAAAATTTCCTGTAAAATAAAGGCCTTTGCAGTCGTCTCCACATTTGCCCATTAAGTCCCCGCCTGCCCAGGAGTTGGATCCTGTTATCGGTTTCTTCCACCCCATTTTTTTGGCCTGACGGACAATCAACGGTACTTCCTCATAATGTTGCGGAGTATAGAGAAAGTCAGCTCCGGAGTTCAGGATTGCTGATAATTGTTTGGAGAAATCCGTTTGCCCCGTTCTGAATGTTTCAAAAGCCACCACAGAGCCTGGGCCATTGACCGTCTCAAAGTGCTCCTTGAAGGATTTCGCCATACCTGTTGGATAGGGGCTCACTTCATCGTACAGCACCGCAGCTTTGGTCGCCTTCCATTCCTTGGAGGCGAATTTGGTCATGGCTACGGCTTGAATCGCAAGCATAATCGGCATTCTGAAAACATAGGGTCGATTCAGAGTCGTCAACGGAGAAGACGACCAGGGGGAGACCATTGGGGTTTTAAAAGCGTTGGCCACCTCGCCCACAGGGATAGCCCGGTCACTGCTCATTGGGCCAACAATGGCGATAATCTGCTGTTGGCCAATTAACTTGAGCACGTTGGCTGATGCCTGAGAGCTATTTGACCCATTATCCACGTAGATAGGCTCGATGCTGTATGTCTGCTCTCCGATTTTTAGCCCCCCCGCTGCTTCAAGGTCCTTTTGGGCTAGCTCAATAGCACTTTTTACACTCGCGCCTACAGAGGAGAAACTGCCGCTTGTACTGGTGCTCACCCCCAGCTTGATGGCGCTTTCAGCCGCACGGAGACCGGAAGCGGGAAGAGCTGCTAAGAAAAAAAATAGAAAAAGGCTTATCGTTTGTCGTTTCATGCTTCTCTCCCTGAGAGACGGCGTATACGCCGGATCGATTAAGACGGTAATGTTATGCTGCGGTAACGGCCTCGATCTTGAACACCTCGACCGCCTCGTTTAACTGGTGGGCCGTCTTGTTCAAGGTGTTCATCAACAGTGCTGTATCCTGTGAAATCTTCGAAGTCTCGTTACTCACGTTTCCAACGGTCAACATGTTTTCAACAACGTCTTCCGACAGCTGTACCTGCTCGGTTGCCGCTTGGGTAATAGAATCGATCAGGTTCGCCAGTTGGTTAGAAACCGATTCGATTTCCTGGAGCTTCCCATACGCGCCATCGGCAAGTTGCGACCCCTGAACAACCTTGCTGATACTTTCGTCCATACGGTTGCTAACATCTTTAATTTCGGACTGAATACTCTTGACCAGCGCCTCAATTTGTTTGGTTGAGTTGGTCGAGCTTTCCGCCAGGCGTTGCACCTCCTCCGCAACGACGGCGAAACCATGTCCTGCGTCACCAGCCATCGCAGCCTGGATGGAGGCGTTGAGGGCAAGAATGGATGTTCTGTCGGCAATATTGTTGATGATTTCGACAACGTTTCCGATCTCCATGGAGCTTTCTCCAAGCCGTTTAATGGAGCGAGCCGTTTCATTGATCTGTTCGCGAATCTCATCCATGGCCAAATTCGTTTTTTCTACTGCTTCCGCGCCTTCACGAGCATTGGACCGTGAGGCATGGGATACCTTGGCCGATTCGCCCGCATTTTTAGAGACTTGTCGGATCGATTCAGCGATGGAGTTAATGACCTGAATCGCAGTGTTGACCTGTTGAGTCTGATCAATGTTTTTCTGCGCCAGATCAGCCGTCAGTTGGGTAACGTCTGCGGATGTTTTGTCAACAGCCTGGGTGGCGCTTTTTACCTGGCGAACGATTCCGCCAAACTGTTCGGCCATGGTATTGAAGGAGTCGGCGATGGCGCCGGTAAGATCCTCGGTAACCTCAGCCCGCGCGGTCAGGTCGCCTTCGGTCAGGTCACTGATCTCGCCCATCAGTTTCATGATGGATTCCTGGATGGCGTCGCGCTCATCTTGGCTTTGAATAAGGAGGGTAATATTGTCGAGCATCGCGTTCAGGGCGGTCGCCATCTGCCCCAACTCGTCATTACTGACAACCTCGGTTCGAGCGCTGAAGTCGCCCATACCCATGGCGCCAAGCAGGTCCATGATGTGGTTGACTTGGCTGGTCAGATTCTTCGCTAGAGCAAATGCGATGATTACACCGAGCAAAACTGCCGCAATACCTGCGCCAATAACGGTTTTTTGAACCATAGCGGCCATGCTCTCCATGCGGGAAGTGGCCTTGGACTCATTGGCAATAGCACTATTGAGGAATGAAGCGATTACCGGGTCAGCTTCACGCACCGCCTCCTGGTATTCGGCGATCCTTTTCCTAATTGTTTGGTCGGTCTTGGTAACGTCGTTAAACCATTTTGAAAATTCGCCCAGTTGCGCCAAAAGTGTGGAGGTTACCCCGCCGCTTTCCTGGCCGGACTTGAGGTTATCGCCCAGCATTTTTGAATTTGCCAGAACCTTATCCCCCATCTGTGGGCTGGGATGCTGCATGTACTGCTGCATTTGGTAGAGAAGATCGCCGACGAGGATCTGCGTTTTAGAGGACTCCAGGGAACTTGCGGTTTTTCGCAAGCCGTCAACGACCTGTTGCAATTTGGTCAACTCGCCGAAGTCCGGATTGACCCGAAGCTCCAGGATGTTCACTGTGGAAATAAACGCGGCCATATAGTTGTTGATTGCATCTATGGCCTTTTGCGCGGCATCCTTTCCCTGCTGATTGGCGGCAATTTGCTGGATGTCGAAAAGTTTTTGATAGGCGTCACCACCAGTTGCGATAAATGGCCCCAGATAGCGTTTTTTCGCTTCTTGGATGCCGATATCGGAATAATTAAGGAGCAGATCTTTTTCAAAGCCATACATGACTTGCAGCGTTTTAGCGGTATCAAGACTCAATCGAGCGATGCGGCCGTGAATGAGCGTCAATTCATCAATGGTTCTTTTTGCGCTACGCTCCGAAAAACTCGTGATGACGATGACTGCCAAGGTCAATGCGATCATGACTGAAAACGCCAGCATCAATTTACCACGAATGCCAAAGTGTTCTGGGAACACCGAGAAAAGGGCACGAACCCTTCCTGGCTGTTTGCCTTGCTCTTCCATTCTGCCTCCGAGATTACTCGATCAAGATAGTCTGATATGCGTTAACGCCTTGTTATTGAACCGTTTTCTCCTTGAGTAAAGAGAAAACGGGAAATATATCGCTTCTTACGGCAAAACCTTCTACGCACACGTCGAGCGAAATTGATTATTATAGTTCTATCAGCTAATCAACAGATAGAGCATATTTGAAAATTTATTTTTTCAAAAATTGATCAACCCCTTCTTCTTTCCATACTTTGAGGGTTTTTTCATCTTTCGGATTGATCTTTACGCCAATAGCATTCACAGGAACAGTGTTTTTTTTCTGAATTTCAATCCAATTTTTCTTGATTAGGCTATCAATAGGCATGATTCGTTCCTCAGTCTTTGTATTTCTAAATTTTGTTTAATTCTTTGAGTATTTTATCAAGTGAATCTGTATTGCAAACAGATTCACACGATGGGCCAACGATGGTTACAGCCGGATTTTCCAGTCCTTTTAGAAGAAAATTCGATGCAATTGCATTGATTTGTTTGATATCCACCCCCTCGATTTGTGAACAAATTTGTTCTGATTCTATAAATTTGCCAAAATAAAACGTTTGTGTGGCCAGACTACTCATACAGGTGTGGGAATTTTCCTGAGAGATAAGATGACGTCCTTTCAATTGCATTTTGGCGGTCCATAACTCCTCCGCATCTACGGGTAACATCCCCAAAGCAAGTCCATGTACTTCAATCATAATATGAGAAAGAACCGAATGGAGTAATTCCGGTGTTGTCGAACCTTCAATAACAATGACGCCATCATCCCTATACGCTTGGTATTCAGCGCCAATTTCGTAGACCATTCCCACTTCTTGCCGCAATTTTCTAAAAAGCCTGGAGCTTAAACCGCTGCCAAGAATGGTTGTTAGTAAATGAATCAAATACCGTTCTGGAGCGGCGAACGGAGCGGCTTTGATACCGATGGAAAAATAGACATGGGAGACCCCTTTGCATTCGACCGAAATCCCGCCGTGAAATACCGGCGGTGCGGGAGTAACATTTTTTTTGCCATCATCAAGCATATTCCAGAAGGCGTCGGCGACATTGCCAACCACATCCTGATGATTGACGTTACCCGCTGCGGCAATAATGAGCCGACGGGGCTGATAGTGTGTGGTGAAAAAATCGACCACATCCTGCCGTTGCAAACGAGCCACTGAAGCAATGGTTCCGCCAATTGCCCTGCCCAAGGGGTGCCCCCGCCAAATATGGGATTTCATCCGTTCGTGCGCGCAAACGTCCGCTCGGTCGAGTTGGGCGCTCAGTTCTCTGATGATGGTATCCTTCTCCTGGTGAACCGCATATTCGGCAAATTGGGAGTTGATAAGAATGTCTCCCATTAAGTCGATAAGATAGGTCCGGTAATCATCGAGAACCGTGGTGGTGAAACAGGTGTAATCCCTTGACGTGAATCCACCGACCTGTCCACCCGTGGCGTCCATCATCCGGGCGATAGCCCCGTCATCGCGCGTTTGCGTTCCGCCAAACATAAGATGCTCCGTGAGATGGGCCACGCCGCTTTGTTCTTCCGGTTCATCCATGGGCCCCGAGGTCATAAGAAACCCCAGTGAAATGGATCGAACCCCTTCAAGGCGTTTGGTGACGACTCGGATCCGGTTCTCTAAAACGCTTTGTTCGATCATTCGCGACCAATACCTTCCGGAGAAGGCGCATCGTTGCCTAAGGAGACATTATTGAGTTGCATCAGCGCAACGCATTCATCTTGCCATTGGAAGAAACCTCGTAATCCGATCGATGCCGTGAGCCAATCGGGGGCTTGCTTTTGAATAAAGCTGTTGACCAAGGCCTGCGACGAAAGCTTAAGGATTCGTATTGCCGCGTTTGTCGCCAAGGCGACTTTCAGTGGTTCTCCGGAATCGGGGTCAGAAACGCCGGTTCGCACAACCATGAGCTGTTTGTATCGAATGCGACCTACCTCCGACGCGCGACCGCAGAGGTCGGGTAAACTGATTACCGGTAACAACCGCCCCTGATAGGCAATGATGCCGAGCAAATGTCGAGGGCTGAACGGTATTTTCTGAATCGGCCGGTTACCGAGGATTTCAACAACCTGAGTTTGGCTAAAAAGAAAACTTATATTCTGTGCACATTCTAGGCCCTCCATCGGCATGAGGAAGACTCTGGTGTCTTGGTGTCGTTGTTGTGATGCCATTATTCCTCAATCTTACACGTTGGTTGATGGGCTGAGGATAGTTGCGAATCATAGCTGCTTTCCGCTGCCGCGGTCCTGAGCAAAGCGTCCATATCCGGCAACAGAATGATGTCATTGCCATTAAGGATGATCCTTGGAATCAACTCCTTTGCACGTTTCGTAAAGGCCGGCGGCAATGTCGCAGTTGTCGGCTCTGTCACGCTAACCCATTGTCCCCGCCCATGAATGGGTATTGCAGTGTAACGGTCTTTGTAGTGGAGGATGAGATAGTATTTAAGCGGTTCCCGTTTCGCGTTAAACGTGTTCTCGAAAAGACCCTGGAAATCGAAGATGAGTGCCCGTTCTCCGCTCGGCAATCGCAGGTATTTTTGATCGTTGATTACCGCCGATTGATTTGGGTCGACCTTGCATGCTCCCACGCCGGAAACCCACTCTTTATCGATGCCGATGAGTTGTCCCTTGATAGGGGCGAGAAAAAGCGAGGTCATATCGCCACCTCGTCATACAAGGGGGCTTGAGTGAGTCGGGTCACGGTGTCAACAAACTCCTCGTCTTTGCACGGTTTATTGAGGAACGCCTTGGCTCCGAGCTGAAAGGCTTTCTCCCGGTGCTTGTCGGACGTCCTTGAAGTCAGCATGATCACCGGAATGGAATCTCCTCCGGCGATATTGGGTAATTTCGTTAGAAACTCAAAACCGTTCATGTTCGGCATCTCGATGTCCAAAAGGATGCAGTCGGGTTTTTCCGTCATGGCTTCAAGTTTTCCAAAGGCGTCCTGGCCGTCTTTTGCTTCAACCGGATTCCATCCGCTTGCGGTGACCAACCGGCTCATGACACGACGGATGGAAATGGAATCGTCGACAATGAGGATGGTTTTGGTTCGATCTTCGATGGGTTGTTGTTGGAAGAATGTCGAATGAACAAAAGATTCTTGTTCCGCCGCCTGGATGAGATCCGGAATATCGAGAACCGGGACGATACTCCCGTCGCCCATGACAGCGGCTCCGGAAACACCGGGAACCGTTTTTAAATGGCTTCCCAGCCCCTTGACAACGATTTCCTTTTGGCCGCTTATTTGGGGAACGGAAAGGGCAATCATCCGTCCTTCGGACTTGATGGTTAGAGCCAGAGGAGCAGTGTTTCCCCCCGGTTCTTCGCTTACGCCGAGAAGGGTTGGAAGCGCATACAGATTTACCGTGGCTCCGGATATCGTGCAGAGCCCTTTTTCCGGAAAAACATCCCTGCTGTCGAGGCGTTGGATATCAAGGATGTCGTTGAGCGGAATACCGTAGGTGATCTCGCCGATCTTGACCAGAAGGGCGCGAACAATACCCAATGTCAAAGGAATTCGCAGAACGAAGGCTGTACCCTTTCCCGGAAACGTTTCAGTGATGATTGAGCCCTGGAGTTCCTTGACGCTTTCCCTAACGACATCCATGCCAACTCCCCGTCCAGAGATTTCGCTGATCGTTTTGGTGCTAAACCCCGGGTAAAAAATCAACTCGACCAGTTGCCGTTCGTCCATATGGTCGACCTTTGCGCCCAAACCGAACTTTCTGGCCTTTGCCTTGATCGCTTCAAAATCAAGGCCCTGACCATCATCGCTGAACCGCAAGACGATATGGTTGCGTTCCCGATGCGCGCTTAACATGATGGAGGCGGTGGTGGGCTTGTTCAGAGCTAATCGCCTTTCTTTTGATTCAACACCGTGATGCACTGCGTTACGAATAAGGTGCATCAAAGGATCGGCCAACTTTTCCCAGACCGTTCGATCCAACTCGACCCGCTCTCCTTCCATGACAAGACGGACGGGTTTTCCAAGGCGCGAGGCAACGTCGCGCACGGTGCGATGCAGTCGCGATGACAACGTCGACAAGGGGCTCATCCTCGCCCGCATCATGTGTACCTGCAATTCGCGGATAACTCGGTGCTGGCGACTGATATCGCCGTTGATGCCGCTGAAGATTCCACCAAGGTTGCTGTGGATGGCTGACACATCAATGGTTGATTCATTTAAAGAGCGAATAATCAGGTTGAGCTGAGTGTACCTATCCAATTCAAGTGCATCGAATTCTGCAAAACTTTGCCCCGATTTGATCTGGGTAAAGGTCTCATTCAGATGGGTAAACCGCTCTGAAAGTCGATCTAGCGCCTTTACCTCGAATTTTGTTTCAAGCTCCAATGCGATATCTTTGAGCCGGCGTGTTGTCAGATCCAATTCATTAAGGGCGTTGTTGAACTGTTCCATATCTTGATCGAAACCGCTGACGCCAACCAGCAATTCATTGGTCAGGTTGATCAGGGTATCCAATTGCCCCTGGTTGATACGGATGGTTTTTGCGGTTTCAGTGGCAACAGCAGGCGTTGGCGTCTGCTTCTGTTCGGGAACAAGTACTTTTTCAACCGGAATCAATGTCTCGGAAAATATCAGAGATTGATCGGCTTCCACACCCGTTTGTTCGGGTGATTCGAGGGGAAGTTGTTCCGCCTCGGGCTGAGGCTGAGGTTCTGTCTCGATCAGGGCTTCAAGGCGTCGATGTACATCCTTAAGGCGTTCGGAGGGGATCGTCTCCGGGGCTTCAACGAGTAAACCAAGCAGGTCCAGGGCTTCGGCCAAGGTGTTGAGCATGGTCGGATCAATGAAACGAGCGCCTTCGAAAAGCCAATCGAGGCAATCCTCCACGCCATGGGCATAGCTGGCAATCTCCTGGAGACCGATGACGGAAGAAGCGCCTTTGATCGTGTGGACAGAACGGCTGATAGTGCGGATTTCTTCCCTGTGTTCCGTTGAAATTTCGGTCGTGAAATGGATCTCGCGTTCAAGCCTCTCCATAGACTGGTGGAGCTGTTGCAGATGCTCTTTCGCCTCCTCCCGAAACCCGTCTCTGAGCATGAGCAATTCTTCATCGCTGAAGAGATTGGTTGACGGTGATTGCACAATGGGGGCTTTGGAGTGGGGGGGGGATTGTTTGTTGGTCGCGCTTTGTGTTGCGGAAGGAGGCGTCTGTTCGGGTTTCGTCTCGATCAGGGCTTCAAGGCGTCGATGTATATCCTTGAGGCGTTCGGAGGGGATCGTCTCCGGGGCTTCAACGAGTAAACCAAGCAGGTCCAAGGCTTCGGCCAAGGTATTGAGCATGGTCGGATCAATGAAACGAGCGTCTTCAAAAAGCCAATCGAGGAAATCCTCCACACCATGGGCATAGCTAGCAATCTCCTGGAGTCCGATGACGGAGGAAGCGCCTTTGATTGTGTGGATAGAACGGCGAATAGTGCGGATTCCTTCCCGGTGTTCCGCTGAAATTTCGGTTGTGGAATGGATCTCGCGTTCTAGGCTTTCCAGGGAAAGGTGGAACTGTTGCAGATGCTCTTCCGCCTCCTCCCGAAACCCGTCTCTGAGCATGAGCAATTCTTCATCGCTGAAGAGATTGGTTGACGGTGATTGCACAATGGGGGCTGTGGAAGGGGGGATGGGCTGTTTATTGATCGAGCTTTTCGCTTCGGAAGGAGGCGGCTGTGGAGTGAATTGTTGTTGATCCTGCTCAGGATCGTTCATGCAAAGGCTTAATTGTCCAAACGTATCCTCTGCAGCCTGTTCGTCAAAGGCGTCAGGTTCCATGATGAGTTTGGCAAGAGAATCAATGGACGCCGACAGAAGGTGGATGTGCCGCGGATCAAGGGTAATGGCGGATTCGCAGAACCAGTCCATGATGTCTTCGACCAAGTGCGCATACGCGGAAATATCGGGAAGACCGAGAACCGCTGAAGCCCCTTTCAAGGTGTGGACGGAACGGCGGATTGTATTGAGGGGCGACCGCACGGTATCATCAACCGAAGTCGGTCCGATCACGGCTATATGGAGCTTGTCGATCGCCTGTTCCAAGATAGCAAAATGCTGTTCCGACTCGGCCTGAAACTCATTGAGTAATGAGGTTTCCAGGTCGGAAGGCGCTGGATCTGTCGCCAACAATTCCTCGGAGTCGATGAGTCCGTCCATTTCCATGGAGAACATCGCCTCGCTCTCGTCGGCACAGATATTCGCAAAGTATTGTTGCGTCTGGTCGAAGAGTTGTGCATCGTCGAGAGGGGATCCCTGTTGCAGGCCCTGGCAATACTGTTCAAAAAGAAGCGTAGTCGAGTGCATGGCGTCGAGGACTGCAGACGAGAGCGGGACACGCCTTTCCTGGATCTCGTCAAGCACGGATTCCGTGTGTCCGGCAATCCGGCTCAACCCCTGAATGCCGACCATGGAAGAGGCACCTTTAATAATATGTACCAACCGATAGAGTTCCGTGAAACTTTCCGAATGATTCGGGTTCGTGCGCAGTTCGTCTATATGCTGATGAATGATGGGAATATAGCTCTTCACTTCTTCGAGATATCCCGCAAAAAGAGCCTTCCTGTCTTGCGCCATGAGTTGACCTGTTTAAATTTATTCTTTTATCAGAAAATGCGACTGGTTAACGCCATTTCCGCAATAAAGGTGCCTGGCCAATTTTTTCGCTGTCCAGAACGTGGATCATTCGGTGTTCCGGTTGAAACGCGCCTAACAGAAGGTCAGACAGGGGGGAAAGGGAGCTCCCTTGCTGCATGTTGTGTTTCTCAAGGTGATCAAGCTTCCTGTCGATGTGGACAACTCCGGTAATTTTGTCGACAATCAGGCAGCATTTGAAATCATGGTAGGCAAACAGCACGTAGGGTTTCTTCACCCTGGATTGGTTCCTGTGGGCAAGGTCAAAGAGCGTCACGAAATCAACCACTGAAAGCACCTCTCCACGAATTTGGGTGATGCCGCGAATCCAGGGAGGGAGATTGGGTAAGCGTGTGACAGGAGGGAGTTCGCCGAGTTCCAGTATGGAGCCGATATCAAGAGCTAATTCATCGTTTCCGAGAAGAAAGGAAATAAATGGCGTTCGTTTACGGATTGAACGATGGGCGTTCGCCCTTGTTTGTTCAAGGTCCCATTGAAGGACGGGGGTGACTTCCTCGTCTATAGCGCCTAAAAGTTCCGCCAGGGATCCCGCCCGGGTATCAGCTACTTTTTCATGCATCATGATCACAAATTCAAAGAAGATTGTCCGTATTCAATCATGGCCTCTGATACCTATCAGGACATCAGGCGTATGGCCTCTTCAAAAAGCTCTTTGTTTTCAAACGGTTTGGTCATGTACGCATCGGCCCCTTGTTTCTTTCCCCAGAATTCGTCACTTTTCTGATTTTTTGAAGTGAGGAGGATGACGGGCAGGTCCTGTTTGATCGACTTGATTTTACGGCAGGCTTGAAAGCCATTGAGTTTCGGCATGATCACATCCAATACGACCAACATCAGATCTTCAGACTCCACAAGCGCCAAGGCTTCCTCTCCGTCACTGGCCGTGATCACCTGGAAACCGTTTTCTTCAAAAGGAGCCCTCATTAAGTTGAGTTGGGTGGGGCTATCGTCAACTACGAGAATTTTACCTTTGGCCATGTTCGTTCTCCTGTCTGCTGATTTTTCGCCTTGGCGATACGGCGTTAAATATGTTTTTGGATCTCAGTAATCATCTTGTCGGGATCAAAAGGTTTGGTCAAATACGCTGCTGAACCCGCCATTTTCCCTTTTATTTTATTGATAAATCCATCTTTGCTGGTGAGCATGATCACCGGGATTTCCTTAAATTCTTTATTCCCCTTGACGATGGATAAAATTTTATAGCCGTCCATTTTCGGCAAAATGACGTCCAGCATGATCAAATCGGGGCGTTCCTCGCTGATTTTACTGAGCGCTTCAAGTCCATCCGCGGCTTCATTGACCCGGTATCCGCTTCGACTCAAAGTAATGGCGATCACCTTCCTCGTGGTCGAACTATCCTCGACCACGAGAATAAGTTTTTTACCGCTTTGGGTTGACTCATTTTCCGGTTCTGCCACAATAGTCTCATTTGAGTGCGCAATGGTTTCGGTAGAGGACCGCTTGGCCAAATGATTGAGCAGAATTTTAAGTTGGTTGGCGAAAAAATCCTTTGCCGGAGCCATTTTCGTCGCCTTGTCCAGATATCCGAGCGCCTCTTGGAAATTGTTGCTGTTCATGTGGATGAGGGCCAGACAATAAGTGGCGACAAGATTTCGCGGAGATTTTTTGAGGATACGAAGATATGTGTCTCTTGCTTGCTCGAGATAATGGGAATCCATCTCTGTTGATCCGGTAAGACCATTTTCGCTAATGGTCAGGCGACCATGGCAATAATGGCAAACCGTTTCTTGCTTATTGAGAGGGGCCCAACAAAAATAGCATTTGCGGGCTACATCTCCGGTCAGGTAGGGGGCGACAGTTGTGATTTTTTTTTGTTCTTCTTGGACAAAAGAGTCCTCTGGAGCAATCGCTTGAGCCATTCTCAAGGCTTTTTTCATAATTCTGACGTTGCCTTGAATACGTGAATACCAAATCCAGCCGGAGGCGTCGTTACGATTAATTTTTATATATTGGGCAAGGTCGTTGTACGCTTCTTTTATTTGTTGCATCTCCGCTTTTTCAATGGCGGAAACAAGCAAGTGACGTCCTGATGAATATTGTTTGTTTTTTTCTTCGTCTTTAAATTTTGAAGCTTCCATTAAAATATTCATCAGAGAACGGTTAATTGTTCTCTGACAATTTCTAAAAGGCAACAATTCTACTTGGATGTCTTCCCACGAAAGTATTTCTATGGAGACATCAACCCCTTGTTCATTATTTATTTCAGCGTTTATTAATTCTCCGTTTTCAATGTCAATAAACCCTTTCTTCTCATCATGCTTGACCAATAGGGTTTGAGTCTTTTTTTCCAGAGAGAAAATCTGCAAAATATTTTCGAGCGAGAAGCCGTCAATTTTCTTTGTTGCTGTTATCATTTATTTTTTCCTGAAAGACACAACTAAAAAATTCGATTTTCATTGCTCTGCTTCAGCACGATTTGATTATACTCTCCCATAAAGAAACAATACCAGTATTTAGCAACACCTGAACATCATTTTAAGAGTTTCATATGGTAATCGTTCCACGGATAATCAAATGCTTTTATATTTGCAAAATTTGATCCAAAATTTGAGAAATATCGAAATATCAAGGTGAATATTAGTATTTTATTGTGATATATCTTCTTCTATATTCGATGTTAAGCTTCGTAAATGACGGGATAAAATTGGTAAGTAATAAGGACTCCAGGTAATCAATCTGGGCAAATTTGCCCAAGAAGGAATTGATTGATCGGATAATGATCGGTGCCTGCTGTGTATAATGGTGAAATATTTATAGATTAAATAAATTACAGGCTAAATTAACCCGAATTTCCGTAGGGCAACTGAAACGATCTGTATAATTATCAATTGTGACTTTATTAAATTATTGGGCCTCTATACTGACAAATTCTGTCACAGCTGACATTCTACGTCATATCCATTTGTCGGTTACAGACCTGGCTGCAAAGAACCAATACAAAGCTGCGTTCAGATTTGGGGCCTTTCGCCGAAATTCAGCCCTCTCCTGGCCCCGACGTGACCAATGGAGGGATCCTGATCGGATTGCCTGCACTCCTGAGCATGGAGTTGTTGACCCATCTGGAATATTCCGGTCCTACCAGATGGATATTACCGTCTGGACTCCATATTGCTGCTACTCGTCTTGAATGTGTTGTCTTTGCTCAGGGCCATTGAGCCCTTGCGATACTGTCCTCCTGGAGAGTGGGGTGAGAAAATAGGCTGCCCAACTGACACGGATACGGGCGATATTTGGAGAGTGCACGGACAATCCCATGGAGAATCAACCCTTTATGCATGTCGATCCCGTGAGTAAATGTACTTAATGAGTCTGGATAGAGCCTTTGCAAGATGCAATGGCTGGTGCGCCTAAGGCGCCGAGTTGTTGATGGCCTTTTGATCCAAGGGTCGGGGAAAGAAAAAAGTATTCGAATAATGCGCCGGATTTCGGTTCGGATATAAGGCGTTTTAACTGGTGAATATCAAGCATATTCGCTAGTTAAAGTAACGACGTAGCCGGGCCGAAAGACAAGCAGAATTGGATAATTATTTTTTTTCGCGACCCTAAAGGCGTTGGAAATAAAGGGAAGAACAGGAAAAGGACAGGACGCGATGGGGGGAAGAAGAAGGGCGGGGCAACCTCTCCAGCCTGGGTAGCTGGAGAGAGGCAGAGCGGATGTTCAGCAAAGAATCAACCGAAACGACCGGTGATATAGTCTTCGGTCAGTTGGTGGCGGGGGTTGGTGAAGATGCGGTCGGTGGGGCCGACCTCGACCAGGTCACCGAGATGAAAGTACGCGGTCCGTTGGGAAACACGGGCCGCCTGCTGCATATTATGGGTCACGATGACAATGGTATACTGTTCCTTGAGCTCGGTAATCAGGTCTTCAACTGTGGCGGTGGCAATGGGATCAAGAGCAGAGCAGGGTTCGTCCATAAGGATAACCTCCGGACGCACGGCAATGGCCCGGGCAATACAGAGACGCTGCTGCTGGCCACCGGAGAGTCCGGTACCCGGCTGATCAAGACGATCATGGACCTCCTTCCACAGACCGGCTTTTTTGAGCGAGTCCTCGACAATGTCAGCCAGTTCGGACTTGTTGTTTACCAAACCGTGAATTTTAGGCCCGTAGGCAACGTTCTCGAAAATGGTTTTGGGAAAAGGATTGGGCTTTTGGAAGACCATGCCCACTTGGGCTCGTAAGGGGACCACATCGACTTTTTTATCGTAGATGTCGAGTTCGTCGAGCAAGATTTGTCCGGTTACCCGGCAACTGGCCACGGTGTCGTTCATCCTGTTGAGGCAGCGAAGAAAGGTCGACTTGCCGCACCCGGATGGGCCGATCATGGCCAGAACTTCGTTCTTGCCGACGTCGATGCTCACATCCTGGATGGCATGTTTTTCCCCGTAGTACACGTTGACTTCCCGACAGATCATACGCGGTTCTTCAACAAAGGGAACACCAACGGTCTGGCGGAGGTCTCGGTCGACCTTGCGCGCCTTGGTTGTCACGGCCTCTCCCTCATTCTTTTCCACGAGTGCATCACGCATGTCTAAAACCGTGTCGATTGCAGCTGTCATCTGTTGACTCCCAGCCCCGGAAGGCCGCATCGGACCTTCCGGAGTTTTTCTTTGACGCTTTGAGTATGCCACTCAACCTCTTGATCAGTCAATGTTGACCGGGGTCAATGCCTTGGCGATACCAGCATATTGGGCCCGCTCTGCTTTAGGCGCAGGAATCAAGCCCTTCTCGGCCAGGTAACCTTCATCGCCCCAGGAACGCTCGCTGGTGTACTCGGAGAGATACTCTTTGATGCCGGGGATAACACCGACATGAGCGTTCTTGACATAAATGAACAGCGGTCGGGAAACGACGTATTTGCCGGAAGCGATGTTCTCGAAGGTCGGGGCCTCTCCGTCAATAACAGAACCCTGGATTTTGTCGCCGTTCTGATCAAGGAAGCTGAAACCGAAAATACCCAGGCTTTTGGAGTTGGCCTCGAGTTTCTGCACGATCAGGTTATCGTTCTCACCGGCCTCAATGTAGGCGCCATCCTCACGAACAGTCTGGCAGACAGCCTTGAATTTTTTCTTGTCCGTCTCTTTCAGGGCCTTGATAACGGGAAATTCGGTACAGCCCTCATCCATAACCAGCTCAACAAAGGCGTCGCGAGTCCCGGAGGTAGGCGGAGGTCCAAGAACCTCGATCTTGTTTGCCGGCAGGCTCTTGTTGACGTCTTTCCAGGTCTTGTACGGGTTGGCAACCAGTTTGTCGCCACCATCCGGGCTGGGGACTTCCTTGGCCAGGGCCAGGTAGAGATCTTTACGGGAGACGTTGAACTGCTCAGCCTTCTTGCTGTTGGCAACAACAATGCCGTCATATCCCACCTTGATTTCCGTCACTTCTTTCACACCGTTCTTCTGGCAGGTCTCCAGCTCGGATTTTTTCATCCGGCGGGAAGCATTGGTGAGATCCGGAGTATCAACACCGGCACCGGCGCAGAACAGTTTCATACCGCCACCGGTTCCAGTGGACTCGATTTTCGGGGTTTTGAATTTGGTGGTTTTACCGAATTGCTCGGCAACTGAGGTGCTGAACGGATACACGGTAGAGGAACCTACCATGGCGATGTAATCACGTCCTTCAGCAGCAGGGGCGGTGGTTGCAGCGGCAACCAGCAGGGTGGCCGCAGCCAGGGTTAAGCCAAATTTTCGCATGGGAATATCTCCTTTTAAGATTCATTGTAGAGTTGATGGCAATAACTGTAACGGGTGTGCATTTAGTTTGTGTTAGCAAAATATTCTAATTGCATTACCAGCGACGTTCAAATTTGTTGCGGAGAATAACCGCCGTGGCATTCATGGCTAAAAGGAGGAAAAGCAACACCATGATGGCCGCAGACGTCCGTTCGACAAAGGCACGTTCCGGCGAATCGGCCCAGAGAAAAATCTGTACCGGCAAAACCGTGGCCGGGTCGGAAAAACCATGGGGTACGTCGACGATAAAGGCGACCATGCCGATCATCAATAGCGGCGCGGTTTCACCGAGCGCACGAGCCATGCCAATGATCGCCCCGGTGAGCATGCCCGGCATGGCCAGGGGGAGAATATGGTGGCTGATGGTCTGCATCTTCGAGGCCCCGACGCCTAAGGCGGCCTCACGAATAGAGGGGGGAACCGATTTGAGCGAGGCCCGGCTGGCAATGATGATGGTGGGTAGGGTCATCAGTGTCAGGACAAAACCACCAACCATGGATGAGGAGCGCGGCAGATGCAAGAAGTTGAGGAAGACCGCAAGCCCCAGCAAGCCAAAGACAATCGAGGGGATGGCCGCCAAGTTGTTGATATTGACTTCAATGAGGTCGGTCCAACGATTTTTGGGCGCAAATTCCTCCAGGTAGACCGCAGCGGCAACTCCGATGGGGAAACTTAGCAACAGGGTCACCATGAGGGTGTAGAGTGAGCCCATGGTCGCACCCCGGATACCGGCAAGTTCCGGCTCCCGCGAGTCTCCGGCATTAAAAAAGATAGTGTTGAACGATTTCTTCAGGCGTCCGGCCGTCATCAATTGGTCGATCCAGCCGATTTCCTTATCGCTGATTCGTCGCTCGGACTCCGGAGCATTACGGGGAATATGCCCTTTGACGAACATATCCACCTCATCATCGGCAGGTACCCATAAGGGCAGCGTTGTGCCGATCAGTTCGGGGTTGCTCATCACCAGTCGCTGGAGCTGGAAAGAGGCACCAGTGCTGATCAGTTTGCTCACTGCCCTTTTATCTGAACGTCCCTGGACCTGGGGGAATATTTCCAAGGTTGCCTGGCGGATTAGTGCGGCATAGTTGGCTGTGGCCAGGTTGTTGACATCCAACACCTGGGGATCAAGGTGGATATCAAGCAAGATCTCGGACTGGAGAAAAGCTGTGTATCCCTTGGCGGTAATGGCGCCAAGCAACAGGACTAAAAACAGCAGGCTCATTGCAATCGCCGCAAGTCCGAAAAACTTGAATCGTTTTTCCTTGCGGTAGCGGGCTGCCAAGCCGAGGCTGACCCGCTCCATGGTACTCATCGTTTGGGAATCGTTCATCGCCCCTCTCCGTTATTGTCCTTGGTGCAAAAAGCCTCGGGGACAAGGTTGTGTACTTGGTTGATCTGTGTTTTCATGCGTCCTTTTCTCTGGACGAGGTCCGTATTATTCGTATTCTTCACGGTATTTACGCACCACGTAGAGAGCGATGACATTAAGCGCCAGCGTGACGACGAACAGCAGCAGGCCCAGGGCAAAGGCCACCAGGGTCTTGGGGCTATCAAACTCTTGGTCGCCGACCAGCAGGGTGACAATCTGCACGGTAACCGTGGTCACCGCCTGCAGCGGGTTGAGGGTGAGATTGGCGGCAAGGCCGGCGGCCATGACCACGATCATGGTCTCACCGATAGCACGGGAAACCGCCAGGAGCACCGAGCCGACAATGCCCGGCAGGGCTGCCGGAATAATGACCAGTTTAATGGTCTCGCTCTTGGTCGCGCCCAGGCCGTAGGAACCGTCACGCAGCGATTGGGGCACGGCATTGATGACGTCGTCGGAGAGCGAGGACACAAAGGGGATGATCATGATTCCCATGACCAGGCCAGCGGCAAGGGCACTTTCCGAACTTACTGTAAGTCCAAGAGAAAAACCCATATCGCGTATAAAGGGGGCGACGACCAGGGCGGCAAAAAAACCGTAAACAACCGTGGGGACACCGGCAAGGATTTCCAAGAGCGGCTTAACCGTGGCTCGGAACTTCGGTCCGGCATATTCGGAGAGATAGATCGCCGACATCAGGCCAAAGGGCACGGCGATGGCCATGGCGATACCGGAGATGAGAAAGGTACCGGCGAGCACCGGAATGGCACCGAAGCTGCCGGAGCTTCCGGCCTGATCGGCGCGGATAGCCATCTGCGGGCTCCATTTGAGGCCAAAGAGAAAATCATAAAAGGGAACTTGCTGGAAAAAGCGGATCGACTCGAACAGCACCGAAAGGACAATGCCGATGGTGATGAAAATGGCAAAGGTGGAGCAGAGAGTGAGCAGGATTTCAACGGCCAGTTCCACCTGATTCCGAGCCCGTAGGGTGGGCTTAATCCGTGAGTAGGCAAAGTAGGCAGCTACCAGGGCAGTGCTTAAGGCAAGTACCGCCATGGCCATATTGCCGATGTGCCTCATGCCCAGATAGCGATCAGCCGCCGCCTGCAGCACCGGGTCGACGTTGTGGCTGTACACACTGCCCGAGACCAGGTTGCGCACATCGTTGACCATCAGATTTAACTGGTCCGGAGTGAGGGCACCTTTGGCCTCACGCACCCCGTCCATGACGATGCGAGTGAGCAGCGGATCAGTCGCTGTCTGCCAGATGATGACGATGATCAGTGCCGGCACTGCACACCATAAGGCGGTGAGCATGCCGTAATACCCTGGCCGCGAGTGCATTCTGGTGGTGGCCACCCGGCGGGACAGGGCAAAGGCCCGGCGTTTTCCCTGCCAGAAAGCCAGGGCCGACAGGGCAAGGACAACGGTGATAAGCAGCATGGGGGGCATGTGGACTCCATTAATGAGTTGGGCGAGACGATCACACCCAAACTAGAGCCATAAAGTAGCTGTGCTTTATTAAGGCGGGATTTGACCCCTATTAGGATTCCGTTAGGATTCTTGCGCCCCCTGGGGCATTATGGTTAACAAAGAACTGCGAAAGCCATGGGCGGAACACTGCCTCTGCAAAATTGTTTGTTCAGGCACGATCCCACAGGATTTCGAGGCGTTGAGCAATATCAAACTGGAGATAACATCATTTTGAATCTGTTACAGTTTATTAAAGACCTTCGTCGTCGGGATCATAAACCGGCCTTTGGTGCCCTGCAGATTTTTCGCTATATCGGTCCGGGGCTCCTGGTCACGGTCGGTTTCATTGACCCCGGTAACTGGGCCTCCAATATTGCTGCCGGTGCCGGTTACGGCTATACCCTGCTGTGGATGGTCACCCTTTCCACCCTGATGCTGATCGTGCTTCAGCATAATGTCGCCCATTTGGGAATTGTCAGCGGGCTCTGTCTTTCAGAGGCAGCAACCTTACATACGCCCAATTGGGTCAGCCGACCAGTGCTCGGCTCTGCCATGTTGGCCTCGATTTCCACCTCTCTGGCGGAGATACTCGGTGGTGCCATTGCCCTGCAGATGCTTTTTGATGTCCCCCTTCCTGCGGGGGCCCTGCTGGTGGTCCTTTTTGTTTCTGTGATGCTGTTTACCAACTCCTACCGGGCAGTAGAAAAGATCATCATCGGCTTTGTTTCGGTGATCGGTCTGAGTTTTCTCTATGAGTTGACCCTGGTGGATATCGATTGGGCCCAGGCCGGAGTTGCCTGGGTGCGGCCAAGTCTTCCCGAGGGCAGTATCATGATCGTCATGAGCGTGCTCGGCGCGGTGGTCATGCCCCATAACCTCTTTCTCCACAGCGAGATCATTCAGAGCCGTCAATGGAATCTGGAAAATGAGGCGGTGATCAAAAAACAACTCGATTATGAATTGTTTGATACTCTGTTCAGCATGCTCATCGGCTGGGCCATCAACAGCGCCATGATTCTGTTGGCCGCTGCCACCTTTTTCACGCACGGCACCATGGTCGACGAGTTGCCTCAGGCCCAGAGTCTGTTGGTACCTCTCTTGGGGAGCAATGCGGCCGATGTTTTTGCCATTGCCCTGCTGTTTGCCGGTCTGGCCTCCACCATCACTTCAGCCATCGCCGGTGGCTCCATATTTGCCGGAATCTTCAACGAGCCCTATGATATCAAAGACAGTCACTCCAGGTTGGGGATATTTATTTCCCTGGTGGGCGGCTATTTACTGTTGCTTCTGGTGAACGATGCCTTTAAGGCGCTGATCGTCTCCCAGATGGTGCTGAGCATTCAACTTCCCTTGACCATTGTTTTGCAGGTGTATCTGACCTCCTCGGCCAAGGTTATGGGCAAGCACGCCAACCCGTTAGGCACCAAACTCATGCTTTGGGCCATAACCGCGATAGTTTCCGGGTTAAATGTGATTCTTTTGCTCAGTTTTTTGAAGTGAGGCGCGAGGGAAAATACTGTTCCTTGTATATCTTTGTTTTTACGTAACCATCTCTTAGCGTGTGATGGACTGTTTACGAGTCCATCAAGGATAAAAGAATAAAAAAGCTCCCAGGAGGTACCATGGGAAAATGTATAGGTGTCTTGACTGCCGGTGGCGATAGCCCCGGTCTCAATGCCGCGCTCCGCGCCATCGGCAAGAGCGCACTTAATGCCTACGATATGCAGGTAATCGGCTTTCGTGATGGTTTCCGGGGGCTGATGGAAAATCGAACCATTCACCTTGACGGAGAGAACCTCTCCGGAATCCTCACCCTTGGGGGAACTATCCTCGGCACCAGCCGTGATAAACCGCATAAAATGCCGGTGGGGTCCAAGGTTCAGGATATGACCGAGGTCATGATCGACAACTACCATCGCCACAACCTCGAGGCCCTGATTTGCATTGGCGGCGGTGGAACCCAGAAAAATGCCTATCGATTGGCCCAGGCCGGGGTCAATGTGCTCACCTTGCCCAAGACCATCGATAACGATGTGGCCATGACCGATGTCACTTTTGGTTTCGACACCGCCCTGTCGATCGCGACCGATGCCATTGATCGCCTCCATTCCACTGCCCACAGCCACCACCGGATTATCGTGGTCGAGATCATGGGGCACAATACCGGCTGGCTTGGCCTGGGGGCCGGTCTGGCCAGTGGGGCGGATGTCATTCTCATTCCCGAAATTCCCTACGATGTTGATCAGGTGGCCGAGGCTATCCGCCGCCGTCGTCATCGAGGCAAGAATTTCAGTATTGTCGCCGTCTCCGAAGGCGCTTTATCCAAAAAGGACGCCAAGGAACTGGCTACCCTTAAGGAGAAAAAACAGTCGACCAAGGACGAGAAAAAACAGAAAAAAGTCTCTGCCGCACTGGAGGCTTTTCAGACCAATCATACCAGTAACACCCTGCGCCTCTCTGCCGAGTTAGAGGCGCTCACCGGGCTTGAGAGTCGGGTCACCATACTTGGCCACCTCCAGCGCGGAGGCACCCCGACCGCGGCGGACCGCATCCTTGCCACCCGCCTTGGCACGGCCTGTACTGCCGCGGTTGCCCATGGTGATTTTGGCAAGATGGTCGCGGTCAAGGGAGAGTCGACCGAACTGGTGGAACTGGCCGAGGTCGTGGGGAAGCGTAAGTTGGTCCCCCTGGATTATCCCTGGATCAGTGCCGCCCAGCAAACAGGGGCCTGTCTGGGCAACAACAGCCTCGTTGGTTAAGCAAATAAAAAGGGCTGCATCCTCCAAGCGGTGCAGCCCTGCAATAGAAGGTCGAAGAGACGAGAGAAGGGGCTAAGGAAAACCGGTTTGGTTTAGGGAAATTAATGTGGGTCGCTGCTGCTGCGGACGATCTCGCCCTCAACCAGGTAAATGACCTCTTCGGCAATATTTTTGGCCCGATCCCCGATCCGCTCCAGGTGGCGAGCGATCAGGTACAGATTAATCAGGCAGGCAGCCTGCTCCGAATGGTTGCCGATTTCACCCACCACAACCTTGTAGGCGTTGTTGCGCTCCTGGTCCACTTCGTCATCCATGAGAAAGACCTTACGTGCCATGGCCGTATTCTCGGTGACTAGGGCATCAAGGGCGGTTTTGACCATCTCCAGTGCCTTGGTGGCCATAGGGCGATAGTCCAGGGTAAAGGTGTAGTCCACCTGCTTGGTTTTGTTGATGGTGATGATACGCTTGGCGATATTGACCGCGATATCGGCAATACGCTCCAGTTCGCTGTTGATTTTGATAACCGAGACAATCAGGCGCAGGTCGCGGGCCACCGGTTGATGGAGGGCAAGAATTTTGAGACACTCCTCCTCCACGCGAATTTCCATGTCATCGATTTCCCAGTCTCCGGTCATCAATGCCTGCGCTTCTTCGTTGTCGCCGGATTCGAGAATGGCGCTTGCTCGGCGCAACCGGTCTTCTGCCAAGGTGCCCAGTTCAAGGATCATTTTTTTCAGATGGTCGATTTCCCGATGGAAATACATATGTCTACTCACGGTTTCTCCTCCGTAAAGGGCTCTGGATTGATGGAACAAATTAATCAGATTACTCTTTAGTTTATGACCATTTTCACTGGGTTAGAAACCGGTTAGGATAGCGTTAGCATGTTTCTTTTTTCTTGCAAGCAGGCTTGTGCTGCATAACAGTAGCATGCAAATTACCAAGGTTTTGTACAGGAGCTCAATGTGAAAAAACCAAGCATCCTGGTTGTCGAAGACGACACCGACATCCAACAGCTTGTCAGCTACAATCTCATTAAGGCCGGTTTCAACGTCACCTGCGCCGACACCGGTGAGGAGGCACTGCAATTGCTCAACCGGGAAACCTTTGATGCTATGGTGCTTGATTTGATGCTTCCGGGCAAGGACGGCAACGAGGTCTGCCGGGTTGTCCGTTCGCAGGAGCAGATCAAAGGCCTGCCGATTGTCATGCTGACGGCAAAAAGCGAAGAGGACGACATCGTCTGCGGCCTGGAATGCGGGGCCGATGATTATGTCACCAAACCTTTCAGTCCCCGCGTACTGATTGCTCGACTCGAGGCCTCCCTGCGCCGCAAGCCCGAACAGGGGGCCGCAGACGATGAGCAGGCAGCTTTGATCAGCCGCCATGGTATGGAGATTCATTCCGGCCGCCATGAGGTGCGGGTCAACGGTGAAGAGGTCCACTTGACCGCCTCCGAATTTACTATCTTGGAATTGATGGCCGCGCGTCCTGGCTGGGTTTTTTCTCGACAGCATATCATCGATCAGGTGCGTGGTTACGACTACAGTATCACTCCTCGAGCCGTCGATGTCCAGATCTTCGGGCTGCGGAAGAAACTCGGCCAATCCGGGGCCTGCATCGAGACCGTGCGCGGAATCGGGTATCGGATCCGGGAATAATCAGGGGCGGCTGGCACCTCGCTTTTTTTTGTCTGCTCCGTTTTTCAGGGGCACAATTGCAATCCAATAGAGATCCCCATGCGTAACGTCCGTCTTTTCTGGCAAATATTTCCCTCCTCCGCAGGAATTATCATCATAACCATGGCCCTGGCGGCCTGGTTGGCCACCTCCACCGGGCATGATTTTTTCCTTAATCATCTCAAGAAGGATATTGCTGAACGGGCCATGCTGATCGAGTCCACGATCAGCCGTTTGAGCAAGGGAGACGATGCAGCCTTCCAGGATTTCGTCCGCCAGAACGGGCGAAGGGCCGGAACAAGAATTACGGTGATCGACGGTGATGGCGTGGTCCTGGCCGACTCCAACGAAGACTACCATTTAATGGAGAATCATAGCAAGCGACCGGAGGTCCTTTCGGCCCTGAGCGGTGAAACCGGCTATTCCATTCGGCTGAGCCATACCCTGGGCGAGACCATGCTCTATTCGGCCATCCCTCTCCAGTTGGGGCATGACGGGCATCAAGGTGTGCTGCGTCTGGCCTTGGCGGTCACTCCGATTGAGACCATGCTTGGCGGGTTCCAGCAACGGATGCTGGGCATGGCCTTGGGCGTGGTTTTATTGGCGATGTTGCTCTCGTTGTATGCGGCTAAGCGGATCAGCCGGCCGTTGGAGAAGATGAAACAGGGGGCAGAGCAGCTAACCAAGGGACGGATCGATCAGTTGGTGAAGATCGACAGCGAACATATGTCGATGGAGATGGCTGGCCTGGCGAACTCGATCAACCAGATGGCCGACCAGATCAATCGCCGGGTGCGGATCATCATCCAGCAACGCAATGAGCTGGAGGCGGTCTTTTCCAGTATGGCCGATGCGGTGGTGGCCATTGATGCCGAGAAAAATATCATCCGTATGAATCAGGCGGCAGCCGCTCTTTTTGCCCTGCCTTCGGACGTGGTCAAGGGAAAGGCTGTGCAGGGCGTGATCCGCAACCCTTACATCCTTGAAATGATCAATTTCACCCTGACCCACAACAGCCAGCAGGAGCAGAAGGTGACCCTGTTCAGCGGCTCGGAAACGATTATGCTGGAAACCCATTCGGTGCCCCTGCGTGACGAGGCCGACAAGAGCATGGGCGTGCTTTTGGTGATGAACGACCTGACCAAGCTCAACCGGTTGGAAAACATTCGCCAGGATTTTGTCGCCAATGTCTCCCATGAGCTGAAAACTCCGATCACCGCCATTAAAGGGTATGTCGAGACCCTGCTCGACGGGGCCATGGAAGATGAGGACAATGCCCGTCGTTTCCTCAATATCGTGGTGCGGCAGGCCAACCGATTGGATGCGATTGTTGATGACCTGTTGATATTGTCCCGGATTGAAGATCGGGAGAACAAGGAAGATATTACCCTGACGGTGCGCGAAGTCGGGCCGGTGCTGGAAAGTGTGCTCCAGACTTGTGCGGTCAATGCCGATGAGAAGGATATCGTGATCGAGGTGGAATACGACGAGGAGTTGTATGCGGCTATCAACCAGCCGCTCTTGGAACAGGCGGTGATCAATCTGCTCAATAATGCCATTGCCTACAGTCCCCACGGCACGCGTATTACCCTGAGTTGTCAGGGCAGCCGTACCGTCCATGGGGAGCCGCTGGTCCATTTGAGTGTCGCTGATAACGGACCTGGCATTGCTAAGGAACATCTGCCACGATTGTTTGAGCGGTTTTACCGTTGCGATAAGGCCCGTTCTCGCGATCAGGGCGGCACCGGCCTGGGGCTGGCTATCGTTAAGCACATTGCCCATGCCCATCAGGGCACGGTGGAGGTGGAGAGCACACCCGGCAAGGGTTCAGCCTTCACTCTCAGCCTACCCGGTATAATACCTCCCGGAGGGGTTCAGGAGGATGCGGACGAGCTCTGAGAGCGAGAGCCGATGTCCCCGATCAACCAAGGACCTCTGCAACCGCCCTGGCCAACCCCGCCAGGGTATAAGGTTTTTTAAGATAACTTTGGGCGCCTAAGGCCATTGCCTTGCTCACCCGCTCGGTCTGGGCATAGCCGCTCACCAGGATCGCGCGTTGTCCGGGGTGGAGTTTGAGGATCCGCTGGTAGGTTTCCAGGCCGTCGATTCCCGGATGCATAATCATATCCAACAGCACCAGTTCAAAGGGCTGCTCGCTGAGCCGTTCAAGAGCCTGCTCGCCACCTGAAGCGGTGACCACCTCATACCCCAGGTTTTTTAGCATATTGGCCGCGAGAAGACGCTGCTCCTCAAGATCGTCCACCACTAACAGTCGTTGTCCCGTGCCGCGAGAAAGCGGCAAATCCGCATCCGGCTGCGCCGTGATCAGTTCTTGGGTTGCTGGGAAATAGAGGCTGAATTCCGCCCCCTGTCCCTCAGCCGAGCTCACGTTGATATAGCCGTCGTGATCCTCAACTGTTCCCCACACCACGGTCATGCCTAAACCGGTTCCGCTGCGCCCTAGGTTTTTCTTCGAGAAAAACGGTTCAAAGATCCGTTCCAGATCCTTCTGCGCGATTCCAATCCCCTGATCCTTGACCTGGAGGAGCACATAATTCCCTTCCCGTATCTGGTCATAGCCAGAGAGAGGTTTATCCAGGTAACAGTTTGCAGTGAGTACGCTGATTTTACCACCCGTCGGTTGGGCTTCAGCCGCATTGACGATCAAGTTCATCACTGTCTTTTGCAGGTGCACGCGGGAACCCTTGATATGGAGCAGGTCAGGGGCAAGATCGGTTGCAATGATGATTTGCGGATTTTCGATTTGCGTCCGGATCCATTCCGGGGTGGTAAAATATGTCCGGATCAGATGGTTGAGATCAACCACCACCGGTTGGATCACCCCGCGTCTGGCCAGGGTCAGCAGATCCTGAACGATTTCAGCCGCCTTGAGTCCGGAGTCGCGAATAGCCTCGATGGCACGACGCTGGGGATGATCCTTGGACAGTGAAGCCAACAGCATATCCGGATAGCCAACCACGGCCGAGAGCACATTGTTGAGATCGTGGGCAACGCCTCCGGCCAGCACGCCCAGCGCTTCCATTTTGCGACTACGGATGAGTTGTTCCTGGAGTTCAGCAACCGCCTCCTCGGCCTCCATTCGTTGGATAACCATTTGATTGGCGGCTTGGGCAAGTTGCTGAAATTCAGTGAAATGGACCGATTGGTCATCAATCTGCTCGTTGCCGGAGGCGGCGCGTTCAAAAAAAGCGGCAAAACCCTGGATGTTGGCGATGATGCGGGCGGTGATCAGGCGGGAGACGAAAGCAACGCCCACCAGGCTGAATAAAAGAATGATGGCAATCACCCCGAGATCTCGCCTGATTTTGGTCCCCAGGGCAGCCCTTTTCTCGGCGATAACGGGGTTGATTTCATCCATATAGACCCCGGTGCCGACCATCCACTGCCAGGGGGCAATCGCCCTGGCATAGGCTAATTTGGGGGCGGGAAGTCCGGTGGCCGGGCGAATGGTGCCCACATAGTCCAGGAAGATGCCTTTCTCCTGTCGGCAGCCGCGGATCAGTTCTTGGAGCACCGGCACCCCGTTTGAATCGCGGAATTCCCACTGGTTCACCCCCAGGTTTTCCGGCTTGTAATGAGCCAGGGTGTTGGCCTTGAAATCGTAGACAAAGATATACCCGTCCTTGGCGTAACGAATGGTGTTGATCCGTGCCAGGGTCTGGGCCTGGATTTTGCGTTCCACATCCTCAATGTAGGCGCCGGTACCGATCCACCAGTTAAAAGGGGCAAAGACACGGCTGTACCCGATTTTTTCCGACATGCGGGTGGTCTCACCGGGCTTGTACCAGTGCCAACGGAGGTAGCCCTGGTTCTGCTGCTGCATGAGAGCTATAAAACGGCGTATGGTATACAATCCTTCGCTGTCGCGTAAATCCAGCAGGTTACGTCCTTCAAGCTCAGGGCTGAAGGGGAGGAGGATGTTGGTACCCTGCATGTCGTAGATAAAAAAATAGCCACGTTCCTGGTCAAAACGGACTCCGCGCAGGGTCTCGCGAATCATGGTCTGGATTTCTATGGAACTTTTCTTTCCCTGATAGGTCTTGTACAGGGTGTTGGCGATGGTCCAGGCCTGATCCACGCGATCTTTGATGGTGGCTTTGAGCGCAGTCTCGGTGGTGGATCGTTGGTATTGAATGTAATCGACCACCCGATTGACTTCTTGCCGGATAAGTGTCTTTTGTTGATCAAGAAAAATGCTGCGTAGGTGCTCGGCCTCGTCTTCAAACTTGCTGTACTCCTGGCTGATCCACAACGAACCCACCAGGCCTACGGCCAAGAAAGCCATGAGGAGCATGCTGAGTGTCATTGTGTTGCGAAGACTGTTTAAAGGCCGCATGCTTTAAAATCCCACTTGGCTATTGAGGGTTGGTCCCCTGGGAGTTTCCGAGAGAAAATGACGCTGGTAGTGTGCTTCTCTATCTATTAGAGGGTCGATGGGCGGGTGGCGTCAACTCATTTTTCCAGGCATTGAGAAGGAGGGAAGGGGATGGGCAGGATCCTGATAAATTGGGTTGCAGTGGTTCTCGTCGCAAACCACGAAAAAGGGAAAATTATGTTTTTTACGAATGCATCCATAGGCGCAGGGCAATAGCTGCCTGCCAGGCAAGCAGGCAGCCGAGGAGCGAAGTGATACGCATTAGTCGGCAGGCTCGCGGAATATGCTCCAGGGTTACCCGGCCCAGGCCAAGGCCGATGTAGGGTTTTTCGACCAGCTTGCCATGATAATAGTTGGGACCACCCATCTGCACCCCTAAGGCCCCGGCAAAGGCCGCCTCCGGATAGCCGGCATTGGGACTGGCGTGGTTTTTTCCTTCTGCCCATGCTGTTTTCAGGGCGAGGCCACTGGAGGTGTTTGTGACCAGGCGGCTGGCCAGGGCAATGAGCATCACCGAGAACCGTGCTGGGAGAGCGTTGGCTAGATCGTCGATGCGTGCGGCAATACGGCCAAAGAGGAGATAGCGCGGATTTTTATAGCCCACCATCGAATCCAGGGTGTTGACCATCTTGTACGCCAGTGCCAGGGGCGCCCCTCCGAGCGCGGCAAAAAATAGGGGCGAGATCACCCCGTCTACCGCGTTTTCCGCCACAGTTTCCACGGTGGCCCGGGCAATGTCATCACTCTGGTACCGTTCAACATCGCGGCCGACAATCATTGCCACCTGGGAGCGAGCAGTGTCGACGTGGCCTGCACCGAGGGAAACATAAATTTCCATGGCGGCCTGGGAGAGCGAGCGGGCGGAAAAACAGTAAAAGAGCAGTACCGTTTCCACGAGAAATCCAGCCAGGCTATGCGCCCGGTACGCCAGACTGACCACCAGGGCGGAGAGGCCCCAGCAGCCAAGAATAAGGGTGAACGCAAAAAGACCTCCGGCCACAAGTTCATTAGCAAACCACCGGCGAAACCGGGGTTCGGCCACTTCGATAGCCTTACCCATCCAGCGGATCGGGTGGGGCAACCATCGTGGGTCACCCAGGAGGCTATCAAGGGCAAAGGCTGCGGGCAGGGCAAGCCAGGGCAGGAGTTGGCTGAATGTCATGGTTCAACCCTCACGCGTGCCGACAGCGGTGCGCAGGTGGCGGCAGACTGCCTCGTTGGTGGCCGAATCCTTGAGGGCAATCCGAATAAAGCGTTCATCCAGGCCGTGGAAATTGGCACAGTTGCGGATCAAAAAACGCTGACGCCCAAGGAGCGCACAGACCTCGGTCGCTGAGGTGTGTTCACCAAGCTGCATGAGGTAATAGGAGGTCATGGAGGGGAAAAGGGTCAGGCGGGCGTCCCCGAGACGTTTGTTCAACAGAACGCTTTCTCTGGCCAGAAAAGCCCTGGTCTGATCGATAAAAGCCGAAACCTCTGCAAGGTGATCACCGAGAAAGCAGACCGCTTCTTGGGCCAGACTGTTGACGCACCAAGGCTGCATATATCGGGAAAACCGCTCAACTACCCCCTGATTGGCGACCAGGAAACCGGCCCGAAGGCCAGGCATGCCGAAAATTTTGGAAACCGACCAGAGCACAATCACATTGTCCAGGCCACAGCTGGTCATGCTTTGGGTTTGATCGACTGGGGCAAAGGGGAGGTAAGATTCGTCGATGATGAAGCGGACCTGTGGGTGAGCCGTGCAGAGTGCACGCAGCGTCTGGTGATCAATGAGTTGGCCGGTGGGATTGTTGGGGTTGCAGAGAAAAACAGTATCCACCTGGGCCAGTGCCTGGCGCAGCCGCTCCATCTGCGGAAGAAAATTGTCTCCTGCCTTGGATATAAAAAACTCCGGTTCAATCCCGTGCACCCGGCATCCGTCGGTATAATCGGCATAGGTGGGGCCAAGAATGAGGACCCGTTTTGCCTGTAGCGCAGCACAGGCGGTGTAGATGAACTGGGTCGTGCCGCCGCCGGCCAGAATCCGTTCCGGAGCGACATCAAGCAGCTTGGCAATGGCACGGATGGAGGCGCGGGCATCGACCTCGGGCAGAACCCGAATCCGGTTTAAACGTTCTTTAATGTGCGCAATTAATCCGGGCATTGTGCCCAACGGATTGATATTGCTGCTCATATCGGTAATGTCCTCGGCCGGACAGCCCAACGCCTCGGCCAGGGCAAAAACATTACCGCCATGTCCCTGAATCATGAATCCCCCGAAATAGCCCTAGATGTCAGAAAATAAATACTAGAAAAACAATATGTTATGGAAGTCGGCGTTTTCGTGGAAAGTCGCGAGAACGTTGTTCACATGTTGCTCTAGGAGAACGCCCCTCAGCGAATTCGTTGCTGCAACTCTTTAGGGAGAAGGGCAATAATTGCCTGCAGATCAAGATGCTTGGCCGCATGTTCGGCAAGCTGTTCGTATGCCTGATCCCGCGCGGCCGGGCCGTGAAGGGTGTCGACCGTAATAGAGTCCAGGCCAATGGTGTTGAGCCAGTGGGCGGTAATGGCCGGGGTGTCGAATAGACCATGCATGTAGGTGCCCAGCACCCGGCCATCCAGGCTTCGGCACCCGTCGAAATCATCGCAATCCGCCCCGTTGCGGCGGTCCACAGCCACCAGGCTAAGCTCCTTGGGTGGATCGGTGCGACCCATGTGTATTTCATAGCCCCTGCCACCAATCTCTTGCCACCGGAAATCGGTCAGGGTGGTGGTTTTAGGCGCCTTAAGCACGGTCTCCACCGGCAATAACCCCAGGCCTTCAGTGGAGCCGGGCGCGCCTTCGATACCGTCGGGGTCGCGGACCCAGGTGCCCAGCATCTGGTAGCCGCCACAGATGCCGAGTATGTGGCCGCCTCCTTCTCTATAGCGGATCAGTTGTTCCCGCCAGCCGCTTTCAAGGAGCCACTGGAGATCGGAACAGGTGCTTTTGGAACCGGGGAGGATAACCGCAGCCATCCGGCTTAGATCCTGCGGTTGCTGGAGATAGACCAGACGGCAGCCCGGCAGTTCGCTTAAGGGCTCGAAATCGGTGAAGTTGGAAATATGGGGCAGGCGGATAACACCGATAGTGGGTTCTGCATCTGCTGACGGGTTAAAACGGGGAGCGTTTTCAATCACCACCGCATCCTCGGCTTCGATGCGGAAATGTTTAAACCAGGGCAGCACGCCGAAGACCGGTTTACCGGTACGTTGTTCGATCCAGTCGATGCCCTTGTGAAAGAGGGCAATATCGCCACGGAATCGGTTGATAACAACGCCGCTGATCATTGTTTGTTGCTCAGGTGAGACGCAGGCTAAGGTGCCGACAATCTGGGCAAAGACGCCGCCTCGGTCGATATCGGCCACGAGAATGACCGGGGCTTCTGCCTGGGCGGCCATGCGGAGGTTGACGATATCGTTCTCCATCAGGTTGACCTCGGCGCAAGAACCGGCCCCCTCCATGATGATGAGATCATTCTCGGCCCGTAATCGTTCAAGAGCCGCAATGCTTTGGGCGAACAGGAAATCTTTTTTGGTGTAGTAATCCTGGGAAGAAGCGTCGATCCAAGCAACACCGTTGAGCACCACCTGGGAACCGACATCGCTGACCGGTTTCAAGAGAACCGGATTCATATCGCAGTGGGGGGCGATCCGGGCGGCCTCGGCCTGGACGATCTGGGCCCGGCCCATCTCCATACCCTCCGGGGTGACGCCGGAGTTGTTGGACATGTTTTGGGCCTTGTACGGGGCGACTTTCAGGCCGTGGTTGGCAAAAATGCGGCAGAGCGCGGTGGTAACGATGCTTTTGCCCACGTCCGACCCGGTACCAAGAACGGCCAGACAGGCTGCTTTGTTCGACATGCTTCCTCCACTTCCGGCAGCTGCAGTACTTCCCGGCCGGGGTTGGTCCTTTCGGGATGGAGAGCCTCTGCTGCCGGTTTGTGGTGATCCTGGCGGATTTCTGCAGGTTTGCATGCAACCAAGTTCAGGCAGAGGGGCCCTAGATAACATTCTGAAATGGAAATAAATGTTGAGTAATAGAGAATCAGGGCGCAACAGTCAACTGCTTTCTCGGACTGCAGGGAAACCGGGGCCGTGCCCTTACCCTGCATCCGGAAAATGTCCGGTCCTGGCGACAGTCTGCTTTTGTTGATGACGGGAAAGACGGAAAAAGTGTTTTTGTTTTATTTTTAGTAGGTTATTAGTGATTATCTCCTTGAAAGTTAGCAGGAAAAGTGTTCAGCTCCCTAGCCGCGTACAAGGTGGCATTTGCCAATTATGATGGCGTCGTAAAAACACTATTCCTTGTATATCTGTGTTTTTACTTAGCCATCTCTTAGAGTGTGATGGACTTTTTACGAGTCCATCAATTATCTGTATATAAGGAGAACCCGATGCACCCCTTTCCATCTTTCCAACACTCCCTTAGACCGATCATCCAGACCGCTGGTTTGGTCCTGATCTGTATATCTTCTGTACAGACCGCTCTGGCTGAAGATGAAATCCGGGCTGGAGCTGTTATTCAGATTCCCTTTACTTTTGGTGGATCCTCGGGTTCACCTGTTGACTTTTCCGGTTTCCGCGTTGGGCTGACCTGTCAGTACGCCGAAGTGGAAGAGGATATAATCACCAGCACCCACCATGTGACAAATACCTATCTTGATGGATCGCTGATCGATACAACGGAAAACACCTCGATAACCGGGAAAGATGAAGGAAATCGAGCCTATGGAGTTGAAGGGAATATATTTTTTGATATTCTCGACGGTTTTACTCCCTCTGCGGAGGTGCTTGGTTTTTATGGAACCAACGAGGTACAGGGCGCTATCGGGGGCGGATATGATTTCTCCAGTGACTTCTTTCTTGATGCCAAGGTGATGTTTCCTTACTCGGAAATAGGGGTACGCTTTCCCGGTCAGGTGGAGATCTACGGTGGACTTAAAACGCTCGGAAGCTTTAACCCGAAAAAGGAGCACCGCTTAAATGAGGAGGTCACTGATACCAACACCTATACCCCCCCTCCCCCTGTGCTGTAACTCTCCATACTTTCCGTATCAACGGCCCAAGTACCTTGTAAGGTGCTTGGGCTTTTTTTTTGTCAATAAGGTCCGTTGGCTTTTACCGTTCTTGTCGTTTTCTACAACGTGATGGACTCAGAAAAAGTCCATCACACTCTAAAATATGGCTCAGTAAAAACACAGATATTCAAGGAGTAGTGTTGTTTCGGCGCGAAGGCATACATCGGGTATGTCGAGTGCCCGGAAAAACGCTGTGATACGGTAGATCGAAGTTTCTACGACGACATCATAACGTGGCCGCGTATCAATTTAACGTGCCATATTTCTTCGCCTTTTCTTGGGGCCTTTTGCAGCACCCGCAAAAGATCGGGATCTTTTTGGTAACAACTGTTTGCAAATGGCCGACAATGCGTGGGTTAGTAAAAGGTGTGAGTTTAATATGCTGGAATTATTGTAAAAAATTTTGTGGAAAAATATAAAGATTTTTTTCCTGCTCTTCAAGCCGCTGAAACCATGGAGTGTAAAGGGCTTAGAGGATTCTGGCGTCTCTTAAGCTGAAAATGGCGTATTATGGAGTTAAATAGAGCATTGTTGAGCTATGGTGAGTTACCATTTTGTTGAAAAGCTGTTGAAAACGTTTTGGGTTAATTGTTAATTGCCTGGAATTGCTAGATAAATTGTTAAATTGTGCAAAACTCACGCTGCCAGTAGCTTTTGCGCCGATCCTTTCACGTAAAGTCTAATGGCTCCAAGGGAATTTGAATTGTTTACAATCTTCGCGTTTGTATTCTGAAATCGACGTAAACCGCTTTTGACCGCTAACAGGATATTCTGTAGATCACCGCTAATCAACACGGCCAACTTCGGCTGTTGGGAATGTTTTCAACAATACTGGACAGGATAGTTTATGCTCTGGAACACGATTAGAACCTCTCTACACGCTAGCTTACCGGAAAGCGAATTCGGTCTGTGGATCAAACCGTTGGAGTGTCGGCGGCAAGACAATCAGGTATTGGAACTCGCCGGACCGGACCGCTTTTTTTGTGCCTGGGTAGAGGATCGCTATCTTGAGCTTATTCGTACCAAGGCACAGGAATTGGGAGCTATTGCCAATGTCCGTTTGCAAGTGGCAGAGCAGCCGCCACTGCAATGTGAGAGCGATAAAGGGGGACAGTTGCGTCTACCCGGTATGACCAATACCGCCCCGCGCTATCGTTCGCTGCACCCCGCCTACACCTTTGACCAGTTCATGGTCGGCGAGTCCAACATCCTCGCTCGTTCTGCCTGCCATGCCTTGGCTACCGGCGATTCTACCTTTGGTCATTGCCTTTTTGTCAACAGCACCACCGGCTTGGGGAAAAGTCATCTGACCCAGGCGGTTGTGCATCAGGTGCTGCGATCTGCCCCTTCCACCCGTCTGCAATATTTGACGGCCCAGCAGTTTTCTGCGGAAATGGTAAAGTCCATCCGTTCAAACCGCATGGAGCAGTTTTCCAAGAGATACATCAACGACTGCGATATGCTCCTGGTCGAAGATGTTCATACGCTCACCGGCAAGAACAAAACCCAGGAAGAACTCAACACTATTCTTGATTATCTGATCAAATCCGGGCGGCGGGTCATCCTGACCTCGGCTGTAGCTCCGACCAAACTCGCCGGGCTGGACGAAGATTTCCGCAGCCGTATGACCTCAGGTCTGGTCACCGGTATTCAGTGTCCTGATTACGAAACCAGGGCGCGGATTATTCGTCACAAGATGCAGGCTCATGGCCTGGGTACGGATGAAGATTTGGTGGGATTTATGGCGGAGACCCTGCAAGGCGATATCCGTCGTATGGAGAGTGCCATCATGGGCATCAAGGCCAAATCCTGCCTGCATCAGGCACCGCCGGATTTGGGTATGGTTCGTGAGGTGATCTACAGTCTGATCGGGAATTCGGTGGATGTTACTGGTGAGACTATTCGCGAGTTGATCGGACGGCAGTTTCGCGTCAGTGTTGAGGATTTGCGTTCACGCTCCCGTAAACGTTCGATCACCTTTCCCCGTCAGGTGGGTATGTACCTTACCCGTAAGTACACCGATAAGTCTTTGGCGGATATCGGCAGCATGTACAACCGGGATCACTCCACCGTGCTCTACGCGATCAAAGCCATCACCAAAGATATGTCCCAGCAGACGACTGTGCGCGAACAGGTTGAGCTGCTCTGTAATAAGTTGAAAAATTAGGGTGGAACCGGCGGGTGAGCTGCAGAAGCACTGACCCGCCTAGCCCCCCTCACTTCTCATGGGGATGTTGGCAACGAGGAGAGCCTGCTTTCACTCGTTGCCCAATGCGTTGCCTCTGTTGCCGTCTGGATTGATGAGAAGTCCGGTCGAGCAAAAGCCTCTTAGAAATAGACGCCCTTGACCTCAGGGCCTTCAGCAGCTCGTTGTACTGAGCTCACTCGGTCAGCCATTTTGCGGGCCTCCTTGACCATGTCGTTAATGCCGATACCCTGCCAGCCAAACCCACAAAGATGCAGGTTGGGATGCCTCCGGTGGAGATCCTCACGCCAGGCGAGCAATCGGGTATAGCCGTCCTCCAATTGGGGAATGGCAGCATTGGGTCGCAACACTTTGGTGTAGATGGGGGCGGGTAAGTCCATTAGCTTGCTGAGATCCTGGTAGACCTGCTCGATGAGGGCCTCGTCGCTCAGCTCCAGTCGATCAGGATGGCGTCTGCCCCCCACTAGGGCCTCAAGCAACTGGCATCCCTGCGGGGCCCGTCCAGGAAACATGTGCGAAGAGAAAAGGGCCCCCAGGGCAAAGCGCTGTTCTTTTTCCGGTGCGAGATAGCCAAAACCAAAGGGGATTTGGGCGCGGGCGTCAAAGCCCAGCAGCACCGAGAGGATCCGGGTCTCTGGAATAACGGTCTGTGGAGGTGGTTGCGAGGGGAGGGCGGAGGTAATCAGGCTCAAGCTCCGGTTAACCGGCAGGGCCAGAACCAGGTGACGGCATTCAATCGCCTCTCCATCGGTGAGCACCCGCCAGCCGCTCTCCAACTGTTCCAGGGCGGTTACCGTGCATGAGGTGCGCAGTATCCCCTCGGCGTCCAGATCTGCAGCCAGCCGATCCGGCAGCATGGTCATGCCTTGGGTGAAACTGGTCATGGCCGGTAATGCCTTTTTCTTGGTCTTGCCGCCTTTCTTCCCGCTTCGCACCTTTGCCACCAGACCTCGGATCACCGAACCGTGGTGTTTTTCCAGCTCCCGCACGCCCGGCATTACCGCATCGATCTTCAGCTGTTCAATATCGCCGGCATAGGTTCCGGTGAACACCGCATCGGCAAAAGGCACCAGGGCAGGGCCGAAACGATGCGCCACCCATTGGGCCACCGACGGCTCGTTGTCCAGCGGCTCTTGCCACAGCTCAGCCAATACCCGCAGCTTTGCTCCCCAGGAAACCAACGGGGCACGCAGGATTTTCAGCGGCGACTGCGGGATGCACTGCAGGCGGCCATCCAAGCAGAGGTAACGGACAAAGTCACTCAAAGGGGCAATGGTGACCTCGGAGCGCAAGCCAGCCAGATTGATCAGCTCCCGGCTCTCGGCACAGTTGTCGAGAAAGCCATGGGGTCCCCATTCGGCCTGAAAGCCCTGGTCGCTGAAACTGGCCATGGCGCCACCGGCGCGGTCTTCCTGTTCCAGGATAAGGAGTCGGAGTTCGGGATACTGGTGGCGAAGAAAAGCCGCAGTGCTCAGACCGGAGAGGCCGGCACCGACAATACAGACATCAAGGTGAGACGCATTCATGGATCGGGTGTGAAAATCGACTTGTTATGTGGATTCGGCAGTTATCTTGACAGTGATTTAATCGTGCTTACCATGTTGGCCGAATAAAAGGAAGAGCCTTTATCTCCTTGGTATTGTCAGGAAAAAGCTCGTTCCAGGTCAAAAAAACTATTCCAACCCCAGCCTTTAGAGGAAAAGTCACCATGACAGAAGCACAGGTTGAAACCAAGCAGTTTCAGGCGGAGACCAGAAAGGTCCTGGATATCGTCATCAACTCTCTGTACACCGAGCGGGACATTTTTGTGCGCGAGCTCGTTTCCAACGCAGCAGACGCATTGGAAAAATTTCGCCATCAGAGCTTGGTTGAAAAGGTCGAATTCGATGCCCACGTACCCCTGGAAATCACCATCGACTGCGATGACAAGAATCATACCCTGACCATTGCCGACTCCGGTATCGGTATGACCCGTGAGGAACTCGAAACCAACCTCGGCACCATTGCCCACTCCGGCTCCAAACATTTTTTTGAACAGTTGGCCGAGGCGGCGCAGAAGGATGTCAGCCTTATCGGACAGTTTGGTGTCGGTTTTTATTCCGCGTTCATGGCTGCCAAAACGGTTCGGGTGCAGACTCGTTCCTGGGACGGCGGCGATGGCTGGGAGTGGGCATCCGACGGCGGCGGCACTTATACCATCAGCCCCTGCCCAGGTCTTCATCGCGGCACCAAAATCACCCTTGAGCTCAAGGATGATGCCCATGATTATGCTTCCAAGTTCTCCATCGAGCGTATTATCCAGCAGTACTCCACCTTTGTCCCTTTCCCGGTCAAGGTCGAGGGCAAGAAGGTCAACACGGTGCAGGCGATTTGGAGTCGCTCCAAAAACGAGATAACCGAAGAGGAGTACACTGAATTTTATAAATTCATTGCCACCGCAGGGGATGATCCCCTATATCGGCTCCACTTTTCCGCGGATGCGCCGCTGGCGATCAATGCCCTGGTCTACGTCCCCAAGGAGAATTTCGAGGTCCTGGGTATGGGGCGGATGCAGCCCGGAGTCAATCTCTATTGCCAAAAGGTACTGATTGATCAGCATAGCGAAAATATCCTGCCGGAGTGGCTCCGTTTCCTCAAAGGTGTGGTTGATTCCGAAGACCTGCCGCTGAATATCTCACGCCAGTCGTTGCAGGATAATGCCATGGTCGGCAAACTGCGCCGGGTGGTCACCAAGCGGGTGATCAAATTCCTCAACGAGGAGGCGGGCCGCGACAGCGATAAGTACCTAGAATTTTGGAAAACTTTTGGTATTTTCCTCAAAGAGGGCGTGACCTCGGATTTCGAGCATCGTACCGACCTGGCCAAACTGCTGCGCTTTGAGTCCTCGGCCAGTGAGTCCGGTAAGATGATCTCGCTTGAGGAGTATGTCGGCCGCATGCGCGAAGGCCAGGACAAGATCTATTACATCAATGGTCCCAATCGGGCGGCAATCGAGTACGGTCCCTACGTGGAGATGTTCAAGAAGCGGGGTGTGGAGATCTTTTACACCTTGGAGCCGATCGATGACTTTGTGCTCAACCATCTTGGCGAGTACGACGGCAAGAAACTCGTCTCTGCCGATCGCGCCGACCTGGCCCTGCCGGAAACCGGAGAAACCACACCTGAACCGGAAGCCAAGGAGAGCGGAGAGCCTTTGGACAGCAAGAGTCTTGAGGGGCTGTGCAAATGGATGAAGGAGGTTCTGGGTGAGCGAATCCAGGAGGTGAAGGATTCCAACCGGTTGGTGGACAGCCCGGCGATGATCGTCAATGTCGACGGCTACATGACCTCTTCCATGGAGCGCGTACTCAAGGCATCCGGCCAGAACGAGGCCTTCGGTATGGGGAGCAAAAAGGACATGGAAATCAACGTCAAAAGTCCACTGATCAAGCAGTTGGCCGCACTGAAAGAGAGTGATGCCGGCTTTGCCCAGGACGTGGTCGAGCAGCTTTATGACAACGCCATGATCCAGGCGGGCCTCATGGTCGACCCCATGGCCATGGTCCAGCGCAACTACCGCATCCTTGAGCGGGCCGCCGGCGGGAAGGCCTGATTTGGGACACCTTTTGGGGTGAGTACACGGCCTGAAAGCTTATCTGCAGTGTAACACGCCGGTATTTGGTGAGAGTTCTTTGGCTATCAGCGTCTAACCTTGATGGACTCGTAAAAAGTCCATCACACTCTAAGAGATGGCTCAGTAAAAACACAGATATACAAGGAGTAGTGTTTTTTCGGCGCGAAGGCATACCTCAGGTATGTCGAGTGCCCGGAAAAATGCTGCGACGCAGGAGATCGAAGTTTTTACGACGCCATCAACCTTGAAAAAAGGTTGTGTTCACGATATATGAACACAACCTTTTTTATTTTGAGCGGATTGTTCCTGGAGGAATTTTAATGCGACCGACCCTGTTCATACTCTTGTTTGTTGCCCTGTTACTCGGCGGTTGCCATTCCAAACAGGTACGACATCTTGCCTCCGACGCCTCGTTAATTAAACCGGGACAGTCAACCCTGCAGGATGTACAGAGATACCTGGGCGAGCCCAATGGTCGTCGTGAAGTCGGCCCCGGAGTGAGTGAATATGTCTACTACGAGGACCGGCCGGGTATGTTTGGTAACATGCCGCTCGTCGGTTCCATGGTCGACCCCTCTGGCTATGAGATGATCGTTGTTACGGTGAAAAACGATGTGGTCGTTAACTGCGAATTTCGGAATTATAGTGAGTCTGATCGGCAGTGGGCTAAAGATTATACCTGGGAAGAGGTCAAGTGAGTCCACCCTCGAGTTTTGATATCAACCGTGAGCGGATGATTGAAGAGCAGTTGGTGGCGCGTGGCATTACCGACCAGAGAGTGCTTGACGCTATGCGAGCCGTGCCCAGACATCTTTTTGTCGAAGATGCTATGCAGGCCCATGCCTATGGTGATTTCCCCCTGCCCATCGGCAGCGGCCAAACCATCTCGCAGCCGTATATTGTCGCTTTGATGACTCTGGCGCTGCACCTCACCGGCGAGGAGCGTATCCTCGAGATCGGGACCGGATCCGGCTATCACGCGGCCATCCTCTCCCGTCTTTGCCAAAAGGTGTTTACTGTGGAACGCCTTGATGGCCTGGTCAGCCGGGCCCGTAAGGTCTTTGATAAGCTCCGCTACTATAATATTGTCTCCCGTATCGATGACGGCACCGTGGGCTGGTCTTCCGAGGCCCCCTTTGATTGCATCATCGTTACCGCTGGTGGGCCGCAGATCCCGGAGCCGTTGCTCGAACAGCTCGCCGACCCGGGGCGGATGGTGATGCCCGTTGGCGGTCAGACGGTACAGGACCTTAAATTGGTGGAAAAACGTGGGGGCAACGTCGTTGTTTCCACCCTGGAACAGGTCCGCTTTGTCGATCTGATCGGCGCCCACGGCTGGCAGAACTAAACGGCTTTATCGACTGCTCTCGGTCGTTTTCTACGGCCGAAATCTTTTTTGCCCATTGTCCCTCGGGCAACGTTTATCTTATAAATTGCTTGCCTAACCAGATGGCGCTTGCGACAATATCGCTACGCGTCTCCTGCCTTGCTTCGTTAACCGACAGTTGGAAACCATGCCATTTCTTAACAGCGAATCTCTGCTCGACCTTCTAGTGAAAGAACAGGTGCTGTCTCCTGACCAGCGCCAATTGGTTATTTTGCATAAGGGCAAGCAGCGGCAGAAACTACTCAAGCAGTTTGGTGGCCGCCGCCACGACGAGGATTTTCATACGGGCAAGGGCTTTCCGGACCTGGTGGATATTGTAGCCTCTATGGGGCTGGAGAGCCCTGGTCCCGGCAGTCAGCAGGTGACCGACGAGGTGATCATGCGTGCGGTCAGTCATGGGCTCAAAATTCCCTATAAGAAGCTCGATCCCTTGGATCTTGACATGGGGACGGTAACCAAAACCATCCCCCGATCCTTTGCGGTCAACCATCTTATTCTGCCGTTCGAGTTACTAGACGGTGTGCTCAGCGTGGTCACCTATCATCCCGATAATCGGCATGCGCTGGAGGATATTGAAAAGGCCAATCAGGTACAGGTGAAACCCTTCCTCTCCACCCGGAGCGATATCACCAAGATTCAGGCCGAGTTTTTCGGCTTCCAGCGATCGATTACCGCAGCGGAGTCGCAGTTTGGCGGCAGCGGCACCTCAACCACGGTAGATATCGGCAACCTTGAACAGTATGTACGCCTAACCTCCTCTCGCGAACTGAGCTCCACCGATCAACATATCAAGGCTGCGGTCAACCACCTGTTCAGCTATGCCCTAGAGCAGCGGGCCAGTGATATTCACATTGAGCCCAAGCGTGATATCTGCCTGGTACGTTTTCGCATCGACGGCATCCTCCACACCATTTACAAGTTGCCCAAGGCGGTGCATTCCGCCATTACCTCGCGGATTAAAAGCCTGGGTCGGCTCGATATTGCCGAAAAGCGGCGCCCTCAGGATGGACGTATCAAGATCGGTCGTCGTTCGGAAGACGCGGAGGCGGAAATCCGGGTGTCGACCATTCCCGTGGCTTTCGGCGAGAAGACGGTCATGCGTATCCTCAATCCGGATGTTATTTTTCAGGATCTCGATTCCCTCGGTTTTTCTCGGCGGGATCGGGTGGTCTACAACAGTTTCATGTCCTCGGCCCACGGGATTGTGCTGGTTACCGGCCCCACTGGTAGCGGTAAGTCGACCACTCTCTATTCGACGCTTAAGCAGATTGCTTCCCCGGAGAAAAACATCATCACTGTTGAGGATCCGGTGGAGATGGTCTACGAGGAGTTCAATCAGATTGCGGTCCAGCCATTGATTGACGTCACCTTTTCCACTATCCTGCGTAATATACTGCGCCAGGATCCGGATGTGATCATGATCGGTGAGATTCGCGATTTGGAAACCGCCACCCATGCGGTCCAGGCCGCTCTGACCGGCCATCTGGTCTTTTCCACCCTCCATACCAATGATGCGGTTTCCACCATCATTCGCCTGGAAGATCTGGGCCTGGAACCCTTTCTCATCGCCTCCACCATGCTCGGTGCCCTGGCGCAACGTCTGGTCCGGCGGATATGTCCGCATTGCTCCGAACCTTACCGCGTCGACGGTGCCAGTCTGCGCAAGCTTGGGTTCCCGGTGAACACGCAGGAAACGGTAGAATTGAAACGGGGCAAGGGCTGTTTGCAATGCCGCAATACCGGCTACCTGGGGCGGTTGGGTATTTTTGAGATTTTCCCTATGTCCGATCAGCTGAAAAAACTGATCAGCGCCAAGGCCCACGACTCCGAACTCCGCCAAACCGCTATCCGCGAGGGGATGACCACCCTGCGCGAGGATGCCTGGCGTAAGGTCCTCGCCGGCATGACCACCGTGGAAGAGGCCCTGCGGGTTACCGGAGAAATGGATAATGGTTGAATTTTTTCATGGCGTTTAAGCCAACAGGACCTATATTGGAGCGCAACGCCAGTACGTAGCAACACGGTTAGGAGCCATGGGACAGAAAATAGTCAGTAAAAATAAAAAAGCCTTTCACGATTATTACATCGATCAGATCCTTGAGGCCGGTATTGTCCTCAGTGGGTCGGAGGTGAAGTCGCTGCGGGCCTCCAAGGTGAATCTTAAAGATGGCTATGCCCTGGTGAAAGACGGTGAGGTCTTTCTCTATAATGTGCATATCTCGCCGTATTCGTTCACCACCTACGCCAAGCAGGAACCTCTGCGGGTTCGCAAGCTGCTGTTGCATAGGCGGGAGATTCGTAAGCTGATCGGCAAGTTGCACGAGAAAGGCATTGCGCTTATCCCACTCAAGATTTACTTTATTGAAAACGGTAAGGCTAAGGTAGAATTGGGTCTTGCCCGCGGTAAAAAACTCTACGATAAACGGGCATCTCTTAAGGAGAAGGAATCCAACCGCGAAATGGAACGCACTATGCGTCGCGGTGATTGACCAACTCAAAGAGATCCACACTTCTCCAAGATAGACTTTTGGGGGCGAAACGGATTCGACGGGGATATTGAAGCTTACTGTTGCATGCCGAGTTTCTGTCAGCTCGTAAAAATGGCGGAAATAAATATAATCGCAGACGATTATAACTACGCACTGGCAGCGTAAGCTGCTGTGCCGTTCCACCGGTCTTAGCCTGTAAGGCCGGATTCGGGGCGTCGACTCAACGGGCTGGTTGTTCGTGCACGCCTGAGGCGCGAACAATAAGACTTTTCAGGCTGGCATTCGAGTATCCCGGTTCCGGGTGAGAGACGAATGCGAGATCTAATCCTGGAACTAAGCATGTAGATACAGAAGGGGAGAATTTTCGGACCCGGGTTCAACTCCCGGCGCCTCCACCAAATTATTGAAATAATTAGAGAAATTTATTTTCTTTACCTAAAGGCCCATTTGTATCCACTTTTGTTATCCAATGATAGCAAAAGAGAAGGTTACGAATGGGCTTTTCTGTTTGCACGTGTGCGTCTCGCGCCAGGCATTCCACGCCGCATATGTACCAATCCCTATCCGGGTACATCTTCCGTCTTAAAATTCTATATGATCTCAAGGTGATGGTCGGGAAAGGTGAGTTCCGGTATTCTCTCCAGACCGGTTCGCTGCGTCCACCCTTCCTACACATTAAAAGAGGTTGACATTCGACCCATAGTAAGTACCATCACCATATTGAGTACCATAAAAGGTTCGAGGTGAAATTATGAACATATCAAGTGACATTAGGCCGGTAACTTATCTGAAATCCAGAGCTGCAGATTTGCTCAAACAAATTAATGACACGCATCGACCTGTTATTATAACACAAAATGGTGAGCCTAGAGCAGTTATTCAAGATCCACAAAGTTTCGAAGATATGAGAAATGCCATCGGAATCTTGAAGCTGATTTCCATGGGGGAAGAAGACGTAAAGAGTGGAAACATCCTGGAGCAAGAAGCCGTTTTCGCAAATATTGAAGAGAAAATGAAAAAATAATGGAGCAAGACTTCAAAGTTATTTGGGCCGGCTCTGCTGTACAGGATCTTGAAAGTATAATTGCCTATATCGTTAAAGATAGCCCTGCTCATGCCAGGAAAATACTGTCTAAAATAAAAATTACAGTATCTGAGCTCTATCACTCTCCGCATCGCGGTCGCTTCGTACCAGAGCTTCAAAGTCAAGGAATTCTGCTCTATCGAGAACTTGTCATTGCTCCCTGGAGGGTCATGTACAAGGTTTCAGAAAATACTGTATTGGTATTGTCAGTTTTCGATTCTCGGCAAAATATCGAAGATATCTTGCTTAAAAAATTATTAAATCTGAAAATATAAACGGCCAATCGAGTAAGGGCGGGTTTCCCGCCCGGCCCGCAGGTACGCGCCGACCAGTTTGAGGAACGGCTTGTCACGGACCTTGTTGCTGACCCGACACATGTGTACGTCATCATCCACGGTATCGAATAAATTCGACAGGTCAGGAACACCACGGCCACGCGGTATCCTTGGCAGATACAATCGCGGACTCGATTGACAGCGTCCTGAGCCGAACGTCCCGGCGCTCCACCATTTCGAAAAGCAGTATCATCCAGTGCTGTTCATAAGGACCTGAAAAATCAAGCCTTTTATCTTTTCAGTTGCCCGGTGACATCCTAAAGGTTTGGGGGCTGTTTTCGGTTAATAGCCTCATGCCGCTCAAAAACATCGTCGAATTTTGCATTGTATTTGGCACTGCGCAGGTTGAGAACGTTATTGGCATGGTCAATTTTCCACCAAGCCCCCGAACGCTTCAGTCGTACGTGACAGATAAATTTATTGGCGTTCTATTGGTTATTTTTGTTCGAACCAGAACAGTCCCTGCACTTCATTATTAATCATTCCTTCCACACCTCCGCTGTCAGCGGCAGCTCGTTCAGCTCGGCGCGGGCTTCTCGCCATGTCGGGTAATGTTCTTCAAGGATGGCGATGAACCGGTCATTATGGGTCGGCTCGATCAGATGTGCCATCTCATGGACAATCACGTATTCGAGCAGATCCTTGGGCTTCTTCACCAGCTCGGTGTTGAGGCGGATGTGTCTGGCCCGGTGGTTGCAGCTCCCCCACTTGGTTTTCATCCGTTGCAGAAAGTAGTCGCGTACTGCAACCTTCAGTTTTTGCTGCCATTTCTCGATGAGCGGCGGCACGGCCAAGTGGAGCAGCATTTTATGCCACGAATGCATCACCTCGGCGCGCTTGGCCGCATCACTGCCTGGGCGTACCGTAAGGGTAATGCGTCTGTGGTCGAGTGAAACCGAAGGTTTCACCTCCCGTTGCACGACCGTCATCAGAGAACGCCTTCCCCAGAGAGAATGACTCTCGCGGTTGATAAATTGCCGGGGCGTTTCCCGTACCTGCTTCGCCAGCCTCCGCTGCTGTTCACGTATCCAGCCGAGCTTGGAAATCGCGTACGCCCGCGCCACCTCCAAACGTGTTGCTCTTGGGGCTGACAGGGTCACCCTGCCATCGGGTGGATGCACAGAGAGGTGGACTTTATTGATGTCCTTGCGCTGCACTTCAATGGCTATCTCGCCAAGTGTGATCTTCTCGGTCATCAGTATCCCGGCAGGTTTTTGACAATTGCAAACAATGCCAGCGTGGCTTTGCGATTACGGCCAAGGATCGGGAACAAGGCATTGAGCACCTGCGCCTCGCGGGCTTGGTCTCCCTTCAGAACTCCTGATCTCGAGAGATTTTGCTACGATACCAATTCGTAAAACAGGCGGAGGTCGGTGCCTGGAAACGTCGTTCGCGTTGCGTTCAATTCCTCGAGAAGATGCAGAATCGTTGCACTAGTGCAATGATTAGGAGCCATTACGAAATAACATGGTCATTTATCACCATGTCGTTACGGCTATATAGCTGTTCAAAACAATTTCCAAGCCAAGTTATTGTTTGACAACTCCTTAGCCGGTTGGTGCAGGCGGACGGTGAGTTTATTTACGCTATGATCAGGCAGGATGTCTGCCTCTGTCGCATAAAGGCTGCGGAGCAGCAGGCTTCGGGCGTCGTCCTGGCGGCGCATAGCCTGCCGGACTCTATTCACCATAGCCGTCTCGGCACGGTAGGCGATGAGCTTAATGGTGTCGATGAAGTATTTCCCCTTCATACTCAGCATCT
>JAQUEZ010000132.1 GCA_028684915.1 Desulfobulbus sp.
CGAATAGTACCTGAAGCGTCGGGAAACCGTCGTGACCGAGGGATCGGCAGCCGTGTGGGCTGGGGAAGGCGACCGGCAAGGGTGATCGGGCAGGGTGGAAAGCAAGCGAGTAAGGTTGATGATGAGGAACAGTTCCCTTTGTGAAAAACCCGTACGTCCTCGACCGAGGAGACTTGCGGACTGGCTGAACCCGATGGGTACGAGGAAGGTCCACTCATTGGTGGACAAGGTTTATCAGATGAAGAATTTGGTTATGGCTTGGGAGAAGGTGAAAGCCAACGGAGGCAGTGGGGGGATCGACGGGCAGAGCATCGAGGATTTCGAGCAGGTACGTGAACACGAACTGCAACGACTCCACGAATCTTTGAAAACCGGGACCTACCGGTCACTTCCGGTGCGTCGGCACCTGATCCCCAAGCCTGGGCAGCCGGGCAAATTTCGTCCGCTGGGCATACCGGTGATTTATGACCGGGTGTGTCAACAGGCGATGGTCAACCGGCTGGAGGCGATCTTCGAACCGGTATTCGATGACGCCAACTTTGGATATCGTCGCGGAAAATCGACTAAGGATGCGCTGAGGAAAATTTGGGGTGAATTGCAAGAGGGCTGTGAGTGGGTGGTGGATGCCGACCTGAAAGACTTTTTCGGTTCGGTGGACCACGGAAAGCTCATGACCCTGGTAAGTCGCCGGGTTACGGATGGCCGGGTGCTGTGCCTGATCGAGGACATGCTCAAGGCCGGATACGTGATCGATGGTACGAGAGTTTCGACCGAAAGCGGAACTCCTCAAGGCGGAGTGATTTCACCTTTGCTGAGCAACATTCTCCTTACACCGTTTGACTGGGAAATGCGTCAGAATGGGTATCGACTGACGCGGTATGCCGATGATTGGGTTGTGACATGCCGGAGCAGGGCAGAAGCCCAAGCGGCCTTGGCGGCAGCCGCCAGGATTTTGGAAAAACTGGGGGTGACGCTCCATGAGGGCAAGACTCGAATCGTGCATGTGACGCACGGATTCGAATTTCTTGGCTACAAGATAAAACGGGGCCGGGGACTTAATCTCCCGGCCCATAAGATACGGTCCGGTGCTAAACCGGGTGGCTTGTATGCCTATCCTCGTGAGAAATCGATCCAGAAGTTCAAGGATGTAGTCCGTGTGCGCACTCGTCGTAAAATACCCATGGATACGCAAGAGCTGATTGAATGGCTCAACCCTGTCATCCGCGGATGGGGCAGGCACTTTGCCAAAGCTCATGTCCGCAAACTCTTTCACCGTCTTGATCGTTGGATTGTACGGCGTCTCTGGTCACATCGTCACAAACGGTGGCGATGCACTGGTTGGAAAACCTTACCGGAAAAGAAGCTGTATGGTGAAATGGCGCTGGTGAACCTGGTTTCGTTGATTCCTTCCTTGAAACCTCAGAACAGGAGCACCCTTGTGAAAGCCGGATGCGGGAGAACCGCACGTCCGGTTTGAGCGGCGGACGGAGGCGAGCCTTTAAGTTGGCGCCTCCTCCGACCCGACACTCCGAGACGGTAGGGCCGGTCACATGGGGAAGGGGATGACAGTCATAAGCAGTCTGCAAAGGCAACTCGCGCCGGACAATGTCGGGCCGGAGCCCGTCGAGCCAACCTTCCTGCAGGCACTATCCATAAAGGCGGGATCTGCGAAAACCCATCGATTCCAAAACCTCTACAGCAACTTGAATGGTCCTCTTTTATATGAGGCCTGGAACACCCTGAACAAACGGGGTGCGCCGGGAGTCGACAAGGTTACTATCACGCAGTATGCGGAAAATCTTGACGACAACATCAAGCGGTTGGTGGATCGCCTGAAGCGGAATGACTACCGAAGTCGGTTAATCCGTCGGAAGTACATTCCCAAAGGCAATGGTAAACAACGGCCCCTCGGCATCCCGGTGGTAGAAGACCGGCTGCTGCAGGGTGCGGCGAGACTCATACTGGAGGCCATATTTGAGCAGGATTTTCATGCTGCCAGCTATGGCTACCGTCCGGGTATCGGGGCACAGCAGGCTGTGAAGGACCTGAACTTCGAACTGCAATTTGGACGATATGGCTATGTGGTGGAAGCTGACATCAAAGGTTTTTTCACCAACATCGATCATCATTGGCTGTTGAAGATGGTAGCCCAGCGAGTGGATGACAAGCCCTTTCTCGGGTTGATCGACAGCTGGTTGAAGGCTGGTATCCTTGAGCAGGACGGGACGGTGTGCCATCCGCATGCCGGGACGCCGCAAGGGGGTGTGATTTCGCCCATCCTGGCAAATATCTATCTGCACTATGCTTTGGACCACTGGTTTGAACGGGTGGTGAAGCCGCGGTGTCGCGGGCAGGCATATCTCATCCGTTATGCGGATGATTTTGTCTGCGCCTTTCAGTATCGCATGGAGGCGGAGCAGTTTTACCGGGTACTCCCGGAGCGGTTGGCCAAATTCGGCCTTGAAGTCGCGCCGGAAAAGACCTGTATTCATCGCTTCAGCCGATTTCATCCAGGGCGGGAAATACGGTTTACCTTTCTCGGCTTCGAGTTTTACTGGGAGAATGATACGAAAGGCGTACCAAGAGTGTGGAGACGAACAGCCAGGAAGAAGCTGCAGGCAAGCATTAAAGCCTGCCGGGCATGGGTGAAGTCAAACCGGCATGTCCCGCTGCCGAAGTTGATCCCGACGATGATCCGTAAGGTGCGTGGGCATTACAACTATTTTTGTGCCTGTGGTAACACCTCGTCGTTGTGGATATTCTACCGGGAAGCTGTGAGGGCACTGTACAAATGGCTGAATCGAAGGAGCCAAAGGCGTAGTCTGACCTGGGAAGGACTGAAGAGGGTGCTGACGGCCTATGTGTTTCTGGCGCCAACTGAATACAGGCAGGCGAAAATGAATCGGGGGCTTGCGTGAGGACCGACCTTTCTGCGCGAGTGATTATGACTGAGGAGCCCGGTGCGGGAATACCGCACGCCGGGATCTGTGCAGGGGACGCTGGGTGACCGGCGTTCCTGTAAGGATCATGTCCATATCCAGGGGCAGCGCCCCCCTGATATATCGCCCTCCACCATCATGAGATGGGTGAAGGGGAGAACATCGCAGAAAATATTCGAAGAATTTCCGCATGTAAAGAAGCGGTATTGGGGAGGGCAGCATTTTTGGGCACGGGGCTATTTCTGTGTGACAGTCGGCGAGCTGACGAAAGAGATGATCCAGGAGTATCTTTCGCATCATTTTGAACCCAAACCTCAAGACGGCTTCGATGCCGAGCCGTAAACCGGCTGCGCAGCCTGCCGGTATTGCGGGACTTTCAGTCCGCGATTTCAAACCCACCGACTTCAAGTCGGTGGTTGCTTAGTCATCGAAACAGGTTGAGGCTGTTGGATATAAAAACCCTGGACGGCGTCGACGTGCAAGGCTGACAAGGCTTGCCACTGGCTTTCAGTTTCAACCGCCTCAATGATTACCATTATATCAAGACTGTGGGCGACAGTACAAAGGGTATTAATAAAAAAACCACTCTCGCTCTGTTCGTCCAGGCTTCCAGCGGTGATCGCCCGGTCGATTTTGACGTAATCCGGCAGGAGGGATTTGAGATAGCCGAAATGGGTCAGCCCTTGGCCGAAGTGATCAATCCCCAGGCGATGGCCATGGTGTTTAAGGCGCTCGGCAAAGGCTTTGATCACTTCGCTGTGGCGGTGGATTCGGAACTCGGGGAATTCAAAGTTCAGGCGCAGGTTCCTGCGGGCGCATTGGGTTAACTGCCCATCGAGCCAGGAGGAAAATGCAGCGTCGGCCAACGAAAGCGGCGACAGGTTGATCGCGACCCGGTGCGGCGTGAACTGATCAAGCGTTTGCTCCAGCAGCAATTCGATGATCATTTTGTCCAGGGCGGGCATCAGGCCCGAGCGTTCAGCCAGGGGAACGAACATCCCCATCGAGAGCTCCCGGTCGGCGTGGGTGCGCACCCGGGCGAAGATCTCGTGGTGGATGATTGTGCCAGGGTCCTGGCGACTGACCGTTGGCTGGGAATAGAGGACAATGGCACGGTTGGCGATGGCGTCGCGCAGCAATTCCATCCACTCGGTTTTGCCGGCGCACAGGGGCGGTTCGCCGTCCGTCAGGGGGAGCAGGGCAACCGTGTTGGCCTGATGATGCCGGGCGGTGTTCAGGGCGGAGTCAGCCCTTGCCAGCAGCTGGGTGAACGGGATTGCCTGTTCATATACAACCCCGCCGCAACAGACGCCGGCCTCGTGGGCGCGCGCTGCACCCATGGCGGCGTGCAGGTGCAATTCGGTGAGGATGGCGTTTGCAATCTGCTGGGTGGTGTGCTCGTCGACATTCGGCAGCAGCAGGGCAAAATCGCCTCCGCTCAGCCTGCCGAGCAGGGCCTGGGGAAGATCCCGGCAACCCTGCCGGAGGATGTCGGCGGTCTCCTGAAGGATGCGGTCGCCCTCCTGATACCCGTCAGCCTGGTTGATTGCCTGCAGATCCTGGAGTTGAAAGAGCAGAAACGCGCCCTTGACAACATCGTGTTTCGCTTCGTGTTTGGCCTCGTGGAGCGCGGTGATCTGGGCTTCAAGATACCGCCGGTTGCCGATCGAGGTCAGGGGGTCCTGGTAGGTCCGCTGGAGCAGATTTTCGGCGATTGCCGCTTGTTCCTGAAAGAGTTCCCGCATTCTGACGGTGAGATGGTTCATGGCCGAGACAACCAACCGCAGTTCCCTGGTGCGGGGGAGTTGTTCCTGGACGTTGAACTGGCGATTGCACAGCGCCATGGCCTGTTCTTCGACCTGGCGCAGAGGTTTGAGGAGGCGCCGCAGGCCGAGCCCGCCCAGCGCGGCAATGGCGGCTGCGGTGAGCGAAAACCAGAGCGCCGTGGTCTGGACGGCCTGCCACAGCGCCAGGTAGGCGTATCCGGTATGGCTTTCCACGGTGAGCGTCCCGGTCTGTTGCCAGCCGTGCTGAACCAAGGCGGTGGCCTGCGGGGCGGAGAGCGGCACGATGCGCATGAACCAGGCCGGAACCAGATCCTGGGCGAGGTCGGCCCGGCGTTCGACCAACAGTTTGCCGTCAACGTCGCGCAATTCGATCAGGCGGTAAAACCCCTGATCAAACAGGGCGTTGATCATGGTCTCCATGGCCGGGATGTTACTGCCGTTGGTCAGCGTGGTGAGCGAAAGTCCCAGGGAGGTCGCGGTTTCCTGGGCATGGACCTCCATCTGGTTGATCAGAAAATCGCGGGTGCGCGTCAGTTCGCCCATCCAAAGCCCGGCGCACAGGCAGAGGAGCACCAGCAGGGCGCTGAGCAGCAGTTGTTTATATAACGTCATCGAACAACCTCATTTTTGATGTGTTTCTTCGGCCATTCTGGCCAACAGCTCTCGCCAGGGCCGGACTCGGCGGCCATCGCCAATCCGCTCGCCCCGGCCTCGTGGTTTCTCCCTCCAGATGCCGGAGGCGTTAAAGCTGTAGACAGGCAGCAGGTCCGTTCTTCTCGAAGCAGGCTCTATGGCGTCGACCAGGCTGTCGAGGATGAGCGGTTCCGCGCCAGGGGCAGGATAATAGGCCAGGACCAGGTGGGATTGATTAAGGCGCAAGGCGGTAACGTAGTTCAGGGTCAGCTGTTTTTCCGCCATCCCAAGGGCCAGCAGGGTGAAATATTTGGCAACGGCGAACTCTTCGCAATCGCCGCCGGCGCTGGCCAGGAATTCGATCGGCGTTGCCCAGTAATCCGTCTGTCCCCAGTGATTGGCATCGCTGACAAAGGGTATTTTGTTGAAAAAACGATTCACTTTGTTCAGCTTCGTCAGGTCGTCCCCTTCTTGAGAGCGCATGAGTTCTTGCCAGGCAAGCAGCCGCCGGCGTGCGGACGCGCCATATTGCCCCTCGGCTCGCCGGAGGATGCGTTCGTTGATCAGCAGGGATTCTCCGGTGACGGCCGGAGCGGCGGTGAGGATCAAAAGGGAAAAAACCGTCCAGCGGATGGTCCAGCGAATGAGACGACATGACCGGTTGGCGCAAGGTCGCCGGGGGGGGCGCCGTCGCCAGTCACGAGAGATGTGTAACAAGACGCGGGAGATACTCTAATTTGCTTTCAAGTTGAGACTAATGCTCCATGGCCAAGCTGTCAGGCTTCGTAATGCTTCATGGTCCGTACACAATCTCGGCAATCCACTCTGCAACTGCCGGATTACCGCGTCAAGATTGTTGAACACCCGGTTGGGGAACTCTTTCTCTCGGAGTTCATCCCATACATGTTCTTGTGGATTGAGTTCCGGGGAATACGGCGGCAGCCCGACAAGCATGATGTTTTCCGGCCGTTTAAGTTCCTTCGCCTTGTGTGAACTTGCACCGTCAAGCACCATGACGATAAAGTCCTCTGGATGGGCGGCGCTCACCTGGGAGAGAAAAGTCGACATGTGCTCCGTGTTCATTTTCTGACTGATCATCCACTCCATCTCACCCTCGATTGGACTGACGGCAGCGTAAACATACACGAATTGCCGCTCGTAGCCGTTTGCCACAGAAGGACGCAGTGGAGCGGGCGACCAACAGCGCCGGATTCGGACCATGCGACCAAATCGAGCCTCATCCTGGAACATCAAGCGGACTTGACGGCCTTTTACATTTTCAGGCGTCAAAAAGGCCGCCAGTGTTTCTGGAAGTTTTTTTTCCACTCCTCCTGCGCCGCAAGGTCGCTTTTGGGGTGATGAGTATCAGGCGCAACCTTGCGCCAGCCATGTCGTTCCAGAAGTCTATAAACGACGGAGGCTTTTACGGATCGTCCTAAATGCTGCGCCAGGGCAGCCCTAATTACGGAAACAACGAGTATGCCGCCATCTTTGGCTTGCTGCCCCCATGGCTCCAGGAATTTTTTCTCTTCGTCGAATGTCATTAATTCTCGACGACGACCTCCCCAGTTATTGGGAGGAGATTTGCCCGTTTGCATGCTTTGTCGGAATCGAGCCTGCAAGCGAGGCACTGAAGCTCTTGAGACTCCAAGCAACGCTGCAGTTTGGTCAAGAGTCGTGCCCATAAGTGACGGCAGCAGGACTGCCTGTGCACAGCGAAGCTCCCTCGCGTCCTTGGTGTTACTGACGGCGTGCTGCGCTTGCCTCACCAACTCTTCATCAATTTTTCGTGGTCTGGCCATGCCATGACTATACCACCATTAGGCTCAACTTGAAAGCGAACTGGAGCGAGGTCACTTTCCGGAATCGGATGACCGTTCAGGTGTCGATGATGAAGTACCCTTCCTCGTCGCGCAGTGGCAAGGTGCTAATTCCCGGATAGTCCTGCTCCAGTTGAGCCATGAATCTTTCCCCGATGTTGTCGGGGTGCGCCACCTGAGCGGTTTCTCGGGTCTCGCTACGTTTCATGGCCAAAGCAACGACCTGCTTGAACACGGCGGGGTGTAACGGCTTGAGAAGAAACTTGAACATGCCCACTTCGTTGATTGCCTCGAGGATGACCCCCACGTCAGGGTAGGCGGTCAGCATGATCAGCATGATGTGCGGGTGTGCCTTCTTGATCTGCTTCATGAGCGCCAGCCCGTCCATTCCAGGCATTCGATAATCGGACACGACCACATGGACGGTCTGTTCTTTGAGGAGTGCCAGTGCCTGCTGGCCGTTCTCAGCCGCCAGTATCCGGTAGGGTTCCTGGCGCAGAAACCTCTGCATAGTGCGCAAGAAGAACGGTTCATCGTCGACAAGTAAAAGGGTCTGTTGCTCCATGATCGTGGTCATCCTCGACGCGGTCTGTGCATTTGATTTGTGCGTCCGGGACGCGTTGCCCCGACAGCTGTCTTGCCAAGTGGGGCACCATCGCCGTGCCAGCCCTCATTTTCCTGTAGAAGCTGACCTAGCGGACAGATCGCTGTTTTTACATTTTTCCGCAGATAGGGTTTGTGATCGCTCCTTGCAACCAGGCGTGCTCTTAAGAGCTTATCTGTAAATAGTCATAATTTTGTTCAGAGTGATCATCGCAGCGGCCAACATGTTGAGGGCTAGATACGAGAGATCAGTTTTTTCGTATCGCGGGACCAATTTGCGAAAACGATTAAACCAGGAATGGGCCAGTTTAACCACCCACCTGCGGGCCTTGAATGTCGGGTCTCGTTCGATCAGTTTTTTCTCTTCGCCTCTCGGACGAATATGGGGAGTAAAGCCATTTTTCTCCGCCACGTCGCCCTTGCCGACATATCCCGCATCGAGGCAAAGATTCTCGCTTCCTTGTCGTCCTTGGGCCGCAGAATCCTTTCCGTCAGCAATGGTTCCAGGGAAACGCTGTCATGTCGATTGGCCCCGCTGACGACAAGTGACAAGGGGACGCCAAGCTCGTCGACCAACAGACTTCGCTTGGTTCCATTTTTTTCCCCGATCTGTTGGATTGGGAATGACAGATTCCTGGGCCAGCGGCGCTTCGATATTCGACCCGTCGGCCGCTTCCCAAAACCAGGCTATCCCTTCCATTTCGTCATACTCAGACAAACCTCGAAGCCACAAGTTTCGAAACACTCCAGCCCTTGCCCATTGTTGAAACTTGTGGTGGACAGCCGCGGAACCCAAGCCCTCAAATTTCTCGCGCGGCAAGGCGTTCCAGATGATGCCAGTGCGCAAAACATACACGATGGCGGCGAAATAGGTCCTGTTCGAATATTTGGGTTTTCTCCCGCCACCTGGCCGGCGCACATAAATTTTCTCCTCTGCTCGCGGCGAATTTGGAATCAATGGTTCAACCAGCGCCCAAAAAACATCGGAAATTTCCCAGGTTTTAACTCGTGCCATGATACCACTCCGTCAAAAATTATTTTTGATAGAATATCAATATATCATGGCTTGTTATTCCAATTTGCTTTCAAGTTGGCATGTATTTGTAGGGTGCACAGTGTACACCACCATGCTTTTGCTAGTGCGCGCAGCGCACCCTACGCAAAACGGAGAGTCAGTTTGAATGCAAATGCGAATTACAATAGTTTATTTTCAGATTAGACTCTAAGTCTGCACAATCGGTCCTTCCCCTTCGAGCCTGCATTGCAAGTTACAAGCAAAAATAATGCCATTATGGCAATGTAACATTCCATTGCATGCCAGGTTGTTGGCGACGAACGAGGGAATTATCTTCAATTAAAATGGCTATGAATAAAACTCAGCACAATTTGATTGAAGCCGCGCCCGATTTGGCATTGCGACAAAAAGTTATGGCATCTTCCCACCCAGGCGTAAATGCTGATACAAGGCGAGTGGGCAACGTTTCAGGCTGAGTTTCATTTAGAGCCACATCAATTAATTATTCTCAAATTGCAAAAAAAGAGCAGCGCGGCTATAATTTTGAGAGTTTTGTGCATCCCCCTCCGCTCAACGTGAGCGGTGTCCACCTGTTATGCGCTATAATCTAGCGACGGGTTGACGGGTTACGCAGGACGCGGAGAATGAACTTTCCCCCAGGCCAGGAGTCGGCCATTTTCTCCATTTCTCAAGGAGCGCAGGCGAGCATTGATGATTTCTGAAAGAAAGGAAGCCTTTACCATACTCATCGTCGACGACGAGATGTTCATACTCAATTCCCTCAAGCGCCTTTTTGGCAAAACCGGCTACCGGATACTGACTGCGGAAGACGGTAAAAAGGGACTGGAACTGCTCGAATCCACGCAGGTGGACCTGATGCTCCTCGACCTGAAGATGCCGGGCATGGACGGCTTCGTGGTACTGGAGCGGGCGATACAGTGCCGGCCTTCCCTGAAAATCATCATCCAGACTGGACACGGCGGCATCCAAGAAGCGGTTCAGGCGGTGCATAAGGGGGCGCTCGACTTTCTCGTCAAGGGTGAGTCGCTGGATGTCCTGAATAACCGCATCCGCCAGGTGTACGAACATTGGCGTCTCGAGCAGGAGAATTTGGCGCTACGCAGGCAAAACGCAGAGCAGTTTGAGTTCAACCAGTTGATAGGTGAATCACCTCCCGTGGTGCAGTTGAAAAAGCTGATTACCAGGGTGGCTCCGACCGATTCCACTGTGCTCATCCAGGGCGAAAGCGGGACCGGCAAGGAACTAATCGCCCAGGCCCTGCATCACCATTCCGCACGAAGGGACAAGCCCTTTGTGGCTATTGACTGCGCCTCAATCAGCGAATCTGTGTTGGAATCCGAACTGTTCGGACATGATAGGGGGGCATTCACCGGCGCCGACACCTCCTTTCAAGGGGTGATCCGGTCGGCAGACAAAGGGACGCTTTTTCTCGATGAAATCGGCGAAATCTCGACCAGCGTGCAGGCCAAATTGCTGCGTGCCATTCAAGAGCGGTGCATCCGACCGGTGGGTTCGACCAGGTTTTACAAGGTGGATGTCCGGATTATCGCCGCCACCAACAAGAACCTGCTCAACGAGGTGGCCAACGCCGCCTTCCGCCAGGACCTCTACTACCGCCTCAGCACGATCACGCTGACCGCGCCGCCGCTGCGAAAGCGCGAGAATGACATTTTCCTGCTGACAGAATATTTTATCGAGCAGTGTTCGGCGAGCCTGGGCAGACAGGTCCGGGTAAGCGATGAAGTCCTTGAATTATTTGCCCATTACGAATGGCCGGGTAATATCCGCGAATTGGACAACGTCCTGCGGGGTACCGCGGTGCTTTCCGACAACGGCGTAATCGAAGCGGCCGACCTCCCGCCGGCGCTTCGGAGCAACAGGCCCCCGGCCGAGCCGGCGACAGAGCTGATGACGATAGATGCGATGGAAAAGGAAGCTATCAAAAAAGCGCTAGCCCTGTGCGAAAACAACCGTAAGGAAGCCAAGAAGATACTGGCCATCTCCGAGGCGACCCTGTATCGGAAAATCAAGAAGTACAATCTGTGACAGCTGCCGGTCCCGTTGCCCGGAAGGTCTCCCCGGCCCGACCGGTGGGTGGTTCCCCAAGGGCGTTCCGGTTCAGTCTGCTTTTTCCCGATGCCGGAAGGCCTCCTGCACCACCTGACGCAGAAGATCGTCCGACCAAGGCTTCATCAGATACTTCCACACCTCGCCGTGATTGATGGCCTCAGTGACCGTGGCTAGTTCCGCATAGCCGCTGAGAATAATGCGGACAGCGTCAGGGTAGATTTTTTTCACCCGGCTGAGTAACTCGATACCGGTCATACCCGGCATCAACTGGTCAGAGATGATCACCTGCACTGATGTGGTGGCCATGATTGCGAGAGCCTCCTCGCCGCTGGTGGCCGTATGCACCTGATAGTCGGAACGGTAGAAGGCCCGCCTCAGCCCGCGCACGACGAGCCGGTCGTCGTCCACCAGGAGGAGATGCTTCTTTCCTTTCTCCTCTTCCTTGAATTGCCAGCACTGCCCCTCCTTGAGCATGACGCCGATCTCCTCAGAAGGACGCGGCTTGCTGAAAAGGAACCCTTGCATCTGGTCGCAGTTCAGGCGGCGAAGGAAGGCCATTTGCGCCTCGGTTTCCACCCCCTCTGCGATGACGTTTTTGCCGAGTTTGTGGGCCATGGCCACGGTAGCGGCCACGATCAATGCGTTGGTCGGATTGCTGGTGACATCGGTCACGAACGACCAATCAATTTTCAGCAGATCGATAGGGAATTGGGACAGGCACGCCAGCGACGCGTGGCCGGTTCCGAAATCGTCCAGCGACAGGCAGACACCCTTGGCCTTGAGTTGATTGACGATCCGTGTGCCCTGGGAGATGTTGCGCATCATCGTGCTCTCGGTCAGTTCCAGTTCGATCAGGTGGGGCTCAATATCATTTTCGTCAAGCAGCCGGTCGATCAGACTAGGGAGCTCGGAATTGTAAAAATGGTTTGCCGCCAGATTGACTGCCACCTTCATCGGCGGCAGCCCTTCTCGCTGCCAGGCGATGGCCTGAATGATCGTTTCCTGTAGCACCCACTCGCCGATACTGACGATCAGGCCGGTTTCCTCCGCGATGGGAATGAAGACCCCTGGGGGTACCATACCGAAGCCCGGCCGGTTCCATCGCACCAAGGCTTCCACCCCAATGATCTCTCCTGAGACGAGGCTGATCTGCGGCTGGTAGTGGAGCACAAGTTCGTTGCGTTCGACCGCGAAGCGCAATTGGCTCGCCAGATTCAGCTGGTCGATGGTGATGGGCTTGCGCAACGGTTGGGAAAAGCAGAAATTGTCCCCGCCTTTCTGTTTGGCGATACGCATCGCGACGCGGGCGTTGTTCAGCAGGCTGGCGGGGTCTTCGCCGTCGCGGGGGTAATTGGCGAGGCCGATACTGACGGTGGCCACCAACTCACGCTGCGGCGTGATGATCGGCTGCCGGATTTGCTGCAGGACGCGGTTGATCAAGGTGGTGCAGTTGGCCTCGTCCGAGGCGTGTTCGAACAGGATGGCAAACTCGTCGCCACCGATTCTCGCCAGGATGTCGCCTTGCCGCACGACCTGACCGATGCGGTTGGCAATTTCCGCTATCAGGCCGTCGGCGAGGGTATGACCGATCACCTCATTGAAGATGTGGAAGCGGTCGATGTCCAGATAGGCGACGATCAGGGTGTCCGCGATGTCCCCCCCCTCAAGCTTGCGCTTGATTGCCTGATCCAACCGGGTATAAAAAGTTGATCGGTTGAGGAAACCTGTCAGCGGGTCGGTGGTGCGTGATATGCCCCCCACGCCGTTGCCCCCGATTTGCCGGCGAACCATTTCCTTCTTGAGGGCGAAGTAGCCAAGCAGTAGCCCCTGGTCGTCGAGAACTGGAAAAATGCAGTTAAACTCACGGTATAACTTCCCATTTTTCCTCCGGACGAGCAGTTCTCCCTGCCATTCCTTGCCAGCCTTGATGGTTGCCCACAGATTTTGGTAGACCTTCTGCGGTGTTTTCTCGGACAGGAAGAGGCTCGCGTTGTTGCCGAGGATCTCCTCCAAATCGTAGCCGCTTTGCTCGCAGAAATAACGATTAGCGTACTGCACCACATCTTCCGCGTTAGTGATGACGATGCCGGCCGTGATGTTTTCGACTACCTGGGGCAGCAGCATGGACCCCGCCGTCCCCGGTTCGGTAAAAGGGCGGGTGATGCGTGCCGGATTGGCACTGCCGGCCGTTTGTTGTGCAGTGGTCTGATTGTTGTCGGTCATGAGTGTTTGTTAGATACTGGTAAGAGAGAGTCATATCTTCCGACGGGAAGTGCTGGTTCGATTCTGCCAGCGGTTGCGCGTTCACGAACCAGGTTTTCCTTGCCGTCCTCCGCACCTGCTGTCGCTCGCCGTGAGATCGGTAGGCGGACGGAGAACACTGTCCCTTCCCCCGTGGCGGACGTGCAGTTGATCTGTCCTCCGTGCTTTTTGACGACGATGTTGTGGGCGATAGCCAGGCCTTGGCCGGTTCCCTTTCCAATTTCCTTGGTGGTGAAAAAGGGATCGAAGATGCGCTGCCGTATATTTTTCGGGATGCCGCTGCCGTTGTCGCTAATGCGGATTTCCACCCATTTCGAATCATGGTGGGTGCTGACGAGGATGCGACCATGTCGTTCGGGATCCGTCTCCTTCGCCTTGCCAATAGCGTGGGCTGCGTTGACAAGCAGGTTGAGAAATACTTGGTTGAGTTGGTCCGGATAACAGGAAACCAAGGGTAGCTCAAGCGCGAGGTTGGCATCCAACTCGGCCACATATTTCCATTCGCTCCGGCAGACGATGATCGCATTTTCCAACGCATGGTTAATGTCGATATCAACCCGTTCATTGGTCCCGGGATGGCTGAATTCCCGCAGCGCACTGATGATGTGCACGATCCGCCTAATCCCCGCCTGAACTTCCTCGAGGCATTCCGGGATCTCCGTCAGCAGAAAATCCAGATTGGCATCCTGCAGAGGGGCAGCCAGCGTGTCGGACGGAGAGTTGGCCTCTATTTTAATGATTGCGACGAGAAGTTTCTTGATGTCTGCGAAGGCCTGGTTGAAAAATGCCAGGTTATTCTGGATGTACTGCATTGGCGTGTTGATTTCGTGGGCAATGCCGGCTGCCAACTGGCCGATGGCTTCCAATTTTTGGGATAGAAGCAGTTGCTGCTGCAGGGACCGTATCTCCGTGATGTCCTTTTTCAAGGCCACGAAATGACTCGGCTCGCCATTCTCGTTGCGCACCGGTGAGACGGATATTTCCTCTATGAGGATGGTTCCGTCTTTTTTCCGCATTTCTAATGTTCCAGACCACGCCTCGCCTTTGTCCAGACTCAGGCGCATCTCTTCCAGGGGGGCGGTCGAATCGACCCCCTCCTCATGCAAAACCCATGGTGTCTTGCCAATATATTCCTCGGCCCCATAACCGCTGGCGGCCAGTGCGGCTGGGTTAGCATAGTGGATGCGGTGGGATGCGTCGGTGATGACCACCGCATCTCGGCTCTGCTCGATAGCCTGAGCTAGCACCTTTCGTTCCTCTTCCACCAGTTTTTTTTGGGTCTCATCGTGAAAGGTGAGGAGCATGATCTGACCGGTGTCGCTCGGGATAGGGCTGCAGTAGTAACTGAAGAAACCGACCTGCTTCCACTCCTCAAATCGAACGGTGAGGAACTTTCCGTTGGCGGTCACCCTTTCCAGGGCTTTATCGATGAGGAGCCGGGCGAACTCTTCCTGGGGCATGTGTAACCGGATGGACCAGTCGTTCAAAATGCGTTGGAAAACTCGGTTGCTGGTCAGGATCTCCCGCGTGGCCCCCAAGGTGACCAGTCCAACGGGCAGGTTGTCGAGCAGCGTTTCGATATAGATGTTCTGACGGGAGATCTTGTTCAGGGCAAAACGCAGGTCGGAGACATCCTTGGCTCCGGCAACCACGCCCAAGATCTTCTCATCGTCTTTATCTCGCAGCAGGCTGAGGTTGAACGACATAGGCAGGCTCCTACCATCTTTGGTGCGGTACTGCAATTCGACGTTCCGGATTTCTTCGCGGTCGGCGGTCCGGTAAAAGAAGAACGTCTCGTGCACCTTCGGCTCGGGGTCATGGAAGAGGCAGGACACAGGCTGGCCGAGCAGATCCTCCTGCGCATAGCCGAGCAGGTCGCAGGTGGCCTGGTTGATCCGGATGATGCGCAGGTCGGGGGTAACCGCGATGAGGGAATCCAGAAACTGATTGATGATGGAATCCGATTCACTCCGTGCCCTGGCCAGCTGGAGTTCACTCGTTTTGCGATTGGTGATGTCGTTTTGAATACCGAAGGCGTAGAGAGGTGTGCCTGCAGCATCTCTTTGCAGCACCTTGCCAACGATGTGGATCCATATCCAGTGGCCTGATTTGTGGCGCAGCCGATGCTCAATTTCATAATAATCTGTCCTGCCCGCTAAATGCTTGTCCAAGGCTGTCCGGACGAGTTCTCTGTCGTCAGGATGTATCAACTCCCACCATGCTTCAAAATCAGGCAACTCGCTGGGGGGATACCCCACCATTGAATAAGATTGCGCATTGCACTCTGCCCTGCCGGTCTTGATATGCCAACTCCAGGTGCCGAGCTGGCCACCCTTGATCAGCAACTCAAGTTCCTCGTTTTTCTTCTTCAGCCGCTGCTCTTTGTCCCGCGTCTCAGAGAGTGCCGCGGCGAGTTGGGCCTCGACCCGCAACCGTTTGGCGCATTCGGTGAGCGCCTGGAGGGAGCTCGGGCCAATCAGGGGTTTAACCACGTACTTGTCCACCCCGAGGTTAATGCACGACACCAAGTATTCGGACTGATCAAAGGCGGTCATGACCACGATCGGTACCGACTGGTCGGACGCACGAATCTCGCGAATCATGGTGATCCCGTCCATGACTGGCATCCGGATGTCGGTGATAATGATGTTTGGTCGGTGGGCCGCGTGGGCTCGCAAACCTTCCTCGCCGTTGGCGGCTGTTACCAGCTGCGCCACATGGCGGCTGAGGAACTGGCTGAACAGCTCGGCGGTTTCGGCTTCGTCCTCCACGTACAGGACGGTCAACTGTTTCAGATAGTCTCTGTCTATGTTACTTGTGATCATGAGTCCTCCTTATTCTATTTTGTTTTCAAGATGTCACGAATCCAGGGCCAGTTGGTCAGACTGCTGACAGCTGTTTTGTTTGCCGCCATTTCTGCCAACCCAAGTTCTGCCTGGGCAGTTGCGGCATCAAGCGAGTCAAAAGCACGGTTGGCGAAATAGTTCCGGCGCAAGATATTCCAGATTTGTTCCGCCGGATTTAATTCCGGTGAATAGGGCGGCAACCGTATCAAGGCAACATTTTCCGGGATCACAAGCTCTTTGCCTCTGTG
>JAQUEZ010000451.1 GCA_028684915.1 Desulfobulbus sp.
AGAACGCCCCTGACAACCATTCCCCGGAAATTTCCGAGGCGCACTGGTTTTTCCTGGAACACCGGCTGCTGCCGTTCTATGAAACGGCCACCCATTTTTTTGTCCACACTCCGGCGCGAGCCCCGATCTGCCGCTGCCGGAACAATTGGATTTTATGCCATATCACAAGAAATTCGTCGCGCCCCCACCTCATGCCTCTGGCAAGATCATGGTCTGCGGCCACACCCATCAGAAATCAAGCTTGCCCGCGCCTAACGGTCACGCCGTCTGTCTCGACACCTGGCGCTTCGGCCTAATCTGAACCCTTGCCACTGCAAGATTAACTGTTTTCTAATTTTTTCTTAACGTTGGCCAGCTGAAATAGAAATTTGAATTGGTTAATTTTGAGCAACTGTTCTGCAAGATACAAGCGCCCTTATGCTAATACGCTCAACATTCGTCTTCGTCCGCACGAACAGTGCCTTGAATCTTGGCGCCGTAAAGGCATTCGTAAAGGCATTGGGTAATAGAATTGTTAACAAAACAATGGTTCGGGCGTCAGTGCTGGCCATGTAACCATCACAGAAGGTCCAGGCGTCTTGAAAAGAGTGTAATTTATGACCTGTGTGTTTTCAGAGGCCTCATCGGACAAAGCATCGGATAATCAATCCCCGATGAAGAGAATGGTTGGCGACTTGAGTTGCCTCGGTCGTCAGGACAGCTTTGCCTTACATGAAACATTGGCAAAACTCGTGAGATGTTTCGATACCGACTCCAGTTGCTTTGCGGTCGTCATCCGGGACAAACTTGGAGAGCCGTTCGCTGTGTTGTCCCGAGACACCTTGGCTTATGAGCTTACGCGTCCGTTTGCCAACGAGCTTTATAAACACAAGCCCATCGAAGTATTCCTGAAAAAGTTCAACACGCCCTTCCTGATGATCAGTTGCACCGAAACGATCGACAAAGCAGTTGCCAGCGCCTTGGCCCGTCCCACCCGGTACCGCTACGAGCCTGTATTAGTCCAGGGTGAAGACGCTTGGTATCTTCTCGAAACACACGATCTTTTGGCCCAGCAATGCGAGGTTCTGACGGCATCCATCGACGAAGTCAATTCACAACGGCAAAAAATTCTTGCCGCGCAGTTGGAAAGCGAGCGTCTGCACGAGCAGCTTGTCGCCGCGTCGCGGGATGCGGGTCGTGCGGAGGTTGCGACGGGCGTGCTGCACAACGTCGGCAATGTGTTGAACAGCGTCAATGCCTCAGCCGCGTTGATTAACCGAACCATACAGGAATCGAAGCTCGACAATCTCGGCAAGGCCCTGACTTTGATCCGAGAACATGAGAGCGATCTTGGTGTATTCCTCACCTCTGATGAAAGAGGACAAAGGCTGCCGGGATACATGATCAAACTTGCCGAGGTGCTGGTTGCCGAGCGGATGACCGTTATTGAGGAGCTCCGTTTGATGGAACGCAGCGTCGACCACATTCGTCAGATTGTGCAGATGCAACAGACATATGCGCGATCAACATGTATCTTTGAACCTGTCAATCCGGCGGATATTATGGAAGACGCCTTGCGCGTCAACCTCATTTCCTTTGATAGACACAATGTTAAGGTGCAACGAGAATTCCAGGAGATCGGCCTTGTTAATCTCGACAAGCACAAGGTGCTGCAGATTCTCATTAACCTCATCAGCAATGCAAAGAACGCCTGTAAGCTGCAAGCGCTGAACGAACGGTATATCGTTGCCCGAACCTTGTTGTTTGAAATTAACGGCATCCAGACGGTTCGCTTTCAAATTGCCGACAATGGCATTGGCATCAAACCTGAAAACTTGACAAAAATATTTTCAAACGGCTTCACAACGCGCAAAGAAGGCCACGGCTTTGGGCTGCACAGTTCAGCCAACGCCGCCCGCGAGATGGGAGGCGCCCTGAACGCTGTCAGTGACGGGCCTGGATTAGGGGCCGTTTTCACCCTCGATATTCCTCAACAGAAGAAACAGAGCTCATGAACCAAGCCTTAGGTCAAAGTGTTCGGCGTGTTCTTGTTATCGACGACAACACCGCCATCCATGACGATTTTCGCAAGACGCTCTCTCGTCAATCCTATGGAGCTGATCTTGACGACGATGAAGCCTTGCTTTTCGGCACGCAACCTGTCGAGTCGCAATATCGGGAATTTGAAATCGACACGGCCTCACAAGGCCATATTGGTTTGGCCATGGTGGAAGCTGCGTTAGGTGAAGGCCGTCCGTATCAGTTGGCCTTTGTTGATATGCGGATGCCTCCAGGATGGGACGGAGTGGAAACCATCTCGCGTCTCTGGCAGGCCGACCCCGCCATACAGGTGGTCATCTGTACGGCCTACTCCGATTACTCCTGGAACCAGATTGTGCAGAAGCTTGGCGTTACCGACCGGCTCCTCATTCTCAAAAAACCCTTCGACGACGTTGAGGTCTGTCAGCTTGCTTCGGCAATGACCGGTAAATGGCTGGCAACGCAGCTGGCGCAGGTCAAGATGGGCGATTTGGAAGTATTGGTCGAAAAACGCACGGCCGAGTTGCGCGACATGGCCCTCCGGGACATGCTGACGGGTATGCCAAACCGTCACTTATTCAATGATATGCTCTCACGGGCCATCGCATTACACAGGCGCGATCCGCACCGGATGTTTGCGGTGCTCTTTCTTGATATGGACCGTTTCAAAATCGTGAACGACAGCCTGGGGCATCTTATCGGCGACAAACTGCTTGTCGCCTTTGCCCAACGATTAGGCAGCGTGCTTCGCAAAGAGGATGTTATTGCTTCCCTGACCGACTGTACGGCTGCTCGGGTCGGTGGGGACGAATTTGTTGTGCTGCTTGACGGGCTAAAGCATCACTACGACGCCATGTATGTTGCCGAACGACTGCTGGGCGTCATGGCCGAACCGTACAAGGTGGACAACCACACTCTCAAGATCACAATAAGTATTGGGGTCACCACCAGCGCCCTTCCGTATATGTCGCCTGGCGAGATAATTCGCGATGCCGACACGGCCATGTACCGAGCCAAGGCTGCCGGCAAGAACTGTTTTGCCATATTCGACAGCCGCATGCATGAGGATGCTCTCCTCCGGATGGCCATGGAAAACGACCTTCGGATGGCCATTGAGCATGACCAGTTCCGCCTCGTTTACCAGCCGATCGTCCATTTGGACAGTGGCCGCGTTTACGGCTTCGAAGCCCTCATCCGCTGGCAGCACCCAACCGAAGGCGTCGTGTCGCCGTTGGACTTCATCCCGTTGGCGGAAGAGATCGGTATTATCGTGCCCATCGGCGCATGGGTTTTACGGGAGGCCTGCCTGGAGTTGGCGCGGTGGAGGCGCTTGCCGGGCCTTGACAATCTTTTTGTCAGCGTCAACCTGTCGCGGAAACAGCTTCATTGCCCAAACCTAATCGAAACTATCCGTGACGTAATCCAGGAAACCGAACTGCCTCCCACCGCCCTCAAGCTCGAAGTCACCGAAAGCGCCATCATGGAAGATATGGACCTTGCCGTGATCATCTTGGGCCAAATTCGTGACCTAGGCATCGATCTGCACATTGATGATTTCGGCACCGGCTATTCTTCACTCAGTTGCCTGCGCGATTTCCCTGTCTCCGGCATGAAAATCGACCGGTCGTTCGACAACAATGTCGTTGACAATCCAAACTACACCGCAATCATCAATGCTATTGTCACGCTCGCTCATAACTTACGCCTTGAGCTCATCGCCGAGGGTGTCGAAACGCTTGACCAGATGTCTCTATTGAAGAGCATGGGTTGCGATTTCGCCCAAGGATACTTTTTTCAGCGCCCCCTCTCATGCGATCAGGCTCTGGA
>JAQUEZ010000452.1 GCA_028684915.1 Desulfobulbus sp.
AGCAGGAACAAGAGGCAGCCCAACGGGAACGCGGCCCTTACAAGAAAGCAGCCTGACAAAAGCCGATTGCCTCGGCAGCTAAATTTGACAGGAGAGGTCTGCCTGGAGGTTTGGAAGAATGAGAAATATTATCATGTCCGAACTGGTGGAAACAAAAAATGCTCTCGGAAAGAAAGCTCTCCGCATGGTTCGCCGTTAAGCAAGCAAGATGGTCTCGTAAAAAGTCGAAAATTAAACGCCAACATACGCTATGCAGATATGGCTTGCGCATAAGGCCACAATATATTGAGTGCAAATCTTCGCACTGAGACTTTTTACGACTTCATCAAGCAAGACTTTTTGCTAAAAAATATGGTTTTCGTTCAGGCACTAACTACCCTGCCGACATGCCGGCCAAGGTCGCTGTACCGGTTGATGCATGCACCGGCCAGAACCAGGCCGGAGTGGCTGGTGTAGAACTCTTCGCTGCTTTGCTCCAGGATGATTCGTTTCATATTTCCACCTGCTGAGTGAGTTTGTCGAACAGGTGTGTATTCAATATATTTGCCATAATTTCAGTGAATTATATTCAAAATTAACTCTGTTTTATTGATTATTTTTCACGGATTAAGGCTAAAGCAAGAATGGTTAGATCGTTTCCAGACCGCATTTAGAAGCGGAGGGTGGAAATGAAGTATGCACTTCCGGATGATCCTCAAAGTCGAAATAAATATTGACAAAAACGCAAGTTAAGGGATATCGGTTTTCATGCCCACTCTCTTGTTCGTGGTGGTTTGACAAATCTGTCTGGTGCGATCGTCGGCAGATGCCCCTGTTATGAAGGGACAACCGGTGGTATGCGCCCCGCGCAGGTTTACAGGCAGAACACGTTGGACAATGCAGGCAGAAACAGCGTTCTTTGCCGGATTTTTCTTCACCCACCATGGGCGCTTCTGGCAAAAATAATCCATTATCAGCTTTTTTTCAGGATAACGACCAATTCGATCCGGCTCCCGGTGGTGACAATGTGCCGGTAAAGTACTCTTCTGGAGGGTAGAAGGATGATCCGACTTCTTTCATTGACGTTTGCGGTATTGCTTGCGGTTCCTGTGGTGGCCCAATCCGAGGTGCCACACTATGTTTTGTATGAAACAGTCAGAAAGCCCTACCTCAGTTTTCCTCCAAGCTGCAAAAACCAAATCAGTTGGACCCAGCCTATTCTAAAAGGCAATGCTGATCCCGATATCGAACAGGAAGGCGAGGTCGACGGCCGCGTTCTCATCGACAACGGGGAGCCCATGACATCGAAAGATAAGGTCATGTCCCTTATTGAATGGACTAAACCGGTTCACGATATGCGTGTCGATCGACTGGTGATGCATCTGGCGGCACAAGACATGCGGCGTGGAACGACCTTTCGTGCCCAGACATTGATTCAAGGCGAGATCAGCCCCGGCGCGAGGATCTCGAATTATGGCCCGGCTTACGTGGTCTATACCCCCTACATGAAGTACCTTGCGGGAGGCGGAGTGGTCACCGGCTTAGGCGGATTGGTCAACACGGTTGTCAATCAAGGCTATTACGAGTTCCGTATTCGGGTCCAGATTAGCGACGGCGGAAATTGTTTTGAAGAGCCGGTGATCTACAAGTTCCGGCGCCTGGAGGAGGGCAACAATAGGAGCACCAATAATGGATCAGGAAACCGGATTGGATCCGAACGGATTGTTTTACAATCCGATTTTGATGACTTCGGGTTGCCGAATGGGGCATGGGGCAACGGCGTTCAATACGGACGAAACGGAATCTGGTGGAATTCCGGAAATGCGCGTACGGTCGCCAAGGTTATTAATCAGCCCAGTGGCTATGATGGGACCGGTCTTTATATCAGGAATGACTCCGGCCGGAGTCCGCATATGTACGGCACGACGGCGATACGCGTTTCGCTCACCCCCGGACAACGGTACAGGATTCGTTTTCTGGGCGCAGCACGGAATTTGGCGTCAAATGGCGGCGTCAACATTGCGGTTGATCCGGAATGGAGAATTCGTCCAGTCTCAATGTCGGCGGGAACCTACGACCCAACTCCATTTGAAGGAACGTTCACCGCGACCAACAGCTTTGCAGATATTCGGATCATTTCGGAAGATAGAGGTGAAGTCGTGCTCTCGAATTTTATTGTAGAATTGGTCGACTGACGTTCGTTCATTGCGGTCCGGGTATTGGCTTTTCACCGGCGGCACATGCACATATGAGATAGCTTCGAGTCCACCTCGATTCAGGTCAAGCTTGTCGGATTCCAGCCACTACGCTCCCTGTTATCCTTGCGGCAATCGCTGCCTTTTTTCGGCGGTTGGGGGCGGGCAGATCAATCAGAGCAGGGCTATTGGACGAAAAAGCGTTGCCGTCATACCGAGTGGTCGCTTCCAAAAATATTTCCCTGCGCTTTCATTCTCGTTCGAATGAAGAGGTCTGCTGTTGTTTAAGATTTGCGAATACACTGTCCTCGCCGGGGAGTTCCTCTAAAGAATCGGCTACGACTTTGATGATCTCATTGTGAAACAAAAATATGTATTCTTTTTGTTTGCCCTTCTTTTTCACATAGATGGTATCCCTCATCAGCCCTGAGTGTAAATAGCGGTTTTCATCGTCATTTATCGAGAGGCTTTCAACAGCACTTGCTCCTGTGAGTTTCATCACAGCCGTTTTACAAACAGAAGCACAAATCGGCGCGGTGTAATAGAAAATGATAACCTCTCCAGCATCGAGGTTGGCAATCAAGGTTGGTCTGGGAACACCGGTGCACCACGAGTAGACAGGCTCTCTTTTGTTCATATCACCTCAAGCATTTGTGATCTCCTTCCATGTTTTCATAGAAGATTTCGGCAAGCCATCATCGTCCAACAAGAACTTTACACTGCCACAACAAATAATTATTGCCTAACCATGACGACCTTAATTCGTCTTGCCAGGTCCGGATCACCAGGAGGATATTTGGTGACCTCTATCGATGCTTCGAGCACGCTTGGTTCCGAGTCAGTTGCGTGGCGGGAAATCTCGAATTCAGGCAACTCTCTGGTTGTCCCCAACGCTGCTGCACCATTGATAATTGCCCCACTGAAGGCAGGGTTTGTGGGCACATTGAGATCAATGTCCGTATCCCAGAGAGGGGGGATATTGAAAACAGCTTTCAGGTGCACCGCCTGAAAGCGTATTTCCGCACCTATTATCCGTTCATTCTTTTCCAATTTGATATCCGGAAATCGAAGAAGGTCCGTTTTCTTCTGGGGAAATAAGGGAGGAGAGATAAATACTCCCAATCCAACGAGCAGCGCAGCAATCGATAAGAGCAGATATTTTTCCATCATTTTACCGAGGAGTGCCTCTCGTTAGGTAAAGTGCGGATTCCGGTGGCATCCGGCCACCTATTCCGGAGCAAAGTGGGCCACCAGTTCCGGAACAATCTGGGCCAGGCATTCCGTTGTAAAGTGGGCCACTGATTCCGATTCAAACTGGACCACTTTTCCTGAAAAAACGGAATCGGTGGACCAGTTTGCTCCGGAACCGAACGCGACGCTGGATAACCTGGTGTACCTCCTGGGAAATTCAATTTTCCAGGAGGTGCACCGTTGGCAAATACGAGGTTATCCATGCGCAAAATCAGAGAAACACTCCGTCTTCACTTTGACAGCAAGTTGGGGCAACGTCCCATCGCCCGCTGTCTGAACATATCCCGCACCACCGTCGGCGATTATCTGTGCCGTGCCAAAATAGCCGGACTGGGCTGGCCACTTCCGGATTCCCTGACAGACCAACAGCTCTACCAGCGACTTTTCCTGCCAGTCGTTCCCGTGGCCCCCAGCGAACGC
>JAQUEZ010000453.1 GCA_028684915.1 Desulfobulbus sp.
TTGAAATAAAAGGATGCTTATGAAAAATGTCTCGCCGGCCCTTCATTGTTTTGTCAAGCAATTTCAGCGCGTTATGTAACTTTTTTACCCCTTGCCCCGTGCAAATTCTTAACCGGACATTGCTGAGTTTCTCAGCTGTCTGCTTGCCGACGCCACCGCGCCTGTCTTTTTGATTGTGGACAATCACCCTGTGCATCGCTCGAGGGAAGTGCATAAATTTGTGAGCGAAACTGAGGGTAGACTGAAGATTTTCTACTTGCCGCCGTATTCTCCAGAGCTGAATCCCGACGAATTGGTGTGGAATTATCTGAAAAATCACCACACGGGCCGAATGTCTCATGGAGGTAAAAATGAGTTTCATGAACGGGTAATATCCATCATGCAATCACTGCAACAGCTCAAGGAGAAGGTCAGGGGATTCTTCCGGCACCCTATCCTCAAATACACCGCCGGAATGTTCGGTGATTTATGCACTGGTTAATAAATGCATCTTTTGGATAAAAATAAACAATCCAAAATTTACTATTCAAGATCCTCTCCACTGCTTCTTTAGAGGACAATCTCATTATAACCCAAGATAATCTAACGGGTCCACTGTCATATCCATCTGTAACCTTTAAAGTCTCGATATCTATATTTTCAATATTGTATTCATTTCTACTGGCACCATCTATTGCTATTTTTATTGCTTTTTGCTGGTTAATTATCTCTCCTGCAATAGAAAATGATACTGTATGCAGTAAAAAAAACAATATAAAATATATTATAAGTTTTGATTTCATCAATCTCTCACCTGAGAATATACTCTCCTCTTCCAGGAGTATATTTTTTTATAATGCCTTTATTGGTTCCAAGATAAATTGGCACACCTTCAACACTAGATGTAATGTTGTCAAAAGGAGAAAAGTAAGGAGCCCTCTTTCCATCCCTTGGGTGCGTGTGATAAATTCCTTTTTTTTCTGTTTCTTCAGGAACACAATTGAAATCGCCAGTATTTATTCCTGTTTTATCACCTTGTACAGGAGGCGCATATGAATACATTCCATCTCGTGTTCCATAAACATATCCACCGAATTCACGCCCTGCATTTTCTGATTGTGTCATGGAATAATCAATTGCATCAATGGTAGCTGCATCAGGTGTTTTAAATTTATCACCTGGAGCTAATCCCAATCTGTCAGACCAGTTAATTGGATTCTGCCATACATAGGAGTAAAGATTCGTGTCACGCCCAGCAAGGCCAATCGGATCAGCAGATAGGTACCTGCCGGTGGTCGGATCATAATACCGATTCCAGTTGTAATACAACCCGCTCTCAGGATCAACCATCTGGCCGGGGAAGCGGAATCGGTGATCGATCTGGTTGATCACCTCGGTTACCTGACCAAAGGGCTGGGTATCGCCCTGCCAAATCACGATTCCTGCTGCGTCGACGAGCAGTTGCGCTGTGCCCAGATGATCGTTGAGGTAATAGACCACCTGCGGTGTGGCGGCAACCGGCGTTGACGTAGTGGTCAGCATCCCGGTCAGCGATCCCGAGGCCAGGGCCAATAGTGGCCGGTATTCCGGCGGTGTCCCGTGCCAGAGGGAGGGATGGGGATCGTGCAGCCGGCTCAGTATCCCGCCGGATCCATTGACCATTTCCACCGGCGTGTCGCCCAGGGCGTAGGTATTGATCACCCCGCTCCAGAATTGCTGATCGTTGTAGCCAACGCGCAGCTTGTAGCTGCCCTCGGGCAGGGTAAAGCAGACCTGGCCGTCGGCCCCGGTGCTCAGTTCCTGGCCCAGGGCCGTCCCTTCACTGGTGTAGAGCGTCACCACCGCCCCCTGTACCAAACCATCGGGGTTGGCCTCGGTGACTTGGCTGTCGTCGCGCACGGTCACGGTCATGGTGCCTAGCTCGATGGTCAGGGTGGCCTGGCCCTCGCTTTCCACGCTGATGAACTCACGACCGAGCAAGGTGGCCACGGCGTAATAGGCCCGCTCCTCGGGCACCACAAAATGGACCATGCCCTGATCGTCGCTGTCGGCATGGAGCCCGGTGGCGTTCAGCCCCTCGCCTTCGCCCAGGGTGTAGAGGTAACAGCGCAGCCCGGAGACCGGTTCCGCACCGTCCCCCTGATCCTTGAGCACGCGGACGGCCAGGTCGCGATGAGGGATGGTGAGGCTGGCAGAGAGAACCGTCGGTGTTTCGATCGCCTCGAGAGTGAAGTCGTACCCCAGATATCGGGCCTGAACCATATAGGTCCCGGCCTCCACCGCAAAGGAGGCCACGCCGGAACCATCGGTGGTGGCGCTGCGGTTAAGCGGCTCGCCTTCGGCCGTATAGAGGGAGCAGACCACGCCGGGCAGCACGGTGGTTTCGTTCGTGCGCACGGTGATCGACAGGGTGCTGGCCCCCAGGTTGAGGGTGATGTTGGTGCTCTGGTCGGCGACCACCGTGCCGATACCCTGGTACACGGTTTCACCCAGGGTGGCCTTGAAGGTGTAGGAGCCGGCCGGCAACCGGAATTCGGCCACGCCACTGGCATCGCTGGTCAGGCTCTGGGGATGGTCGGGATCGCTGTCGCTGATCGCAATGACCTGGGTGTTGGGCAGGGCGGCTCCACCCTGGAGCAGCGTCACCCTGGCCAAGCCCTCGGGGATGAGTACGGTCGGGTTACCGCTGGTGAAGGGCTCGCTGAGATAGGTTCGCCCCAGATAGCGCGCCTGAACCGCATAGGCCTGTGACGGCAGACTCCATTGCAGGGTGCCGTCAGCACCGGTGGTGGCGGTGAGCGCCAGAGAGGTGCCGTCCACAGTGCACAGCGTGGCCTCGATGTTGGCCAGGGCCACGCGGTCATTCTGGTATTTTAGATATTATTCTGCTCCCGGATCACAGGTTCAGATAATGACACAATATCAATTATTTCTTCGCCGATAAGCACAAGGTAATGATTTGCTTTGCTCAAATCTCTTGTCTGAAGGCTTTCTTCAGACAACCAAGTAAGTAGTTCACTCTGTTGGTTTAATAAAACAAGAGCTTGTTTTTTCATAATATCATTTATGAGGTTCAATCGCATCCCTTCATCCAAGATGCGGACGAGTAAGATGTCGCAAAAATGTAGTTCAACTACTCGGGCATCTGTTCGATTGAAGCCCTCAATAAATAATATGCCGTCATCATAGGTGAGCCGTAACGTCGTTATCCCGCCAATAGGAGGGTAATAAATTTCGTATTTACTTCTCATATCGAACCTTAATTCTCGTCCTGCCACCTGATTGAATTTCAATTGTTGGTCGCCCATCCTTCGATGGCCTCACTATTACTGTACGCCCATCGCCGAGAGTTCCAACCCGAACACCGCTACCTTTCTCAGAAACATCTTCTGGATTTAGGATATCGAAATCTTCGTTAGCGGTATCCATATCACCATTTTTAGTTCTGATATCCGTGTTACCCTTTGTGATCCGATCTCGGTTTGTGTCTGGTACAGGGCAAGAGTCATTATTGCTTTCATTATGCAAAGCGTCATAAATTAAATTGCCTATTCCGCCATCAAGCCATGTTCCTTGAATTGCCCAGGCTGTCGCAGCATACGTCCCATATCCTACACCCGCAACAGCGAAGCCAGAACCGGCCCCAACAAATACGCTCCCTAGAACACCTGACCCACTGCCACCAAACCCGCCTAATGCGATAACTACTGTGCCCGTGAAACCTTCCGGATCGATCCAATTCACCGGATCATTTGAGACATAAGAATACAGGTTCATCCCGCCCGCCAACCCGATGGGATCAGGTGATAGGTACCGTCCAGTCTCCGGATCATAAAATCTGTTCCAGTTGTAAT
>JAQUEZ010000133.1 GCA_028684915.1 Desulfobulbus sp.
CGAGGAAGCTTTGCGCTTAAAAATTACAGGCGTCCAGCTCAAGGACCGGATGCAGGCCGATTACCTGCCGTTTCGACTAAACCAACAGTTACGTTAAGCAGCAGTTGATAAGCCGTCGGTAAGGGGGGAAACCATTTGCCAGCGGGAAGGGGTATTTTTCATGGTGCTGTTTAATTTTAACTATTACTATCTCCATGAAACCAGCAAGAGGGGGAGGAAAGTACGGTATGGAGACTTTTTCAAGTTATGATCCTGGGGATTTTTACGACGAACTGATAGAATCGGGGGGCAAACCCCGTCCGGGTGTGCAGCTGTTGGTCGATAAGATCGATTCTTTACCTCCTGGCGATTTGGCTATGCGCCAAAAGGCAGCCGAGGCCTTGCTGTTGAAGATGGGTATTACCTTCAATGTTTATGGCCGGGAAGAGGGCACGGAAAAGATCTTTCCCTTTGATATCATTCCTCGCATTGTGCCGGCGGAAGACTGGCTGCAGATCGAGTCTGGTCTCAAACAGCGGATCTTTGCACTGAACGAGTTTTTGCAGGATATCTACAACGATAAAAAGATCCTCAAAGACAAGGTGGTGCCTGAGGATCTGGTCCTCAGCAGCCGCACCTACCGTAAGGAATGCGAGGGGTTTACCCCACCGAAAAAGATCTGGTGCCATGTCACCGGAACCGATCTCGTGCGCGATAAAGATGGCCGGTTTTATGTGCTTGAGGATAACCTACGGTGTCCGTCCGGGGTTTCCTACGTGCTTGAAAATCGGCAGGTGCTTAAGCGTACCTTTCCTCAGGTGTTCGAGGCCTCCAAGGTTCGACCGGTGGACGGCTACCCGAGCAAGTTGTTGGAGATGCTGGAGTACCTCGCTCCCGATAATATCAAGAACCCGACCATCGGCGTACTTACCCCGGGTATCTACAACAGCGCTTATTTCGAGCATTCCTTTCTCTCGCAGCAAATGGGCGTTGAACTGGTCGAAGGTCAGGACCTGGTGGTTGCCGACGGCTATGTCCACATGCTCACCACCAAGGGGCTCAAGCGGGTCGATGTCCTCTATCGCCGTCTGGACGACGATTTTATCGATCCTGAGGTTTTCCGTCCCGACTCATTGCTTGGCGTCAAGGGCTTGATGGGTGTGTATAAGGCCGGTCGGCTGGCCATGGCCAACGCCCCGGGCACCGGTATTGCCGACGATAAAGTCATCTACGCTTACGTGCCCAAGATCATCAAATACTACACCGGTGAAGATCCGATCCTTGCCAACGTACCGACCTATATCTGCCGCGACGATGCCGAACGGGCCTATGTGCTTGATCACCTCGACGAGTTGGTGGTCAAGGCGGCCAACGAATCCGGCGGTTACGGCATGCTGGTCGGCCCCCATGCCACTCAGGCCGAGCGTGACTCCTTTGCCGAAAAGATCAAGGGCGAGCCGCGCAATTACATGGCCCAGCCCACTATTTCCCTTTCTCGCGTCCCCACCTTGGTCGGGGATCGCATTGAAGGCCGCCACGTTGACCTGCGGCCTTATGTGCTTTTCGGCAAGGATATTTACGTCCAGCCCGGCGGGCTGACCCGAGTGGCCCTGACCAAGGGGTCGCTGGTGGTGAATTCGTCCCAGGGCGGCGGTTCCAAGGACACCTGGGTTCTGTAAGCGAGCAAGGAGACAAGTATGCTCAGTCGTGTAGCTAATTCTATCTACTGGATGTGCCGTTATATTGAGCGGGCGGAAAACGTAGCCCGTTTTATTAGCGTTAACCTCAATCTTCTGCTCGATATGCCCTCGGAGTTGGGGCGGCAGTGGGAGCCTTTGGTGATGATCACCGGCGACCAGGAATTTTTCGAGGATAAATACAAGGCGTACACCAAGGAATCGGTGATCAATTACCTCACCTTTGATCGTCTGTATCTTAATTCGATTGTCAGTTGTCTGGCTGCGGCGCGCGAGAATGCGCGTTCGATCCGTGAAATTATCAGCTCGGAGATGTGGGAGCATCTCAACACTTTTTATCTGGAGATGGCTGATCCCAAACACCATCCCATGGCTTTTCAGGATCCGCACAAATTCTTTAAGATCATCCAGATGCGCAGCCACCTGTTCACTGGTCTGCTCGATTCGACCATGAGCCACGGCGAGGCTTGGAATTTCGCCCGTATGGGGATGATGCTCGAGCGGGCGGACAAGACTTCGCGTATCCTTGATGTGAAGTACTTTATGCTGTTGCCCCAGGTGGATCTGGTCAACACACCAATTGACAACATCCAGTGGACAGCGGTATTAAAATCAGCCAGTGCGTTTGAGATGTTTCGCAAAGAACACCATCTCATCACCCCGCGGCAGGTGGCCAGCTTTCTTATTTTTGACAAAAATTTCCCCCGGTCGATCCGCCATTGTGTCAACAAGGCACAGATCAGTCTGCAGCGGATCTTGAATGGATCGGCTACCAGTAATGGTGGAGGCAATCCGGCCGAAAAACTCCTGGGTCGTCTAGCAGCTGACCTGGAATATACGGATATCGACGATGTGGTCGACGAGGGTATGCACGAATATCTCGACCGATTGCAGACCCGGATCAACCAGGTCGATGGCGCCGTCGGCACCTTTTTTTTCAATACCAAGCATCTATTTGAGGGTGCTGTTGGCCAGCAGTAAGATATCTGCAGAATATAGGGCTTAACATGGATGGGTTTGGCCCATTTCTGGAGAGCAAACTTTTGAACATATTGATGGCCTCGTAAAAATTTCGATCTACTGCATCGTAGTTTTTTTTCTTAGCCATCTTTCAGAATGTAATGAACTCTTTCCGAGTCCATTAACATATTGAAAAGACTTAAAATAGGATTGCCTGTGGGAATTCATGTTGCTCTGAGTCATATCACCACCTATCGCTATGATCGTCTGGTTAATCTGCAGGCCCAGGTTGTGCGTTTGCGTCCGGCTCCCCATAGCCGAACCCCGATTCTCAGCTATTCGATGACTGTTACGCCCAAAGTGCATTTCATCAACTGGCAGCAGGATCCCTTTAGTAACTATCTGGCGCGATTGGTTTTTCCTGAAAAGACCACTGAACTCAAGGTAGTGATCGATCTGGTGGCGGATATGATCGTCATCAACCCCTTTGACTTTTTCCTCGAACCCGAGGCCGACAACGTTCCCTTTACCTACGAGCCGGAGCTCGAGGCAGATTTGACGCCTTATCTGGCCAAGGTGGAAAAGGGGGAAAAGCTTCTGGCGTATCTCTCGACAATTGATCGTACGCCCAAACAGACGGTTGATTTTCTGGTGCAGCTCAACCAGCGGTTGAGTGAGGAAATCAGCTACCTGATCCGCATGGAACCCAATGTGCAGAGCTGTGAGCAGACCCTTGGCCTGAAGAGCGGTTCCTGTCGCGATTCGGCTTGGCTTCTGGTCAATATCCTCCGCCATCTGGGCTTGGCGGCACGCTTTGTCTCCGGTTACCTGATTCAGCTGGCACCGGATGTGAAATCCCTGGACGGTCCTTCCGGGCCGGAGGCCGATTTCACCGATCTGCACGCATGGGCCGAGGTATATATACCAGGTGCAGGCTGGGTGGGCATGGATCCCACCTCCGGACTGTTCGCCGGAGAGGGCCATATTCCCTTGGCCTGTTCACCCGAGCCGCAGTCTGCGGCCCCGATTAGCGGTATCCTTGATCCCTGCGAGGTCGATTTCAGCCACCAGATGAGCGTGCGCCGCGTCCGTGAGGAACCGCGTTCCACTCGGCCCTATCCGGAAGAGGTCTGGGAACGGATCGTCACTTTGGGCGATAAGGTGGACGAAGAGTTGCAAACCCAGGATGTGCGGCTGACCATGGGCGGGGAGCCCACCTTCATCGGCATTGATCAGATGGATGCCCCGGAATGGAACACCGATGCCTTGGGTGAAGAGAAACTGCGGCTGTCGCGCAATCTGCTCCAAAGCTTACGCAGCCAATGGGCTCCAGGTGGCTTTGTCCATTGCGGCCAAGGCAAGTGGTATCCGGGCGAATCTCTGCCGCGTTGGGCCCTGGCCTGTTATTGGCGCAAGGACGGTATTACCCTTTGGCGCGATCCCAAATGGTTGGCGGACACGTCTCTTGACTATGGATTCGGCGCACCCGATGCCAAACGCTTTATCGAGGCCTTGGCGAACCGCCTTGGCGTGGGCACCCGCTATATTCGCGAGAGCTACGAGGATATCCACTACTATCTCTACAAAGAGCAGCGATTGCCGGTGAATGTGGATCCGAAGGATCCAAAACTCGAGAATATCGAGGATCGCACCCGTATGGCCCAGGCCTTTGAGCGGGGGCTTGGCGCGGTGGTCGGCTATATTTTGCCGCTGCAGCACGGATCTTGGATCAGTGGTCCCTGGCCGGTCAGGAACGATACTCTCTTTCTCTTGCCTGGTGATTCGCCTATTGGTCTGCGCCTGCCGCTGGAATCACTCCCCTGGGTCGCCAAATCCGATTTGCCCTTGGAGTTCTCGCCCGATCCTTTAGCCGAATATGGGCAATTGCCGGACTACCAAGGACAGCGTTCTCTGGCCGGTGAACAGGAGCACAAAAAAGAAAAGGGAATCCAGGTCCAGCCCAAACCCTTTGCCGAACCACAGCCGGTGGCGGGGGAGTCCGCTGCCTGGGTGGTGCGGACCGCGCTCTGCGTTCAGCCGCGTGAGGGTAAAATTTTTGTGTTCATGCCCCCCATTCTCAAACTCGAGGGCTACCTGGAGTTGGTGGCGGCCATTGAGGCCACGGCCGAGGAAACCGACATGCCGGTGGTGATCGAGGGGTATACCCCGCCCCCTGATCCACGGCTCGAGTGCCTGAAGATTACCCCCGACCCCGGCGTAATCGAGGTCAATATCCAGCCGATGCACAACTGGCGGCAGATGGTGGACTGCACCACCAACCTGTACGAGACCGCCCGTCAGTGCCGTCTGGCCACGGAGAAATTCCTGGTCGATGGTCGTCAGACCGGTACTGGTGGCGGCAATCATATCGTGGTCGGTGGCCCCACTCCGTCGGATAGCCCCTTTCTCCGTCGGCCGGACCTTTTGCGCAGCCTGCTCACCTTCTGGAACAATCATCCTGCGCTCTCCTTCCTCTTTTCCGGCCTGTTCATCGGTCCGACCAGTCAGCAGCCACGCATAGACGAGGCCCGGCACGACAGCCTCTACGAACTGGAGATTGCCTTTAACGAGCTCGACCGCCAACTGACCTCGTCAGGAGACTGTCCGCCTTGGCTAGTAGATCGGCTCTTCCGCCATCTGCTGGTGGATGTGAGTGGCAACACCCACCGAGCCGAGTTCTGCATCGACAAACTCTACTCGCCCGACAGTAGCACCGGTCGCCTGGGGCTGCTTGAGTTTCGCGCCTTTGAAATGCCGCCCCATGCCCGCATGAGCCTGGCCCAACAGCTTCTCCTGCGCACCTGCATTGCCTGGTTCTGGAAGACGCCGTATCGGCAACCCCTGGTCCATTGGGGCACCCGGCTGCATGACCGGTTCATGCTTCCGCAGCCGGTGCACGATGATCTGGCCGATGTGGTGGCCATACTGGCCGAGGACGGTTTCCCGGTAGAGATGGATTTTTTCCATCCTCACTTCGAGTTTCGTTTTCCTATCCTTGGCCGCATCGAATGCCAGGGGATGGAAATCGAACTGCGTCAGGCCCTGGAGCCTTGGCATGTGCTTGGCGAGGAGCCAGGAGGCGGCGGTACGGTGCGCTATGTCGACAGTTCCTTGGAACGGATCCAGGTCAAGGTTTCCGGCATGGTTGGCGAGCGTTTTGTGATCGCCTGCAACGGTCGTCGAGTACCGCTGCAGCCCACCTGTACTACGGGTGTCTTTATTGGTGGCGTTCGTTTCCGCGCTTGGCAGCCGCCAAACTGCCTTCATCCGACCATCGGTGTGCATGCTCCCTTGACCATTGATCTGATCGACACCTGGAACTCTAGGGCTGTTGGAGGCTGCACCTACCATGTCGGCCATCCCGGCGGCCGCCATCATGACGTTCTACCGGTGAACAGTTATGAGGCCGAGGGCCGACGCCATTCACGGTTTAGCACCCATGGGCATACCCCGGGTGGGCAGAACCCAATTCCGGCGCTGGAACCCAACCCGGCCTTCCCCTATACCCTGGATATGCGCCGCTGATCAGTTCCTTTAAGCTGCCTCGTGTTTTCCTGTTCTGGATGTGGTCCTCATGAATTCGGTCCAATGTGTTCCGCCCAATAGCCAATCCCAGGCGTATCCTGCGCTTTTCAGCGGAATTCGTTGTCCGGATGAGATGATATATTGCGAGGCCTTTGAAAAAAACGGCCAACCGCGCCCGCATTGGCAGGCCATTATCAATACCCTTAATGGGGCTACTCCGGAACTGCTTGCCCAGCGGCAGGAACGGGCCAAGCAGATGCGTCACGAGGACGGCGCTACCTACAACCCCTTTGATGCACCGGACGGACGCGGTACTACTTGGGCTCTGGAGATGATCCCTTTACCGATCACCAGCGGTGAATGGCAGGTGCTCGAGCAGGGATTGATTCAGCGGGGCCGGCTTATGGAGCAGATTCTGGCCGATATCTATGGGCAGCAGGAGTTACTTCGATCTGGTCAACTCCCGGCGGAACTCATTTTCGCCAATCCCAACTTTCTTCGTGCCTGCCATGGAATTCGTCCGTCCTGCGGTCGTTTCCTCAGCTTCTATGCGGTGGACTGTTATCGGGCGCCGGATGGCAATTTTCGGGTGCTGCGCGATTACAGTGGCTGTCCCATGGGATTGGGGTATGGATTGGAAAATCGGATCGTCATCTCCCGTCTCTTTGCCGATCTGTACCATCGCAGCCGAATTTGCCGGCTGGCGCCATTTTTCCAGAAGTTGCATACCGGGCTGGTACAACGGGCCACCATGGGGCGTGAGGATCCGAATATCGTCCTCCTCTCGCCCGGTCCAGACAGTCCAATCTATTTTGAGCAGGCTCTGTTGTCGCGGTATCTTGGGTATCCCCTGGTTGAAGGGCAGGATCTCACCGTGCGCAATGGGCGGCTGTTTTTGAAGAAACTGGCCGGACTTGAACCGGTGGACTCAATCTTTCGTCAGATTGGCGACCTGCAGAGCGATCCCTTTACCCTTCGTCGCGATACCGGTGTCGGTGTGGCCGGATTGATCCAGGTGGCCCGTGAACAGAACATCGATATTACCAATCCCATTGGCGCCAGTTTTGTTGAAACTCCGGTGCTTCCCGCATTTCTTCCTGAATTATCCCGGTCGCTGTTGGGTGAAGAACTCCTGCTCAGTAGCGCGCAAACGTATTGGTGCGGCGATGCGGGGAACCGGGAGCAGGTAAGGAATCGTTTATCGGAACTGACCCTCCTTCCGGCCCTGGATCGGTATCATCAACCCGTGGTCGATCTCCACTCTGCCCTTGAATCGGCACCCTATGCCGCCATGGCACGGGAGCCGGTCGCGCCGTCCATGGTTCCGGTCTGGCACCAGGGAGGTGTGCAGATCCGGCCAGTCCTGCTGCGCTTATTCCTCTGTGCCACGGACGAGGGCTTTACCATGATGCCCGGCGGTTTGGCCATGACCGGACCCGATATTCAAACCCTGCTGACCGGAGTGTCGGAACGGTTACAGAGCAAGGATATTTGGGTGTTTTCGGAAAAGCCGGTGGAGCATTTCAGCCTGCTCAGCAGCCTCTACGACGTGGGGGAGTTTCGTCGTTTCAGCGATCTCCCCAGCCGGGTGGCCGACCACATGCTTTGGCTTGGCCGCTATCTGGAGCGAGCCGAGGGGTTGATTCGCCTGTTGCGTTCGGTCTATCGGCGTCTGGCCAGCGAAAATCGACCCGAGGATATCCCGGAACTCGAGTTTCTTCTTAATCTGCTCCGCTCGACCCACACCCTCCCGCCGCTTGCCGAGGGAGAAACGCTCAACCAGGAAGATCTGGAGATGCAGTTGGTGGAGGCCTTCTACCGTCAGGATCGGCCAGAGAGCGTGATTGCCATTCTCAAACGGGTGCAGGAAGCGGCGCGCAATGTTCGCGACCGACTCAATCGCGACTCTTGGCGGGTGATCAACCGGTTGGAAGAGTTCGCCGACAATCCCACCAGTGATCCGCTTGATCTGCTCGACAATACCCTCTTTACGCTCAGTGCCTTCAGTGGTCTGGCCATGGAGGGGATGACCCGTAGTCTGGGTTGGCGATTCATGGATATGGGGCGTCGTATCGAGCGCGCCTTGCACCAGATCCGCCTGATTCGTTTCGGCCTGCCCCAGGTCTGTGCGGCCTCGCAGAATGCGCTTGAAGCCCTGCTGGAGATCTCTGACTCGATCATGACCTACCGTGCCCGCTATCGTGCCTCGTTCCAGTTGGCGCCTGTTTTGGATTTGCTCCTTTTGGATGAGAGCAATCCCAAGTCGCTTGCCTTCCAGCTCAGCCAGTTGTCCGCCCATGTGGAGGCCTTGCCCCGATCGAGCGAACGCCGGTTTGCCAGCGCCGAGGAACGGGTGACGCTGGAGATGCTCACCAATATCCGGCTGCTCGATCTTACCGGCCTGGCCTGCAGCTACGGCCACGCCGAAAACGGAGAGCCCCTGGACCAATTTTTTGAAACCATGGAGTCCAACCTGCTTGCCTTTGCCCAGCAGGTCAGTGCGCATTATCTGACCAGGATCACGGCCACACCACATTTTTCCATCCGCCTGGGGGAACCGTTGCCATGAAGTATCGGATCACCCATACCACTGCCTACAATTACTCCGAGCCAGCCTCGCTTTCCCAAAATGAGCTGTTCTTGACCCCGCGTTCCACCAACCGGCAGCAGGTACTGCAAACCCAGCTCAATTGCGTACCCCAACCTCAGTATTTACATCGCCGCATCGATTATTTCGGCAATGTTGCCCATGTCTTTATGATCGAACAGCCGCACAGCGAACTCTCGCTCACGGCAACCAGTATCGTCCGCACCGGCCGCAGCCTCCTTATCGAGCCCGGTGCAACCTTGCCCTGGGAGGAGGTCGTGTTACGCCTGCACCAACATCCGTTTTCCGAGGATCTCGATGCGTATCAGTTTACCTTTGCCAGCCCGATGGTCCTCATCAATCCCGAAATCCTGGCCTATGCCCGCACCTCTTTTCCACCCGGTATGCCGGTGCTCGAGGGGGGGATGGCGCTGATGCAGCGCATCTTCACTGAATTTGCCTACGATAAGACGGCGAGCACTGTAGACACCCCGGTGGATCAGGTACTTCTCAATAAGCGCGGGGTCTGTCAGGATTTTTCCCACCTGGCCATCGCCTGCTTCCGTTCTCTGGGCTTGGCCGCTCGTTACGTCAGTGGCTATCTTGAAACTCTGGCTCCCCCGGGAAAACCCAAAATGGTCGGTGCCGACGCCTCCCATGCCTGGGTTTCGCTTTATGTGCCCGACGAGGGGTGGGTCGATCTCGATCCCACCAACAACATCATCCCCGGAGAAATGCACATCATCCTGGCCTGGGGCCGCGATTACAGCGATGTCGCACCGGTCAAGGGCGTAGTCATGGGCGGCGGGATGCATACGCTCGCGGTTGAGGTGGATGTCGCCCGGATGGAATAAGGAGACGGATATGCAAGGCAATCTTTTTGCCGGACTGGAACACCTCACCGGCACGGATGAGCAATTTGACGAGTTGTTGCAATCAGGCTTGCTGCGGGTGGAACGAATCGTTTCCACTGGCCAGGCGAGCCCACCCGACTTCTGGTACGACCAGGAACAAGGCGAATGGGTGGTGCTTTTAAGTGGATCGGCCGAGCTGCAGTTTGAGGACGACCCAGAACCCCGTCGTCTTGATCCCGGTGATTGGGTCAACATCGCCCCGCATCGCCGCCACCGGGTCAACTGGACCGATCCAGGGCAACCCACGGTATGGCTGGCTGTGCATTACTCACCTGAAAAATAGTTTTTCCTCGCACCTTCCGGTTTTTTTCCCTTTTGTTGTATTCATATCGTGGCTGAATTCTTTTCTGACTGCTTATCCGGTTGGCGGTTAAAATCGGGCTTGTATGGAATTTTCTCCCTGAATGCAGGATGTTATTGACCAGAGATATGGGGTGTTGTAGGTACAAGATCACGTGATTTCAAACCTCCGCTGCAGAGGGGGCAGACTCTCCTCTCCAGCGGTTGGCTCTTTGATCTTTTGCCTCCTGGAGCTGAATCCCATGCGCCTCGCCCTGATGATTCTTGTCCTCGTGCTGTTTTCTTGCGGGAGTAGTCTGTCGGCTGCGACCGATTTCTGGTCCAACACGCCGCAATTGTCTAACAAAGGCAATGCGCAGCAGGGCGGTGGGTATACGGGCGCTCCTCTGCTGCGTTTTCATCGCTATCTTGATCGCACCGAGGCAGCCTTTCTCCTCTTGGTTCCCGAGGGTTGGACCACCGAAGGCGGTATTTTTCGGGTCGACCCAATGGCAGCGGGCGGAGCCGGTCAGTCGATCGAGGCCAAAATCGATTTCACCCTCAGGCGCGATCCGCTTGGCCAAGTCATGATTCGTTTTATCCCCCATACCAATTATATCGTTCCCGGTGCCTACGGCTACGGCACGGTGATCAATGGCATGCCGGTCTTGCCTATGCCCACCCCGGCAAACTTTCTCACCAGCAACTTCGGGCGTCTACGGCCTACGGCAACCAACGTTCGGGTGCTGGAAACCCATTCCCGTCCAGATATTGTGCAGGCCGTGCTCCAGGGGCCGAAGGCTCGTTCACTGCAGGCCAATGGCGCCCAATATTACGCTGATGCGGGAATGGTAACGGTCAGTTATCAAGAAAACGGAACCGCGTTCAAGGAAATGCTTTTTACCGCCATCGAAGGGTTTTCGATCATGGATGTGGCCATGTGGAGCAATTGCCTGACCATTGTTGCCCGTGCTCCGGCAGCAGAGGCTGAAATCTGGATACCAGCGGTCAAAGTGGTGCTCAACTCCTTTGCGCTCAATCCCCGCTGGGCCGAAGCAGAAGCCCGGGGCCAACGATACCGGTCAGGCGTGGCCGCTGATACCATGGCCGCCATTGCCGAGATCGACCGCGCGATTGCCGCCAACCGCACCCAGACTCAGCAGTCGATCCAGCATGAAAACTACCTCAACCTGACCAACCAGGAAGAGTACCTCAACCCTTTTACCGGAACCACCGAATTGGGTAGTAACGAGTGGAAATATCGATGGGAGAACAACGCCGGCGAGATCATCTATACCGACAACGGCACCTGGGACCCCAATATCGATCCCCAGGCTAACCTCCAGGGGTTTCAGCGCAGTGCAATCAGGCCACGGCGATAGGCATTGTCGCGAATGCAAAGCAAAACGGATGTGGGCTACGATTGTTGGTAATACAAGGAGAGAAAATTGAAGTCCCGTATCGTGTTTATGGTATTCTTGATAGCCTTAGGTGCATCATCTCTTTGTGCCGAGGTGGTGACCAGCTTGCCGGGAAAAACTCCGGTCATCGCGCTCACCTTTGACGCCTGTGAAACGAAAACACCTTCGTTTTTTGACCAAAAAATAGTTATTTTTCTCCTGGCTGAGCAGATTCCCTTTACTCTCTTTATCAGCGGCAAATTTGCCCGGCGAAACGAGGATGAGTTGAAGGCGTTGTCACGCAATCCTCTGATCGAGGTTGAAAATCATTCCTTAAACCATGTCCAGCACATGGAACGGCTCAGTGATGATGACGTCATTCGCGAGGTGGTTGAATGCGGACAGCTGCTCACCGAGATCACCGGCCGCAAACCGATCTTTTTTCGCTTCCCTGCCGGTAATTACGATCAGCGAAGCTTGAATATAGTTGAAGGACTCGGCTACCTGGCAGTCCATTGGAGCTTTGCCAGCGGTGATCCAGATAAAAGGGTCAGCCCCAGTTGGCTCTCAACCCGGGTGCTCAGTCAGGCGAAGCAGGGAAGTATTCTCATCTTTCATATCAACGGCCGTGGTTACAGCACCGGAAAGGCGTTGCCGAAAATTGTGCAGCAGTTAAAAAGCCGTGGCTATCGTTTTGTGCTGCTGCGCGACCTGCTTACCTCTGATGATGGGGTCATGACCAAGCCTTCACTCAGGCAGATATCGCCACCGGTCAGTTTTTAGGCGAAAGCCTCTTTCGCAGCAAAATTTCACTGTAGCCGCTGGCCACCAGATCGGTCAGGGGGGCAACTTCAACAAAACCGGCTGTTTGGTAAAAAAGACGTGCCCGGGTGTTGAACTCTGAGGTCACCGTCCACAGATTGTCGGCACCAAGCCGGGCTTCTTCTTCAATCCAGGCCAGGAGCATCCGGCCTAGGCCCCGACCTTGCGCTGGTGGGAAAACGGCCAGTAACTCAAGGGAGGGACCTCGCAGCCAGGGAAGGCGTATGCAGACCACCCCCACCGTCTCACCCGATTCCTGCACCGAAAAGCGTTGAAGAGCGGAATCCCTTCCGGCCAGATAACATTCGAGCGCGGGAGCGCCATAGCCCAATCGCGCCCAAGGATCCATCACCGCAAGCTGATTGGCAATCGATTCCGCCTCAAATGGCTCCAGTCTGTTTAATGAAAGGGAAGAGACGCAATAGCTGATCGCTGCAAAGGAATTTGAGGGGCTCATGGCGACTTGAAAAAGAGGGGCGTCGAACGGGGAGAGGAGACCAGATCGTTGATCAACTCCATTTGTTGAGGAAGAGTAACTCGATGTAAATCATAGCGTGACTGAATAAGAGCACGGGCATTGTCGCGGAGGTGTTTCATTTCTTTTTTCCGGGAAAGAGCCTCGCATACCCGATCACTGATTTCCTCGGCTGAAAAAAAGTCCACCAGTAGTCCTGTTTCCCCATCGATTAGCACTTCTTCCACAGGAGGCGTTCTTGAGGCGATAAGTACACAGCCAACAGACATTGCCTCCAGACATGACCACGAGAGCACAAAGGGATAGGTCAGGTAAACATGAGCCGAAGAGACCCTCAGCGCATTGAGGTAGGTCTCATAGGGGACTCTCCCTAGGAAGTGTACTCGATCGGCATCAAGGCGAACCTCTTTCAGGTAGCGCTCTTTATATGTTTCCCCCTCCGGTAGCCGTAGGCCATAGGAGACATCCTCGCCGCCGATAATAACGACATGGGCATTTGGACGCTGGATCAGAATTTGGGGAATGGCTCGCATGAACGAATGAAAGCCGCGGTAGGGTTCCAAGTTTCTGGCCACATAGGTGACGACTTCGTCACCTATGCTCAACGTAGGTTTCCCTTGTCCCAATGAAAGGGTGGCATGGGTGTCCGGGCAAGCCTTTTGGGTGTTTATACCGTCATGCACAGGGTGGATTTTTTCTCTAAATTCTTTAGGGTATTGACGTCGCTGCCAGGATGTCGGGCTAATCCCCGCATCACACGCCACCAATGAGTGGAGCTGAGTACTATTTTTAATCCGTATTTTCAACGTTGTATCCAAGCTCGATGGATACTCTGGGTCAAAACCAATGTCACTGCCTTGGGCGCGATAATAAAACTCACAATAAATGAGAAGCTTGGCTTGTGGGTAAACGTCTTTAACAAAAAGAGTTTCCCCCCAACCGGGATGACCACAGATTATATCTGGAAAGAAGCCTGTATTTTTGAGTTCAAGACAAGCTCTGAAAATCTGTTGGCCTCGACGGACATGGCGTTCGAAATCTTGAATGTAATGATGGGTTGAAGTTGCAGTCCCCTGAGGCATTGAGTAGGTAAGCACCGAGTAGCTGAAGTCAGGTCGTGTTTTTTGTTCGCCGATAGCAACAACCTGATGACGCGGATTTTGGGCCATAGCAGCGGCAAGATGCACGTATTGGCCAGGATAGTTTTGATGGATAAAGAGGATATTCATGTAAAAATGATCGACGGCGTCGGGAAAAATGCTCTTCCTTGTATATTGTGTTTTTTCCTAGCCATCTCTTAGAGTGTGAGGGGCTTGTTACAAGTTCATCATGCTTGATTACCCACAGTTTTGAGGGCAGTCAATGTATAAAAAATGGTTCAAATATGCCTCTACGCCGCAGAAAAATAACCTCTCTGACGATTTTCGCTCACCCTTCCTAAAATGCATCTGCCCTTTTCGGTAGCACAATCCCTCACCTCAGCCGTAATGAGTTGTGTAGGCGCTTACGGTCCGGGTCCATCAACCTGCTATCCGTTGCAGCGCTGATTCGATACAACATCTCATCGCTGAGCTAAACGCCACCCAAGCAGTTTTCCGGGGACTGATTTCCGGGTAACCTGCGAATTGGTGACATAACAAAATCTCTCGAGGTCAGGAGGTCTGACCTTGCGGTCGGGTGATACAAAGGCCCTGCTCACCCTTTGGAGATGGTACTCGATAGTGCCGTTGCGTCGCTCTTTGGTCAGGCAGTAATCGGCACCGATATTTTCGACCCTTGATTATCTCACCCACTAAGCCATATACTCAGAAAATCTAAAATGAATCGATTCATATAAAATGAGAATTATTTTCAATGAAAACGCACTCAAAAATCGTTCCAATTGTTACAGCTTTGCTATGTTTGGCATTTTTTCAAACAGGGGAATGCAAATTAGATTACGCCAAGGTCTACAGTGATGAATTAACAAAAATACAGAAAGAAATATCTAAAGAATTAAATGCACCGGGTGACGTACTGTATGTAAAGTTTCCTGACGGATCAGTTTGGGTTAAAGCATTTGGGTTAGCGGAATTAGGAAATATAAAAAACAATTCTGTAAATTTAAACATGCAATTTAGGATTGCCAGTGTAACAAAAACATTTATAGGAACAGCAATTTTACAATTAGTTAAAAATAACAAGTTTAAATTAGATGACAGTATGTCAGTTTTATTTCCAGGACTTATTAAATATGAAAATTTAATAACAGTTAGAATGCTACTTAATCACAGTAGCGGTATTAAAGATTACGCAACAAGTGATGAATTTACAGAAATATATGTAAATGATTTCAATAAATCATGGGAATTTAATGAACTTTATAAATTCATAGACAAAGATACATTTCAAGGCACACCAGGTGGTGAAGCATATTATAGTAATACAAACTATTACTTACTCGGGATGATCATTGAAAAATTCTCAAAAACTAGTCTTGATAAATATTTAAAACAAGAAATTTTTGATAAATTAGGCATGAATAGCACCTATTTCCCCACTACAAATGATTTGAAAGGTAATTTTGCTCATGGCTATTTTGATCGAAATGAAAACGGTTCTTTCGGTGAGGATGAGGATGTTTCATCTCAAAATCCTACGGCAATATGGGCTGCTGGGATGGTTGTGTCAACTGTCAAAGATCTATCAATATGGATAGATGAACTCTTCAATGGATCATTGATAGGCAATGACCTGCAAAAAGAAAGATTTAAAATTAATACTCACTTAAATGGCGCACCCGATTTTGTAAATATTGGGCTTGGCATCGCCGAAATTGATCAAGCTATTGGCCACACAGGAGCCATACCAGGGTTCACCTCCGTACTGTTTAGGTATAAAGGGGCTGATATAATAGCTCTTTCAAATTGCTTTCACACAAGGAGTGAAATGGGGAGTGTAGCGGAAAAACTACTTGAAAATGTTAAATCAAAGGTTGTCGACAAGATAAAAACAACAAAAAAGATGCCCGATAACGAGTAAATCCCCTGCAAAAGGCGTTTATCTATATGGGTGCATCCGAAGTTTATGGAATTATTTAACACGTCGGATCCTCTTCGAGCCATAGCCGTCAGGCTAAGACGAAGACTTTTTTTATTTTTACGATGAAACTCCATATACACCTGACAGATGGGGAGATGCGGCAGATCCTGGAGCAGATCACCACCCTGCGCACACCGCTCAAACTGAACGGATTCATCAACTACAAGACCGTCTCCGTCACTCGCGACGCCCCCTGAAGATTCCCTGCATTTTGGTAAGAAAATCAGCCTCAATATCTATGATGGTCTCGTAAAAAGTCGAAAATGAACGCTTATACATTACAGTAAGCGTCAAAACAACCGCATCTTTTAACCAGTATCGTATGATGTCATACTGTGGCCGACTTGAACACCAACCAAGGAGGCCCCACCGTGAACACCACCAACCATACAGCCCTCAAGGATAGGCGTA
>JAQUEZ010000134.1 GCA_028684915.1 Desulfobulbus sp.
CTTTTTTTGTCAACGGCCTCCTGGAGCTCGCTTAGGTCATCGCCACCTTCGTTTTGGCCCATTTCATCCTGAATGACGCGCATCTTCTCAGAGAGGTAATAGTTGCGCTGGGTGGCACCCATCTTTTTCTTTACCTTGGCGTGGATATCCCGCTCCATTTCCGAGAGTTCCATTTCGCGGAAAAGCGTTTCCAGTACCTTGGAGATGCGTTGGGGGAGAGAGACCAGCTCAAGAATCGACTGCTTTTCTTCGGTGCGCAGTTGGATATGCGAAGTGATCAGGTCCACCATCCTGGCTGGATCTTCCAACGAGGTGATAGATTTGAGCACTTCTCGCGGCAGTTTCTTATTGGCCTGCGAGTAGAGGTCAAAGGCCTTGCGCATCTCCCGCAGGTAGGCTGGTACTTCTGCCCGATCCACATCCACATCTGGAGCCTCGACCAAGCGAACGGAGTAAAAGGTATCCTCAGAATCGCCTCCTTCGAAGGCGCCGACAATAATTGCTCGTCGTTTTCCCTCAACCAGGGCTTTGATGGTGCCGTCGGGGAGGCGCAGTAACTGCATGACCGTTGCCAAGGTCCCCAGGGAGTAGAGGTCGTCTTGTTCCGGATCATCGACCCGTGCATCTTTCTGGGTAACCAGGAAGATGAGGGAGCGGTTTTCCATGGCCGCCTCTAGCGCCATAATTGATTTTTTTCGGCCTACCACCAACGGTGCCACCATACCCGGGAAAAGCACGATATCCCGTAAGGGCATCAGGGGGTAGGTCTCGGCGGTTAGTTCACTCATGGCACTCTCAGGCAATTTTTTTGGTTTCAGCGTTGTCGTAGAGAATAACCGGATACTCTCTTTGGGTGATCACCTGTTCGTTGATCACGCATTCGCTGGCATGCTCATCAGAGGGCAGCTCGTACATTACCTCAAGCATGCATTCCTCCATAACCGAGCGCAAACCGCGGGCACCGGATTTACGCGCAAGGGCCTTTTGGGCGATCGCTTTGTAGGCACCTTCGGTGAAACGTAGAGTGACGCCTTCATATTCAAAAAGCTTCTGATATTGTTTGCTCAGCGCATTTTTGGGTTCTTTGAGGATACGAATCAGGTCTTCTTCCACCAGCTCTTCCATCGTGGCGATGACCGGAAGACGTCCCACCAACTCAGGAATAAGGCCGAACTTAAGCAGATCTCCAGGTTGGATGGAAGCGAGAATCTCGCCAATGGTTCGCTCTTTCTGGCTGACCACTTTGGCTCCGAACCCCATGGCCTGGGTGCCGGTACGCCGTTTGATCACATCATCAAGGCCAACAAAGGCACCACCGACGATAAACAGAATATTGGTGGTATCGATACGGACCAACTCCTGTTGCGGGTGCTTACGTCCACCCTTAGGCGGCACAGAGGCCATGGTCCCCTCGATAATCTTGAGCAGGGCCTGCTGGACGCCTTCACCGGAAACATCACGGGTGAGGGAGGCAGAATCGGATTTGCGGGCAATCTTGTCGATCTCGTCGATATAGATAATGCCACGTTGGGCCTTTTCAATGTCGTATTCCGCTGCCTGCAACAGGCTAACCAGAATATTCTCAACATCCTCGCCCACATAGCCGGCTTCGGTCAGGGTCGTGGCATCGGCGATGGTGAACGGCACGTTGAGGAGCCGGGCCAGGGTCTGGGCGACCAGTGTCTTCCCGGATCCGGTCGGGCCGATGAGGATGATATTGGATTTTTGCAGTTCCACCTCATCTTCAACCGTTCCCGCGTTCACGGGTACATTGATGCGTTTGTAGTGATTGTGAACGGCAACCGCGAGGACACGTTTGGCCTGTTCCTGACCTATGACGTACTGATCAAGATAGGCTTTGATTTCCTTGGGCTTAAGAACCTGTGGGGTGAAATCGGCCTGGGGAATTTCTTCCTCCATGGATTCCGCCATGATTTCGTTGCACAACCCAACGCACTCATCGCAGATATAGACATTGGGACCGGCAATTAGTTTGCCGACCTCCTCCTGGCCCTTACCGCAGAAGGAACAAACGCAGGCGATATTATGCTCGTCTTGGAAATCGTTGCTCACGCTTACTTCTCCCCGCCGAGTTCCTCACGGCTGGACAAAACTTTATCAATTAAACCATACTCGCTGGCCTCCAGGGCGCTCATGAAATTATCGCGCTCGGTATCGGCCTGGATCTTCTTCATTGATTTGCCGGTATGATGTGCAAGGATGGTGTTGAGATCATGGCGCATGCGCAAGATCTCTTTGGCATGGATATCGATATCCGTGGCCTGCCCCTGATACCCGCCCATGGGTTGATGTATCATAATCCGGGAGTTGGGCAGGGCAAAACGTTTGCCTGCCGCACCGCTGGCAAGGAGCAGTGCCCCCATAGAGGCCGCTTGGCCCATACAGAGGGTGGCGACGTCGCAGCGGATGTATTGCATGGTATCATAGATCGCCATGCCTGCAGTCACTGAACCGCCGGGAGAATTGATATAAAAGGTGATATCCTTGTCCGGATCATCGGCTTCCAGAAACAACAACTGGGCCACAATCAGGCTGGCCACGTCATCATTCACTTGAGTGCCGAGGAAGATGATGCGTTCCTTGAGCAAGCGGGAATAAATATCATAAGCCCGCTCACCGCGCGGACTTTGTTCAACAACCATGGGAACTAAATTCATGCGAGATTCTCCGAAAAACTCATTGTGGCGGCGGGTACGAAACCCGCCGCCGGAAGGAACAAACAAGGAAAGCGCCTGATCAGGCTTCAGTCGGGGCCGCTGAGGGCTCAGTGGGGGCAACTTCGATGTACTTGGCCTGATCGCGCAGGAACGCAAGAACCTTTTCGTTGTGCAGTTCGTTCATGAACGGCAGAATCTCCTCACGGCGCTTGAAATACTTTTTTACCTCATCAAGAGTCATCCGATACTGGTCGGCAATGCGTTCGTATCCGCGCTGGATGTCTTCGTCGGCGATTTTGATTCCCTCAACTTCGGCAATCTTCTTCAACAGAAAATCACCTTTGACCCGTTTGACGGCAACTTCTCTATTTTTCTCTACCAATTCGTCAAGATTAATCCCGGCTGATTCAAAGGACAAGCCGCTGCGTTTGAGATTTTCCTCAGTCTGCTTCAGCATCTCCTGGATTTCATAGTTCACCAGGCGCTCAGGAACTCCAAACGGGTTGAGGTCGATTAGCTTGTGCATGATCTTGTCGTCCAGGTCGCCCTGGAGGGCATCGTTCTTGGCTTTTTGCAACCGATCGCTAATATCCTTTTTCAGCTCTTCCAGGGTATTCAACTCAGGTTTAATGTCTTTGGCAAACTCATCGTCGAGCTCAGGTTTGATGCGAACCTTGACGTCTTTGACATCCACCTTGAATTCAACGTTCTTGCCGGCCAGCATGGGGTTGGGATAGTCGCCGGGGAAGGTGATCTCATAGAGGGTCTTATCCCCTTTTTTCAGGCCGATGAGTTTTTCCTCAAATTCTTTACCCAAGCGATGCATACCGATATCAACGCTGAAATTCTCGTTGTGCACCTCTTTCATCGCCTTGTCATTATGGAAGCCCTGAAAATCAACTACGGCCACATCGTCAACGGCGAGGGCGTGTCCCTCTTCCGGGGTTTGCAAGACTGCCTGATGACGCTGCAGCAGTTTCAGTTCGTTATCGATCTCTTCATCGGTGACCACAACCGAGGGCTTTTCGATCTCCATAGCCTTGTACTCGTTGAGATCAAAGACCGGTTTGATATCAACCATGGCTACGTAGACAAAGGTTCCGTCTTCAGGAAATTTATGCTCGGTGATCTCCGGATGGACAACTGGCTCGAGGTTTTCTTTTTCAACCGCGTCAAAATAAGTGTCTTGTACCAGTTTTTCGCCGACCTCTGCCTTGACCTGCTCGCCGAAATTTTTCACCAACACGGTCTGCGGAATTTTACCGCGACGAAATCCCTTCAGCTTGACCTCTTTATTGATCTTGGCATAAGCCTTTTCCAGAGCCGGGCCAACGGTTTCCTGGGGAATGGTGATGGTCAGTTTTCTAGTCAGGTCTGAGAAATTTTCGACGACGATTTCCATGGACTGCGGTTCCTTTTGTTCGTGTTTCCCCGGCGGTGACCCCCGGCGGCATGGTTATTTGGGCGCCCGCCCACCCCGTGGTGCGCGTGCTGGATTCATTGAAAGTATGTTGGGCAAGATGGTGCGAGCGGGGGGAGTCGAACCCCCATGAGCGAAGCTCGCTGGAACCTAAATCCAGTGCGTCTACCAATTTCACCACGCTCGCAAGATACGTCAAACGGTAATTAATAACCAGAATAGCCCGACTCGTCAAGTAATCGCTGGTATGAAAAAATTGTATTTACAACAAATTTAGGGAATTAAACGAAATTATTCAGCGTTCAATTAGTTGTGGATGAAGGCGAAGTTAGCTCACCTGAACGGATAAGGCCTGCAGCAAAAAAGGTCAGCAGAATTATAGCCACAGAGGTGAGCACAAAGGCCGCTCGCATCCCGAGAAGATCCATTCCGGTACCTGAAATCAGGGCACCGATGAATACGCCCGCACTCATGGCCAGGTTGAAAACACCCATCATGGTACCATGGCCAAAATGGGCCCGTCCTTCTTCAACGGCATAAGCACCGAGTACCGGCCAGAGGACGGCTTCGCCAAGGCCGAGAAAGAGATAAACCCCGAGCATGTTGGCAAAAGAGTGCATGGTGGGAATAAGGAAAACCGCCAGGCTCATGCAGCTACTCCCGACCAAAAGCAGGGTTACTTTGTCATAGCGGTCGGCTAGTTTGCCCATAGGGTATTGCAGCAGGGCATTCATCAGGGTCCGGCAGGCGATAACCAGTCCGGTATGGAAGCCACTGCTGCCCGGCCAGTCGGCCATCATTACCGGAAGGAAGGCCATGGTAGGGACCATCATTAACACTGTGGCGAACCGGGCAATAAGAATGCCCACAGTTCGTTTGCGGTGGAGCATGGCCTTAAGGCTCGTTAAAAGTCCCGTTTGCTGGCGGCGGTCGATCGGACAGCAGGCGGGCAGATTGTTGATTACCAGAAAAAAAGCGCCAAAACAGAGTGTGGCCATCATATAAAAGACCGAGGCCAGGCCCCATAAATCGGAAAAAATACCTCCGAGAATTGGCCCGCAGCCGATGCCGCAGAAGATGGCTATGTTTATGATCCCCATGTAACGCCCCTCCTGACCCGGTGGGGCAAGAAAGCTGGCATAGGCCATGGCTACGGGAACAATCATCGCTGCACCCACACCCTGAAACAGGCGAATGACAATTAGGTGGTGAACAGCGGTCGCGTGGGGGATTAGCAGGCCGACAATACCGTAAATACAAAGGCCGGTGACAAGAAATCCTTTTCGCCCCCAGCGGTCGGATAAATTTCCAACCACCGGTTGCAGCAGGCCACGACTGAGGGAGAAGGCGGCAGTGATCAGGCCCAGGGTGAAGCCGCTGGCGCCAAGGGCGGTGGCCAGCACCGGCAGTACGGGGATAATAATACCGACCCCGAGGAGGGCGATAAAGACCGAAAGCACCACGGTGAGAAGAATGCGGTTAGGCATAGGCTATTGGCTATCGGTCACAGGGACGTGAAGCGGGGTAAATGTGGTGGAAAAAGAGAATTCCTGGTTCGATTTCATGCTCCTTTCATACCATCGCATGCGGGGAAAGCAACCCTCTGATCTCAAGACGCTAAAAAACGTGGGGCGGGCGTAGGAAAAAAGCACGCGAATTAGGGCTTCATTAATACACTACAGTAATGGTCTTGGAACCTGATTCTTAAGGATTTTTACGAGAACCGCGGAGATTTCGCTCCGCTGGTGCTGTTTAGAGCCGCCGGAGCGGTTGAAGAACCGGGTAAAAACCCGTATAGTGGCCATAAAATTCACAATTGCGCTGAACACGAACCCCAGCCGGGAGGAATCCATGGAAGATATCCGTTTCAACGCCTTAATCGTCAGCGAAACTGAGGATAATAAGTTTGCCCGCACCATTGGTCAACGCTCTGTGCAGGATTTGCCTGCAGGCGAGGTGCTGATTCGGGTAGGCTACTCATCGCTTAATTACAAAGACGCACTTTCTGCCTCGGGCAACAAAGGGGTAACCCGAAAATACCCGCACACTCCAGGCATAGATGCCTCGGGGGTGGTCGCGGAAAGCAGTGATCCTGCCTTCAAAAATGGGGATCAGGTCCTGGTCACCGGGTTTGATCTGGGGATGAACACCAGTGGTGGTTTTGCTGAATATATTCGAGTTCCCGCGTCCTGGGTGGTGCCGCTGCCCGCTGGGATGAGCCTGCGCGAGGCGATGATGTACGGCACCGCGGGGTTCACTGCGGCTCTTTCCTGCTACCGGCTGATCAACAGTGGCGTGCTGCCTGAGCAGGGGCCGATTTTGGTCACCGGTGCCACCGGCGGTGTGGGATCGATCGCGGTGGCTTTGTTGGCCAAGTCAGGATACGATGTGGTAGCCGTGACAACTAAGGCCAATGAAATCGCGTATCTGCAGGAAATCGGTGCCAAGGAGATCCTTTCTGCGGTGGAGGCCGATGATCAAAGCGGTCGGCCAATGCTCAAACCACGCTGGGCCGGGGCAGTGGATACGGTCGGCGGCAACATTCTCAGTACCGCTATCAAAACTACCCGTTACGGCGGGACAGTAACCTGCTGCGGCAATGTCACCTCCGGTGAACTGCACACCTCGATCTACCCCTTCATCCTCAACGGGGTCAGTCTGCTTGGTATTGATTCGGTGAACTGCCCTAATCCGTTACGAACCGGGGTTTGGAAAAAATTGGCCACCGACTGGACGCTGGATCATCTGGAAACCATTACCACCGAGTTGCCCAACCTAGAGGCCCTGGACGAGCGGATCAATCTCATCCTCCAAGGCAAGAATCGCGGGCGGGTTATTGTTCGCATTGCAACGTGCTGATAGTCATAACGTCTGTAATTACCGCATCGACAAGTCAAACTAGAACAGAATTTTCATGAGCGCCACTCTTCTCGCCGATCATCGCAAGCCCGCCCTTATCCTCCCGAATCAGACCATTTCCTATGCCCAACTGTTGAACGCCGCCCACGGATACGGTTGTCTGATCCCTGAAGAGACCGACCGGGTCTTAATTTTTTCCGAAAATCGGCCGGAGTGGATCTATGCCTTTTATGCGGGCTGGAATTCCGGATGTACCGTGGTGCCGGTGGATTACCAGGCCACAGCCGACGAGGTGGCCTTTATCCTCATCGATTGTCGGCCAACCGTGCTTTTTTGTTCACTGGAACGCAAGCCGGTGCTGGAAGAGGCGCTTGCCCGGCTTGACTACCAACCGCAGCTTCTGGTCTTTGAAGCCTTGCCGTCGGTGGAGGCTCAGGAAAGTGCACCGATTCAGGCCGCGGATCCCGAACAGACGGCCCTGTTGATCTACACCTCCGGGACCACCGGTAGTCCCAAAGGGGTGATGCTTTCCTTTGCCAATCTGATCGCCAATGTGGAGGCGGTCACCATCGGTACCCCGATTTACAACCCGGCGGAACGGGTGCTGATGCTCCTGCCCCTGCACCATATCTTCCCCTTGCTGGGTACTCTCGTCATGCCGTTTCAGATTGGGGCAACGGTGGCGCTTTGTCCATCGCTGTTGGCGGCAGATATCGTCCAGACCCTGCAGCAGAACCGGATCACTATTCTCATCGGTGTGCCCCGGCTCTACAGCCTGATTATGAAATCGATCCTGGAGAGGATAGCGGCCAACAAGGTGGCCACGTTCCTGTATCGTCTGGCAGCACAGGTCAATCAGCCCCGGTTTTCGCGCCTGCTGTTCAAATCAGTACACCAGAAATTCGGCGGTCATCTCAAATACCTGGTCAGTGGTGGCGCGGCCCTTGATCCCGAAGTGGGGCGGCAATTCACTGTGCTCGGCTTTGAGATCCTTGAAGGCTACGGCATGACCGAGGCGGCGCCTATGATCACTTTTACTCGACCGGGGCAGGTGCATATCGGTTCCGCCGGGACCGCGATGAGTTGCACCACCATTGAGATCCGTGATGGTGAGATAGTAGCTTCGGGAAAGAACATTATGCAGGGGTACTGGAACCGGCCGGAGGAAACCGCAGAGGTGCTCAAGGACGGCTGGCTTTATACCGGCGATCTTGGCCGTGTGGATGAACAGGGGCGTCTATTTATTACCGGTCGCAAGAAAGAGATTATTGTGCTTGCCAACGGCAAGAATATTAATCCGGTGCTGATCGAACAGGAACTGGAATCCCGGTATGCCACCATTACCGAGGTTGGGGTGTTTCTCAAAAATGAGCTGTTGCAGGCGGTGATCCGACCCAACCTGGCATTAATCCGAGAAAAAGGGGTGGCCCAAATAGAGGATTATTTTCGTTGGCAGGTAATTGATCCGTATAATCAAAAGGCCTCACCCTCCAAACGGCTGCACCATTTCACATTGGTGGACTGCGAACTGCCGCGCACCCGGCTTTCCAAGCTCAAACGCTTTCAACTCCCGGAGTTGGTCAGTGCCCGGGAGGAACGTAAGCTGCACATCGAGCATCCTGCCGGTGAGGAATACCAGGTTATTCGCGAATTTCTTGAAACCCAGACCGCGCGCACCATTGCCCCGGATGATCACCTGGAGATCGATGCCGCTCTGGATTCCCTGGACAAAGTGAGCCTTTTGGTCTTTATCAAGCAGACCTTTGGTGTGGAGATTGCCGAGGAAAAACTGATGCACATCCCCACCTTGCGCCAGCTCAGTGCCTTTATCGCCGAGCGTAAGGAGCGGATTGCGGTTGAACTGATCAACTGGCGAGAGATCCTCAAAGAACGGGTCGATACCGGTCTGCCGCGGGCCTGGTTTACCATTAACCTGATCAAGAATTTTAGCAACCTCCTGTTTCGATGTTATTTTCGCTTTCGTACCGAAGGCCGGGAACATATTCCGGAATCCCCCTGTATCATTGCCCCGAACCATCAGAGCTTCATTGATGGCCTGCTGGTGGCTGCCGGACTGAAAAACACTCTGATGCAGCGCACCTGTTTCTACGCCAAGGCCAAGCATCTGCAGAACCGGTGGCTGCGTTATTTTGCCGATCGAAACAATGTGGTGATCATGGATATCCATGCCGATGTGCGTCAGTCGATCCAGAAGGTGGCAACCCTTTTGCAAAACGGCAAAAATGTGATTATCTTTCCCGAGGGCACCCGGACCATGGACGGGGCTTTGGGTGAATTCAAAAAGACCTTTGCCATCCTCAGCAAGGAGCTCAATGTGCCGGTGGTGCCGGTGGCTATTCGAGGCGCCTTTGAGGCATTGCCCTCTGGCTCCATTCTTCCCATTCCGTTCAGAAAGATTTCGGTCCGTTTTCAGCCTCCGATCTTTCCCGACGACCACACCTATGACTCACTCAAAGATCTGGTGCGCGAACGGGTTCATGAATGTCTCACCCGGGGCGAGCAGCCGCTGCTGACCCAGGGGGACCAAGGTTGATTGCCCTCCTTCAGTCAAATGATGGACTCGCAAAAAGTCCATCACACCCTAAGAGCTGGCTGGCTAGGAAAAAACGCTGCGACGCAGTAGATCAAAGTTTTTACGCCGCCATCAAATAACGTACAATATTAAAACCGTAATATTGGGTCGTCGCTCAGCTTGAAACTTCGAGAACAAGGTTACAAGCTGAACGACGACCCTTGATTTTCCCTCTCGTTCATTGCAAAGGAAGGCCCATGCAGCAGGATGTTGTCGATGCCCGTATCAGTCCCAATGGCAGTTTAGATGTTCTCTCCCGTCTCGAGGTTACCAAGCTGCTCAATGCCAGTCAGGGAGCACTTTATCCCCAATTCCGCAACAGCTCACTTGCGGTACTGAACTACGGGGATCATCTCGACGACGGTCGTGAACTGCTGGCGCGGTATCGGGATTTTGATATCCGGGTCATCCAGGAGGAGCGTGGCATCAAACTGGCGCTGCGCAATGCGCCGTCCAGTGCCTTTGTCGACGGCAAGATGATCCGTGGAATCAACGAGCACCTTTTTGCCGTGCTCCGCGATATTGTCTATGTGGATGATACCATTAACAACAATCCCCGCTTTGATCTAGCGACCAGCAGCGGTATCACTAATGCGGTCTTCCATATCCTGCGTAATGCCCGCATCATGCGACCACGGACCAATCCCCATCTGGTGGTCTGCTGGGGTGGCCATTCGATTTCTCCAACCGAGTACGATTACAGCAAGGAAGTCGGCTATCAGCTGGGTTTGCGGGGACTGGATATCTGCACCGGTTGTGGGCCGGGGGCCATGAAGGGACCGATGAAAGGCGCCACTATCGGCCATGCCAAGCAGCGCATCTATAACGGTCAGTACCTGGGGATTACCGAACCAGGTATCATTGCTTCGGAATCGCCCAATCCCATTGTTAACGATCTGGTCATCATGCCGGATATTGAAAAACGGCTTGAGACCTTTGTCCGCATCGGCCATGCGGTGATCGTTTTTCCCGGTGGAGTGGGCACGGCTGAAGAGATCCTCTATATTCTCAGTATCCTTTTGGACCCGGCTAACTCGCGCATCCCCATGCCGCTGATCTTTACCGGGCCAGCCGAGTCTGCCGGATATTTTACTCAGATTGATCATTTTATCACCGAGACCCTGGGGCCGGCCGCCCGGCAGATGTACCGCATCATTATTGACGATCCCGAGACCGTGGCCCGCAAGAGCTTGGAAGGGGTCAACCAGGTGCACCAGTTTCGCCTGAAAACCGATGATGCCTTTTATTTCAACTGGCTCCTCAACATCGATCTCAGCCTGCAGCTTCCTTTTGAGCCCACCCATGCCAACATGCGAAATCTCAATTTGCACAAAAGCCAGCCTCCCCATCTACTGGCCTCCAACCTGCGCCGAGCCTTCTCCGGCATTGTCACCGGTAACGTCAAGGATTCTGGTATTCGGGCCATTGAGGAGCACGGGGTGTTTGAGATCAGCGGGGATACGCAGATAATGCAGCCCCTTGATACCCTTCTCTCTGCCTTTGTCGAACAACAACGAATGAAATTACCGACGACTAGCTACAATCCCTGCTACCGGCTGATAGCCGAGTAATTATTGTCTGTGAAATTGACGGTGTCGGCCGGTTGCCGTCCTGAAGAAAGGAGAGGCTGCCCGGCCACGCTGCCCACGTCTTTGTGCTTGAGATGTAGGGTGCAGCATGCGTGCAGCATATCGTACGCCATGGATATTTTTCCTGTAACTCGCTAATCTTTCATATTTATTTTTTAGACCTCTTCTGCCCGGCAGATGGTCCCCCTGATCATTTGCTGCATTCCTCCTGAGTAGATTGCCTGCTCGTCTTGTTTTGTGCTGTTATTCCAGTATCTTGCTGAATATGCTCGAGTGTGGCACGGCCCATGCTCCTGGTTGCGCATCACCGTGAGTAATCCGATCGATGAGCACGGTAGCGGCAGGTGAGCGGTATCTTGCCTTCCTCCGGTGGCGCATTGTTGACGATCCCTGGTGGAGGATCAGCATTTTTTTTCGCAGCGGCAGTGTCAGAAGCATCTCATCAAAACTGCAACACAAGGAGCTAACATCCATGAACGACGTGGTGATCGTGAGCGGCAGCCGGACTGCGGTCGGCGCTTTTGGCGGCAGTCTGAAAAATACTCCAGTGGTTACCCTGGGAGCCGCGGTAATGCGGGAAACCCTGCGCAAGGTCGGCCTGCGGCCCGTTGCCAGCCCAGCGATGCGGGAGCTGACCCCCCGCAAGCTCAAGGAGCAGGGGCCAATCGAGCTCGAACAACGCTACGGCGGTTGGGATGCGCAGGCCATGGAAGTGAGTGTGGATGAGGTGATCATGGGCAACGTGCTTCAGGCAGGTCAGGGGCAGAACACGGCCCGTCAGGCCATGATCCAAGCAGGCCTGCCCAAGGAGACCACTGCGTTCACCATCAACAAGGTCTGCGGTTCGGGGTTGAAAGCCATCGCCCTAGGTGCCCAGGCGATTGCAACCGGCCAGGCCGAGGTGGTATTGGCGGGCGGGCAGGAAAATATGAGCATGGTCCCTATGGCCTTGCTTAAGGCCCGCTGGGGCCATCGCATGGAACTCACCGGTGTCGGCGAGGTGCATGACCTGATGGTCTACGACGGACTCTACGAGATCTTTTACGGCTACCACATGGGCGTTACTGCCGAGAACATCGCCCGTCGTTACAACATCAGCCGCGCGGATCAGGATCGTCTGGCCGCACTCAGCCATGCCCGCGCATTGCGGGGGATTCGTGACGGTCTTTTTCGCGACGAGATCATCCCTGTCCCGGTGCGCGTTGGCAGAGAGGAGATCCTCTTTGCCCAGGACGAACGGCCGATGGAAACCTCGGTGGAAAAATTGGCCAAACTCAAACCCGCCTTTGCCAAGGACGGTACCGTCACCGCTGGTAACGCCTCGGGTATCAATGACGGAGCGGCCGCCGTGCTGATGATGAGCGCAGCCAAGGCAAAGCAGCTGGGACTCAAGGCGCTGGTGACCATTGAGAGTTTTGCCTCGGGCGGCCTGGATCCTGCGTACATGGGCCTTGGGCCGGTGCCAGCCATTAGCAAGGCCCTGGCGCAGTCCGGCAAGGGTATCAACGATATCGACATGATCGAGCTGAACGAGGCTTTTGCCTCCCAGGCCATCGGCTGCATGCTGGAGTTGGGAATCGATCTGGAAAAACCCAACCAGCTGGGCAGCGGTATCTCCATGGGCCACCCGGTCGGCTGTACCGGCGCGCGGCAGATGGTAGGCGCCCTGTATCAGATGCAACGCATGCCCAAAGCCACTGGGTTGATCAGCATGTGCATTGGCGGCGGAATGGGCATGGCCATGGTGATCAACAATCGCTGAACCGGCAGTGCCAATCAATTGAGCAAACAAACACCCAAGGAGAGTGAGAGCATGGACGTACAGACGTTTGGCGTGATCGGCGCCGGTCAAATGGGCAGCGGTATCGCCCAGGTAGCCGCAGCCAGTGGGCTGAGTGTAATCCTCAACGATATAAAAAAAGAATTTGTTGAACGGGGCAGGGCGGGCATAGCCGCCAACCTGCAGCGTAGCGTCGATAAAGGCAAGCTGGCCTCGGATGAGCGGGAACGGATTCTGGCCCGGATCACGACAAGCACCGATGTCAAGGACATGGCAAAGGCGGACATGGTGGTTGAGGCTGCCTCGGAGAACGAGGCTATCAAGTTCAAACTGTTTCAGATGCTCGATGAGATCTGTGCGCCGCAAGTTATCCTGGCCTCCAACACCTCTTCCATCCCCATCGGCCGGATCGCTGCTAACACCAAACGGCCGGACAAGGTGATCGGCATGCACTTCATGAATCCAGTGCCGGTGATGCAGCTGGTCGAGGTAATCTGCGGCCTGGCCACCTCGAAAGAAACGCTTGCAACTACCTGGGAGTTGGCCAAACGGATGGGGAAGACCCCTGCCCGTTCCAACGATTTTCCCGGCTTTATCGCCAACCGCATCCTTTTGCCCATGATCAACGAGGCGGTGTTCAGCCTCTATCACGGCGTCGGCACCAAGGAGGACATCGATACGGTAATGAAGCTGGGCATGAACCATCCCATGGGACCGCTGGCCCTGGCCGACCTGATCGGGCTGGATACCTGCCTGGCGATTATGGAAACGCTGCACCAGGGGCTGGGCGATCCCAAGTACCGGCCCTGTCCACTGCTGCGCCAGTATGTGGAGGCCGGTTTTCTGGGGCGCAAAACCGGCAGAGGCTTTTACACCTACAAATAACGGCAAAAATATGTGGTTGCCCGGCGCGAGATGCCCTGGGACGAAATCAATACTGTGAGGAGTGCGACAATGAATTTCGAGTTGACTGAGAAACAGAACAGCATCCGTGCAATGGTCAGGAGCTTTGCTGAAACCGAGGTGGCACCATCGGTGCGCATCCGCGACCAGGAGGGACGTTTTGACCGGGCATTGATGTTTGACCGCCTGGGCGAGATGGGGCTGACCGGCATCGTCTTTCCCGAGCAGTACGGCGGGGCCGGGGGCGACTACATCAGTTATGCGATCGCGGTGGAGGAACTCTCAAGGGTCTGCGCCTCAACCGGTGTCACCCTCTCAGCCCACCTCTCCCTGGGCGCCAACCCCATCTATCTGTTTGGCACCGAGGAGCAAAAACAGAAATATCTGGCACCGCTTGCCAAGGGCGAGAAAATGGGCGCTTTCGGTTTGACCGAGTCCTCCGCAGGTTCGGACGCTGGCGGCACCATAACCACGGCCATCCGTGACGGCAGCGACTGGATTATCAATGGCGCCAAGATTTTCATCACCAACGCCGGTTACGCCGAGACCTACGTGGTGATGGCGCGCAGTGACCAGGCCGCGCAAAAACATCGCGGCATCAGCGCCTACATCATTGAAAAGGATACGCCCGGATTCACGATGGGCAAAAAAGAGGCTAAACTGGGTATCCGCTCCTCGGCTACCATGGAGTTGGTCTTCAATAACTGCCGCATTCCCGGGGAAAACTTGCTTGCCAAAGAAGGGGAGGGGTTCAAGGTCGCGATGAAGACCCTGGACGGCGGCCGTATCGGTATCGCTTCACAGGCTCTGGGCATTGCCCAGGGAGCGCTTGACGCCGCCCTTTCCTTGAACCGCCAGCGCGCACAGCGTGACAAGGCCGCCGCTGCCGACCAGGGAATCACTTTCCAGTTGGCCGATCTGGCCACCCAGGTCGATGCCGCACGGATGATGGTCTATCGAGCCGCCTACCGGGCAAGTGCTGGGCTGTCGTATTCCAAAGAAGCGGCAATGGCCAAACTCTTTGCCTCCGAAACCGCGATGCGGGTCACCACCCAGGCCGCCAGGCTCCATGACGGGTATGGCTATCCGGAGCAGTATCCCATGGAGCAGATGATGCGCGATGCCAAAATTACCGAGATCTATGAAGGAACCAGTGAAATTTTGCGGGTTGTGATCGGCGCGTCTTTAGCCAAGGAGTAGTCTTTCCCCCTCGACTACTCATCAGCTGAGCTATCCTGATCCGTAAATGAAGAGGAGTGCTGCACGCCCATGCGGCACTCCTCAATTGATGCGCCCGTAGGGGGGAAACCGCAAACCCGTCCGGCCGCACCCCCGCCATTCTTTGCCCGGTTGCTCGTGCTTGCCGGCGCAATCCGCTCCCGCTCTGCCTATCTTGCTTGATAACGTCATAAAAACTTCGATCTCCTGCGTCGCAGCGATTTTCCCGACGCTCGACATACCTTATGTATGCTTTCGAGCCGGGAAAAACACTGCTCCTTGTATATCTGTGTTTTTACTTAACCATCTTTTAGAGTGTGATGGGCTTTTTACGAGTCCATCTTGCTTGCAAAACCTGGAATTTATTGATAGTTGTGCATTTTATCCCACCCGTGTCGGGTCGGCGGTGCGCCCCGATCACGGAGATAGGGGCTCCTCATTTTCTCCCTCGAGGTACATGATGCGGCACAAACCAACAGCGTCAGACCTGGTCTGCCTCTCCGACCTGAAAACCAAGGACAAACTGCTCTCTTCCATCCACAAGATCAGCACCCTGCTGACCCGGCCTATTTCCCTGGACACCATTCTCACCTCTATCGTCAAAGAGATCTCGGTGGTCTTCGGATTCACGCGCCTGATCATCCTGCTGGTCAATAAAGACAAGACCTTGCTCGAATGCAGGTATACCCATGGATTCGGCGATTATGAGCTGGATCGGGTGCGCCTGCCGTATCGTCTCAAAGAGCACGAATGCGTGGAAACCCGTGTGGCGCGGGAGGGAAAAACCATCTTTGTTAAAGATTATCTCAACTATCCGGATGCAACCGCCATCGACATCAAGATCGCGCGCAACATGCGGCGCGTCTCCACCCTTGCCGTGCCCCTGCAGATAAAACGCGATATCATCGGCCTGATCACTGCCGACAAGGACGACGTCAAGCTCAAGCTGACCAAAAAAGACATCGACGCCTTTGCCACCTTTGCCAACCAGGCGAGCATCATCATTGAAAACGCCCGGCTCCAGGAGCAGAACAAAAAGAAAATCAAGCAGCTCTACACCCTGCAGGAGATCAGCCGTAAGAC
>JAQUEZ010000135.1 GCA_028684915.1 Desulfobulbus sp.
TCCTCTGGGGTGGGCTGCTGCGGGGTTGGAGTTGCTCCAACGGGGGATCGGTGCCGACTCGAGAGGTTCCAGCCCCTTTGGGAAAAACATTTGAATCCACGGGCCAGGGTTGAGCTGGGAGGGCAATTGGGGGCAAGTGGGCTTATCCACGCTATGATGGATATCTCGGACGGGTTATCCACCGACCTGGCGCATCTCTGTGCGGCCTCCGCTGTCGGAGGCCAATTTTCTGCGGAACAATTGCCTGGGAACTCTCTGCTTGCACAGGCTGCACACCTAACCGGCCATGATCCGCTGCAGTGGGCCATTGCCGGGGGGGAAGATTTTGAACTTCTTTTTACTGCCGCGCCCGAGTCGGCATCCCAGATACGGCTTATTGGCCAAGAGTGCGGCTTGAAGCTTTTCCCGATCGGCACGATCAGGCTCGGAAAAGGAGTCTCAATGCTTTGCCCGCGCCCTGATGGAACCCTTCTCGAACAATCAGTTTCCTACCAGGGATTTGATCATTTTCGCGACGAGTGCGGAGGTTAGGATGCAGGTTGGGGCCCTTTTTAAACATTGGTCACTCAGGCTTTTGGCACCGGACCTGGTGCTGCAGAATACCTACGATAATTTTAAAACTCTGCTTGCCTGTGACGGGCGTTGCCATGCGCTGATGGCCGAGTTTGAAGCCCTGTACCATAATGGTCAGCGTGAGGATTTTGCGAGAACACGAATCCGTCATCGCCGGTTGACCGAGGCGGTTGTGGGCATGGTCAGTGCTTTGGAACAGATGTCTCCCCGTGCGGCCCATGGGCTGCGGGATTATGTCAACAAATACGATTTTTACATTCACCTCCAGCTCGCTCCACCGGAACGATTTCTTATCCCACCATTTGTCGTTGACCATACGAGCCTGGTCGAGGCCGGACTGGTCGGCAATAAAAGCCATCGCCTGGTCGAGCTGCAGATCGGTGCTCAGGTTCCTGCTCCAAAGGGATTTACCATCACCAGCACCACCTTTGATCTCCTGCTTGCACATAACCAGGTCCGTCCGGCCATTGATCTTTTGTTGGCGGCCATCGATTTTTCCGATTTTCAGGGCTTGGAGCACATCTCCCAGGCTTTGGCAACCATGGTGTCCCATCTGGAAATCCCCTCGCAGGTAGAGCAGGAAATTTATGCAGCCTATGATGCGTTGACCGGGGAGGAGGGGACGCCTGCTCGGGTGGCAGTTCGTTCTTCGGCGCAGCAGGAAGATGGCAGCCATAGTTTTGCCGGTCAATACCATTCGGTTCTTGGGGTAGGGCGACAGCAACTCCTCTCCGCCTACCTGGAAGTGTTGGCCTCCAAATACACGTCTGAGGCTCTGTTGTATCGAATTCACGCCGGACTTTCCGATGAAGAAGCCTCGATGGCGGTGTTGGTGTTGAGCATGGTGGAGGCGGTGGCTGCCGGCGTGGTCTATACCCGAGATCCGATGGGAGGATCTGTTCCCTCACTGCTGGTACAGAGTATCCACGGGCTTGGCCTTCCTCTGGTCAGTGGTGAAGTGGTGCCGGAAGTTTTTACCTTCCCACCCGAGGGTTTGCAGCCGTCTGCGTACTGTCAGGGCCAGCAAGCGGACCAACTGGTGCTGCAATCAGGCAAGGTTGTCCGGGTTCCCTGTGTGGCAGACAAGCCGACCCTCACCCGTGAGCAGGTAAACGAACTTGCCGTGATCTCACGCAGAATTGAATCCTTTTACGATGGAACACCACAAGATATTGAATGGGCACTTGATTCTGCCGGTCGGATTGTCATTTTGCAGGCAAGACCCCTGGAAACAGATTCGCCGGCGGATCGAGCGACCAAGGAATCGGCAAAAGGCAGTTGTATACAGAGTCCGCCGATTTTATGTGGAGCCATACCCGCTTCAACGGGCGTTGCGAGCGGTCGTGTCCACCATGCGGATACGTTACCTCAGGATGGTGGGCAGGAAAAAGTGATCCTGGTCACCCGTCATATTGCCCCCTCATTGGTCAGGCACATCCATCAACTCTCGGCTGTCGTCTGTGAACAAGGGGCGGTCACCGGCCATTTTGCCACTGTGTGTCGTGAATTCGGAGTCGTGCTGTTGGTGAGTGCGCAGGGCGCCCTCCAGTGTTTGCAGCCGGGTATGGAGGTGACGGTTGACGGTTACCAAGGCATCGTCTATGAAGGTTTTATTAGTGAATGGTTGCAAGGTGATACAGGGCACAAGCAGAAGAAATCGGACGGATATGGGCAACGGATACGCAAAATCTTGGATTATATCACACCGCTGCACCTGGTTAACCCCCAGGAAAGCAATTTTCGTCCCCAATCCTGTCGATCATTGCATGATATTATCCGTTATGCCCATGAAATGGCCGTGCAGTCCATGTTCGGCCTTGGCGAGATGACCGGAGGCGCATCCTCGCGTAGCCGCAAATTGGCGACAGATCTGCCGCTTGATATCTATCTGCTCGATGTAGGCGGAGCTTTTGCCGACAGCGGCAAGAAATCTATTTCGCCGCAACGGTTGCACGCAAAGCCGTTCCTGGCCCTGTGGCAGGGACTCTCGCACCCGGAAATCGATTGGCAGAGCCACCTCCATTTCGACTGGCAGGGTTTTGGCGACATGGCCTTGTCAGGCGGTATTGCTGAGGGTGATGCGCGCCAATTCGGCTCTTACGCGGTTATCAGTCCGGATTATTTGAATCTCAATATGCGATTCGGTTTTCATTTCACCCTGATAGACTGCCTCTGCGGAACGGAAAGCCGGGCCAACCACTGTCATCTGCGGTTTGCCGGTGGTGGTGGCAACAGCAAGGGGAGGGCTGTCCGGATTCTTCTGTTACAAAACATTCTCGGACGGTTGGGATTTGAGGTCCAGGTACTGGGAGATCTCCTGGATGCCCGCTTAAGCGGTTGGCCGATGGCGGATCTGCTGCCACTGTTAACCGAGGTCGGACGTCTGCTGGGCATGACCAAGCTGCTTGATATGGTGTTGAGTGAAGAAGATGTGGATCAACGGGTCGAACAATTTTTCAATTCTACCACGACCAATCCCTGATAGATTCGTAAAAAATCCATCACACTCTAAGAGATGGCTAAGTAAAAACAAAGAGATACAAGGAATAGTGTTTATTTCGGCGCGAAGGCATACAACTGGTATGTCGAGTGTCTGGAAAAACGCTGCGACGCAGTAGGTCGAAGTTTTTACGACGCCATCAATTTTTACGAGAACGATAAACCTTAGCCCTTACAACCTGTTTGCATGTATCAGCTCAACTGGATTACCGACCATCTGGCCACCGGGCATGCGCCCATGTCCTATGAAGATCTGGAGTCGATTCGCACCCAAGGCATCCGTGCCATCGTCAACCTCTGCGGTGAGTTTTGCGATTTGCACCAGATTGAGGAGGAGAGCGGTTTTGATGTCTACTATTTGCCGGTCGCCGACGAGTGTGCCCCGGATCTGGCAGAAATGGAAAAGACTCTGGATTGGATGGATGAGGCCCTCTACCTCGATAAAAAAGTCCTGGTGCATTGTCGGATGGGCCATGGTCGTACCGGTACCTTTATCGCCGCCTATCTGCTCCGGCGCGGCTTTGACTTCAAAGGCGCAGAGAGTACCATGAAAGGGCGGAATGCCAATCCCGCGACCTTTACCCAGCGCAGATTTTTGAAAAAATATGATCGTCAGGTCGGCGGGTTGCACGCAGGATCCCCTAAAATCGACAATCGGCCCGCGCAAGACCTTCCCCCCCAACTTCATGCCTACGAGCAACTGCTCTTTGATGCGGACCATCATTTCGGACTTTGCGGGGAATCTTCCGCATGTGGCCGTGAGCAGTTGGGCTGCTGCCATATACCCTTTGAACTCTCACTTGTTGAAAGCATGCATCTCAGTCAGGCGGCTAATAAATGTTTAAAGAACAAAGAGCGGCAGCAGGTGATTGACCGCGCTTTTACCTTGGCTCACCATTTAAAAGCATTGCATCATCAGTTTCCGGGAAAAAACATTGGAGCGTTAGTTGAGGAGGGCAATGGTGCTGACTTGAGCTGCCCGCTGCTTGGCGAAGAGGGTTGCCAGATTTTTGATGATCGGCCACCGCGATGCCGCTATTGGTTTATTCCAGAGGACAACGAGGACCTCCGCCTGCTTTTTCGTGAAATTACAGCACTCTCCCGGCAGACTTTTCTCACCATTACCGGTCAGCAGCCACCAGTAACTGATTTGCGCTTCTCTTCGGCCGACACCCTGTCGGGAAAATTTATCGAGCTCTATTTTCAGGCCATGCTCCAGGTAAATGAATAGGAGACGTGAGTGATGACTACGATTGCCAAGGTGCTCATCGTTGATGACGAGCGCGACATGCTTAATTTGCTGGCCAAGGTCCTGAGTAAAAAAGCCGGTTATTGCGTTTCCACGGCGACCTCGGCTGAAGAGGCTTTGGAAGTTGTCCGGGTGGATTTACCTGATGCAGTGCTCACAGACATCAAGATGCCAGGTATGGATGGGCTGACTTTTCTCCACCACCTGCAGACCTTTGACCCTTCGTTGACAACCATTGTCATGACCGGGTACGGAACCATTGAGATGGCGGTGCAGGCACTGAAAGATGGTGCCTATGATTTCGTTGAAAAACCCTTTGATAATGAACGGATTTTGCTTACGGTCCGTCGGGCGCTTGAGCGCACCCGGCTGTTGCGTGAAAATGTTCAGCTGCAGCATCAGCTGTGCGACCAGGATTTTGGGCACGGTTTTGTCGGGCGTTCGAAGGCGCTTGTCCGTACCCTGGAGCTGCTGCATCGGGTGGCCCAAAGTAATGTCACCGTGCTGATTCGGGGAGAATCCGGCACTGGCAAGGAATTGGCGGCAAAGGCCCTGCATGCCATGTCACCCCGTGCAGATCGTCCGATAATTACAGTGAACTGTCCGGCACTTCCTGAACATATTCTTGAGAGTGAGCTTTTTGGGTACAAAAAAGGGGCCTTTACCGGAGCGGATCGAGATAAAACCGGTTTGTTTGTCGAAGCCGACGGGTCCACCCTGGTCCTTGATGAAGTCGCTGATATTCCGGTGAGCGTCCAGACCAAATTGTTGCGGGTTCTCCAAGAAAAAGAAGTTCAGCCGCTGGGGCAGAACAAAACATTTGCCGTGGATGTACGGGTGATCGCATCCACCAATCAGGATCTGGAGGCCAAGATCCGGCGGGGAGAGTTCCGCGAGGATCTGTTTTACCGGCTCAATGTCATGACCGTCACCATGCCCAGCCTGGCAACCATGGTCGGTGATATACCTCTGCTGGCCCAGCATTTACTTGAGCGGTTCTGCCGCGAACATGGCCGTCAGGATCTCGAACTCAGTGATGAGGCATTGCAGGCTCTGGTGCAGCATCGGTGGCAGGGCAATGTGCGCCAGCTGCAAAACGTGATCAGTCGGGCGGTTCTGCTCTGCCAGGGGCCGCTGATCGAGGTGGAGGATTTATGGGAGCAGGAGGCCACCCTGGCCGGTGTCTTGCCTGCCTCGGCCACCTTGCTGGACGAGAATTGGGTAAGGCTCTCTTATAAAGATGCAAAAAATCAGCTTCTTGAAGAGTTTAATGCCCGCTATCTGAGCGAGGCCTTGAAGGCTGCTGGGGGCAACGTTACTGTTGCAGCGCGACACTGTGGTATGGAGCGGCAAGCGTTTCAGCGTCTGCTGCGCAGGTATCATATTGAATCAAGGAGTTTCCGCTGATGAGCAATAACCCAAAAAACTATGTGTTGGCTGGAAATAAATCCTTTTGCAATTTTTGCCCGGCCTATTGCTGCTATCGTTTACCCGGCTCTTCGCTGCTGTTGACCTCTGATGATATCAATCGCATTGCCCGCCATTTTACCATCAGCGACGGTGAGGTGCGTCATCGATATCTGGAGAATAGAAACACCTTTCGTACCCGAGAAGACGGCTCCTGTGTGTTTCTTGCCCCGGGAAAAATGTGTAAACGTTGTGCTATTCATGATGCAAGACCCCGTCAATGCAGGGAATTCCCCTATGACAAACCCTGTCCATACCTTGAAAATGGAGAGTTGCTCGAGATACTCCAGCCCCGGATTGAACAGAGCCTGGGCAATACGGATGGCTTCATCAACAATCAAAAAAGAAAGAAGACCCAACTGTAAATACAGCAGTTTACGGGTCGTTATCATGATGGCCTGTTAAAAAAACAAAATCTGAGCAGTCGCGTAAAGGTCGGGGAAAGAAAAAAGTATTCGAATAATGCGCCGGATTTCGGTTCGGATACAAGGCGCTTTAACTGGTGAATATCAAGCATATTAAATAGTTAAAGCAACGCCGTAGCCGGACCAAAAGACAAGCAGGATTGGCTAATTTTTTTTTCCGCGACCCTAAAGTCAATACAGCGTGTTGTGCGAAGCTCTGAACGCCGTTTTTCTGATTTTACCCCAAAAGCTCCTTGCCTGAGCGCGGTTTCCTTAACGGCTAGTCCGTCATTCCCCCCTTATTTTATCTTACTTTTCGGGCACTGCAGTATTTCTGTTGCTGATGCGTCATTTTTGCTGCGCCCTAATTTTTAATTTTTCCGTTTCGAGCGGAAGCGGTATCCTATAGAAGAAAAGGAAATAACGATAATTCAGGACGTTAATTTTCTCTTTTCCAGTGTGGGATTTTGGCATTCTCTGTGCTTTAGGGATGTAACGTCGACAGTATCTTGTAGACTCAAGGAAAGGATAATGATCAAAACCGCATTCCAACCTATAGGGCTTATTGTACTGCTCGTCTTGCTGGCAATGCCCGGTGAGGCATTGGCTCTTCAGGTTCATGGAGAACCCGAGGGACTCTATGTCCATCAGATGGCGCATCTGCACTACATTTTTGCCCTTGGTTATTTTTACTGGGATATTCGCAGTACCTCCTTTACCGGTCGAGGGTGGCGATATCTGCAGATGTTCTGTCTGCTCATGACCTGTTGGAACCTGCTGGCCTTTGTCGGGCATATTGCCGGTGCGTATCTGGATCCTGAATCGTTGATCCAGACAGATTGTTATCTCGGTACCCGCCTGCTCCATCCGATCACTCTCAACAAATATCTTTATTACATTACCAAGCTTGATCATCTGATCTATGTGCCGGCAATGTTTTTTCTCTTTCTCGGTCTGCGCTCCTTCTATCACTCTGTGGCAAAAACAGGAGTAGGAGGGCGACTATGAACGGATTGCCCATGCTGCCGACCATTATCGTGGATGTGGCCGGTTCGGTGGCCAATATCATCCTTTCTTTTCTCTCCCTTTGGTACGCCTTTCGTCTTACCCGGTTGAAGCCAGATAACTTTCTCTGGGGCTATCTGTTTTACGTCACCCTGGCCATTACCGCCTTTGCCATCTCCAGAGCTGTCGGCCATCTGGCAAAAGAGCTCTTTTATGTTTTTGGACAGATGGATATGTGGCGGGATATTGCCCCCTATTCGGGAGGTATCAACAGCCTGTGCATGATCTCGGTGGCTGCGGTGATGATTTTTTACCACAAAGGCGTCCAGGCCTATGAGGCCATCGAGCAAGAAGCAGCCAAGCTCAAGCAGTCCAAGATTCGACTCACCCAAACAGCCAACGAACTCAAAGAGTTGAATCTCAGCCTGGAAGATAAGGTTGAAGAGCGGACCGCCGAATTATCTGAATCGGAGAAAAAATTTCGCCACCTGTTCACTGCTTCCAAGGACATGGTCTTCTTTACTGATAAGGCCCATGGCATTGTCGACATCAACGTCTCCGGTCGGGAAATGCTGGGTTATAATACCGATGCGATCTTGGATCTGCGCCTTCAGGATATCTTTCGCAACCAAGGGGATGTGGATGGGTATAGCCGAAGCCTGGTCATGAATGGCTATATCCAGGATCTGGAGGCCGAGTTTAAAAAACAGGATGGCACAGCCATCTACGTGCTCATTTCCGCCACCGCCCTCTACGACGAATACAGCCAGGTTATCGGCTCTGAATGTATCGCCAAAGATCTGACCCGCCTCAAAACGATGATGGAGCAGTTGGTCTCCAGTGAGAAGATGGCATCGGTGGGCCAGATGGCTGCCGGTATTGCCCATGAAATCAATACTCCATTGGGCATTATCCTCGGCTATGCGCAGCTGATGATGGATGACTTTGAACCGCAGTCCGAGACCTATCAGAATCTTGAGGTTATTGAGCGGCAAACCCAGGCAAGCCGCAAGATCGTTGCTGATTTGTTGAAATACTCAAGGCAGTCAGGCAGTGCTCGAGAAACGGTCAACCTCAATGAGATCATCAGCGATGCCGTGGCCATCACCGAGCACAGTCTCAATCTGAGCCATATCAAGGTGTACCAGCACTGTAGCGAGGGGTTACCGGCCATCGTCGGGGATCCGGAAAAGTTGCGGCAGGTAGTGGTTAACCTGATCAACAACGCCCATCATGCGATGGAAGGGAAAGAAAGCGGTGAACTGCACCTCTGGACCCGCTACGATCAAGCCAGAGGTAAGGTCATTGCCGAGGTTCGGGATACCGGACACGGCATTGCCGAGCATATCAAAGCAAAAATTTTCGATCCCTTCTTTACCACCAAACCTGTGGGGAAGGGAACGGGCCTTGGTCTTTCCGTTTCCTACGGCATTATTCAGGAGCACGGCGGAACCATTGAAATAGAGAGCCCCGTTTCCGAGAGCGACAACACCCTTACCCAGGGAACCCTGTTTCGGCTCGTTTTTCCCGTAGCTGCGGAAACGGCAGTCATCAAAGAATAACCGGTTTGTAGAACCTTTACGGAGGAAACAATATGGCTGAAATTCTCACCTTGGACGATGTCCTCGATGCCACCGTTCTTGTCGGGAAAATATTGAAGAAAAAAGGACATGTCGTTCACACCTTCACCGAGGAAGATGAGGCGATCGCCTTTGCCAGGCAGCATCCCGTTGATCTGGCTATTCTGGATATCAAGTTGAAAAAAATGAGCGGTATCGAGGTGTTGGCAATATTGAAAGAAGATAATCCGGTCATGCGGGCCATCATGCTCACCGGATACCCCACCGTGGAGACGGCCAGGGAGGCAATTAGCCTCGGGGCTGATGAGTACTGTGTCAAACCCATTGATCGAGCCGAACTCGAAGAAAAAGTCGAGAAGGTACTTGGTGGCAGGTCAAAGGCGTGAAGGGGATTCGCCAAGTTTTTCTGCCAACAGGAATAATTGATGGATTTGTAAAAAGTCCATCACATTCTAAGAGATGGCTAAGTAAAAACACAGAGGTACAAGGAGGAGTGTTTTTTTTCGGCACGAAGGCATACATCAGGTATGTCGAATGTCGAGATAAACGCTGCGACGCAGTAGATCGAAGTTTTTACGACGCCATCAATAATTGATTGGGCCACGAGCATGCAGCAGTCGCGTGAACAACAGTTTCTTGAGATTTTTCAAAAGGTCATTCGCCTGACCTCCAAAGTCTATGACCATCAGGAGGTGATGGATACCATTGTCCAGGCCTTGCCCTCTCTGTTGTCCATTGATGCCTGCACCATTCGCCTTCATGATGCGTCCATCGGAAGTTTTGTCCTTGGGGCGGCGCATGGGGTGTCGATGGAATATCTCTCCCGCGAGGTGATCGATACCGACGAGACGCTCAATATTGCCCGCTCCGGGTACCCGGTCTACAGTACCCATGTGGATGAGGATCAGTATGTGCCCTTTCGTGAAGAGGCCAGCCGCGAGGGAATCAAGAGTGTACTCACTCTGCCGATAGCCTTTCAAGAAGAGTTGATTGGAATCATGCGGCTGTTGACTAGAGATGCCCGCAGTTTTTCCACCGAGGAAATATCTTTTGCCATGGCCCTGGCAGAACAGGTTGGCATCGCTATTTCCCATGGACACATCTTTAAGGAAATGGCGGCTCAGCTGGGGTTTCTTCATGAAATTCAAGAGATATCTACCTTGGTCAACTCAACCCTCGACCTCAAGACCGTTCTTGACGGACTGGTGGAGCGGGTTGTTCGCACCATGGCTGCCAAGGGCTGTACGCTGCGTCTGATCGAACCCGAATCCGGGCATCTTAATCTGGCCGCGGCCTATGGTGTCTCAGAGGCGTACCTACAACGGGGTGAGGTGGAGCAGGAGCGCAATATCCAAATGGTTCTGGCCGGTGATCCGGTTGCCATTTACGACGTCAGTCATGACCACCGGATCGATTATCACCACCAGATGGCCCTCGAAGGCATCGTGTCCCTACTGGCCGTGCCGGTGAAAGTCAACAAGGGGGTCATAGGGGTGATGCGCATTTTGACCGGCGCACCCCGGGTATTTACCGATACCGAGGTCCGTTTTGCCATGACCCTGGCAGAGGTGGGAGGGACAGCACTGCGCAATGCGCGAAATTATCAGCAAATCCATCTTTTGGTGGGGCAGATTCAGGGGCATGAGCAGTTTTTGTCCAACATTCTCAATAACCTTCATCACCAGCTGGTGGTGTTGAACCAGGATCGAAGATTAGTGTTGGCCAATCAGGCCTTTCTCGACACCTTACAGGTGAAGGAAGAAGACATTCTGGGAATGGATTACGACAGGTTGTGTTCATCCCACGAGAGTGATCGCCCCTGCCCGGTGGATCAGATCCTAGCCGGCCAGGAGATGCGTCCGTTTGTTCAGGAATGTCGTTTAGGGGAGCAGCCGCGGTGGTTTGAACGTTCTGCCTCGCCCATCATGGGGGAGGACGGTCAGGTTGAGTATGTGGTGGAGATTATCCGTGACATTACCAGTGAGCATATGCTTGCAGTTGAAAAAATGCAAAGCAGCAGGTTGCAGGGCATTGTCGAATTGGCCGGAACCGTGGCCCACGAAATCAACAGCCCTCTTTTTGCAGCCTTGGGGACGGCGCAGTTACTGGCGGAAGACCACGAACAAACCGAGCTTGGCGAAGAGTTGGCAGTGATCATTCGTAACCTGAAACAGATTGGTGAACTCACGGGGAAAATGACTTCCATGACTGGTTTTTCCAGTCAGGAATACGTGGGTACACGCAATATTTTGTCCTTTAAACAGTAGAATAGTAGGCAAAGGAGGTGCGCAGCCAAGCAAAGGGGGAAGGCAACGATCAGATACAGCACAGGAATCCACAACAGTGTGCCCGATGGAGGCATCTGAACGGAAATCCTTAATTCTGGATGACACTGACTAAGAACAATCACAGGAGGAAGAATATGAACAAGAGGGTAGGAATCATCCCATGGCTTTTTGCCGCAATGGTGTTGTTTTTCGGTGCCGGTCAGGCAAATGCTGATGAGGCGGCTGCAATTGCAGCCCCGACGATCGCCATTGACAAAACCGAGTTGAACAATGGCGGTACCATTAAAGTAACCGGGCAGGTCCCGGCAGGAAAACAAGTATTCCTTGAGATTTGGAATGCCGACAAACAGGTCAAGGCCAACCGGTTTGACAGCGATGTGGATAAAGAAACCGGCAAACGCCCCTATATTTTTTACATCACCAATGAAATGCCGGCTTTTTACAAGCTCATTGTTCCTTCGAGCATGAAGGACAAAATCGATGAGGCCAAAAAATCCGGTCCTAAATGGAGCTACTCCAAGCTGCTCAAAGACATGGGCGCGGATATCGCCTATACCATCCCGGCTAAAGTAAAGATCGAGCGTTACCAGTCCACCTTGATGGCCAGTGTCATCGGCAGTCGTGGAACCTTGCTTTCCCCGTTGGACGACAAAGAAAACAAGAAGCGCTCGATGCAGTTGGTCAAGGCACGTTTTCGTAGCGTTGGTAACGTTGTTGATGCGGCTCTTGATATTCAGCCGGACGGAACCTACTCTGCGGAACTGAAAATTCGTGACGGCATTGCTCCTGGGGCCTACAAGATCGTTGCCGTGATCGACAAGGCCACCAAGAGCGAGCCGGTCACCTTTGAGAATAAAATTGCTTTCCCGATTTATTATCTCGACAATGCCGGTACCAGCCTCAACCTGATCTACCCCTTCTTCCTGACCTTGGGTGTTGCCATTTTCGGTGTACTCATGGGAGCCGGCGGCGGATTCATTCTTAATCCGTTGTTGGTCAGCATTTTTCCGGGCCTTCCCCATACCATTGTTGCCGGTACGGTTACCCCGACGGTTCTGTTCTCGCAGGGTTCCGGTATTGCCAATTACTCCAAAATTAAATTCATCAACTGGAAGCTTGGTTGCGGTATTGGCTGCGCCATGCTCCTTGGCGGTTTTATCGGTCCGAAACTGACGGAAATGATCACTCTTTCCCAATTCAAATTTGCCTTCGGCTGGATTCTTCTGGTGCTGGCAGCTCTAATGTTCTGGCAGACAACTCCTGGTTATCTGGCCAAAAATAAAAAAGAGCAGTCGATCTTGAAAGAGTTCAAGCGGCGCGCAGAAGAGTCATCCACAAACAAAAAATAAGTGATCATTAACGGAGGAATTCATAATGAAAGTTGAATTTTGGGGTCAAGATTTTCAAGTAAACATGGTTGTAGGCTGTATCGGCGGTTTTCTCATCGCCATTATGTCTTCCATGTTCGGTTTTGGTGGTGGCCCGTTTATGGTGCCGTTAATGACTGTTGGTCTGCGTTTACCGATGTATTTGGTTGTCGGGAGTTCGTTGTTAGCTATTTTTTTCAACACATCCATTAGCTCGCTACGCCATTATCAGTTTGGCAATTTTGACTGGCTTTTGTTTGTTGTCATGTTCCCGGCAGCTATTCTTGGCGGCTACCTCGGGCCGCAGATTGCCAAACGAGTGAGCCCGACTGTAGTGAAACGTGTTGCCTGTGTCGGCCTGGTTGTGCTTGCCCTCAAACTACTCGGACTGTACTGATTGTGTAGCATACATCTTGATAATGCGCTGAACTCGTGACCAGGGTATTTTCTCACGCCGGAACAGTTTGACTGTTCCGGCGTTTTTATTGTGAGCCGCGAGTGTTGTTCATGCACTCTTGCTCTTCAGGCAGGCAATTACTGCTTGCCATTCTTTGCGATCAATGCGATAGTACATGCAAAATTGACTGAAAATTTACCTTTTCTACGGCTAGTCGTATGGCATTAGCAATATCGACAATTTTCCATCATGATAAACGGCGTCATTCTCGAGTCTCTTTTGAGCGAAGCGTAAAACTTTATGCTCATGATGCAACGATCCGTGGTTTTCATGTCAAAAATCTCAGTCTTGGAGGAATGTATCTCGAGGGAAAGGGTGACTTGGCGACAGGGCAGAATTGTCATATTGAACTGCATGAAACCGGTCGCCGCTCAAGCATGATCTACCGGATCAGTGGAAAAGTCGTCCACGCCGAAAGTAATGGTCTTGGGATTGAATTCACCGGGATGGAAGAACATAGCCTGATGTATGTGCAGACTATGCTGCTCTACTCCTCCGATGATCCCTTTGCCACTGCTGAACAATTTGATGAGAGTTTCGTTCCTTCAACCGCCTCCTCATGTTAATCTGAACGCATAACCTCCAAAGGAGCCAGCGGTAACCGCAAGAGCAACAACCACTTGCTTTGTGCTCCTCACCTCCACTTTTTCAAGAAATACTGCATGTCACAACCAAGCAACCAACGCGCAGCCCTGATCCGTTGGGTCGGAGCAATAGGAGAACATGCGCTCTATGTGCTCAGTGATTTGGGGCGCATGGGTATTTTTCTTTTTTTAGCCATCATCGGATTGTTTAAACCGCCTTTTCGTTTCCAGGAGCTGGTGAAACAACTGAGCTTTATCGGTGGCGGCTCCTTGACGGTAATCTTCTTCACTGCACTTTCTTCAGGTATGGTTCTCGGGCTTCAGGGGTATTATTCGCTGCACAAGTTCGGTGCCGAGGGAATGCTTGGCTCCGCGGTATCCCTTACTCTGATCATGGAACTCGGGCCGGTGTTGACGGCACTGATGGTTACAGGCCGTGCCGGTTCCGCCATGTGTGCGGAAATAGGGATCATGCGTATTTCTGAGCAGATTGATGCCCTTGAATGTATGGCCATTGATCCTTTTCGCTATTTCATTTCTCCAAAATTGCTGGCGGCATTAATTTCAGTTCCTCTGCTGACTGCTGTTTTCGATGTAGTCGGCATTATGGGCGGCTATATAGCCGGGGTGAAATTGATGGGGGTCAACAGTGGTTCGTTCTTTTCAGGCATGGAGCAAAGCGTCAGCAACCATGATATTTTTCTGGGGGTGATCAAATCCTTTGTCTTTGCCTGGCTCCTGGTCTGGGTCTGCACGGGACGAGGTTATTTTGTTCAAAAAATTCGAGGTGTTGGTTTCGGTGCAGAGAGTGTGAGCAAAGTGACGACCCAGGCTGTGGTCATTTCTTCAATTGCCGTTCTGGTTTTTGATTATCTGCTAACAGCGGTGTTGCTATGAAGGTTGATCAACCTGCAATTGAAGAACCGGCCATCCGTTTTGTTGATGTCTGTGTTTCGTTCGGTGAACGCGCCCAACGTCATGTGGTCCTCGATTGCGCAAATTTTTCCGTTCCCAAGGGGAAAACCACCGTTATTGCAGGGGGCAGTGGCCAGGGGAAGAGTGTTATTCTGAAACTTATCCTCGGATTGCTCCGTCCCATCTCTGGTGAGGTCTTGGTCGGAGGGAAAAATATCTCGGTCATGGGGTATGGCCCATTACAAGAGGAGAGAATGCGCTTTGGCGTGCTCTTTCAAGGTTCAGCTTTGTTTGATTCTTTGACGGTTTTTGAGAACATCGCCCTGCCGCTACGTGAACGCACCAAGTTGAGCCGAGAAGACATCGCGAGCCGGGTGCACTCGACCCTAGAACAGTTGGAATTGGAAGGACACGAAGAAAAATATCCGGCGCAACTCAGCGGTGGAATGAAAAAACGTGTTGGGCTTGCCAGGGCCTTGCAGCTTTCCCCAGAGATCGTTCTGTTCGACGAACCGACCACCGGGCTTGATCCGGTCATGACCAGAGAAATCTATGAACTTTTTATCCGTACCCAGCAGCGGTTAGGCTATACTGCTGTCATTGTCAGTCATGATATCCCCCAAGTTTTTTCACTTGCAGATCAAATAATCCTGCTGAATAAAGGGGAGTTGGACGTATTTTCAGAGGCTTCTCAGATACCGATGTCCACCAAGCCCAAGATTCGTGAATTTGCCCGTTTGGTGTTGGGGCAACAAAGTGCTCTATAAAAAGGAGGATAACCATGCCCAATACGCGCATGGAGATTTTTGTTGGTTTCTTTCTCGTTGTTGGTTTTTGCGCCTTTGGCTGGTTGGCGCTCCAATTGGGCGATATCCCTTGGATTGCCGAGGCGAAAACCTATATGCTTCGCGCCGAATTTAATAATATTTCCGGGGTTAAAGAAGGCGCAGATGTCCAGATTGCCGGAGTGACGGTTGGGAAAGTCCGCCGCCTCAGTTTAAACGCCGATCGAATGGCTGTGGTCAGCATGCAACTTGACAAAACCGTGACTATCCCCGTAGATTCCATTGCATCAGTCAAGTCGCAGGGGATTATCGGTGATAAATATATCCAGATCACGCTGGGTGGTGATGAAACCGCGTATAAACCGGGTGAATCCATACTGGACACGGAGTCTTCAGTTGATCTGGAATCCTTGATTTCCAAATTCGCATTTGGTCAGGTGGGTAAATGAGGAGAGACAGCATGCAATCGTATTCAGGTGCCGGAGTAATTCGTTTTTGGTTGTCGATCATGATCATCAGCCTGGTGTTGACTGGCCGTCCCACCATGGCCGCCGATCTGCTGGATGATGCAAGCTACCAAGATGATGGCGTATATGCGGTTACCGATCCCATTGAGCCGATAAACCGCGCTTTTTTTGTTTTCAACGATAAGTTTTATCTTTGGGTGCTCGATCCAGTTGCTACCGGGTATAGTAAGGTGCTTCCCGGGGATATTCGCGGATGTGTCGGTAACTTTTTTTACAATCTCGGCGAGCCGGTGCGCGCGGCAAACTGTCTCTTGCAGGGACGCTTTCGTGATTCAGGTTTAACCCTCTCTCGGTTTTTGCTCAATTCGGTTTTCGGCGTCTTTGGTCTTGCCGATCCTGCGTCGCACGAATTTGCCATTGCCCCGGTATCTGCC
>JAQUEZ010000136.1 GCA_028684915.1 Desulfobulbus sp.
GTGGTGATAATCGCGCAGGAGTTTATTGCTTTTCCATCCTCTCCCTGCCAGTGATCCCAAACACCGGCCAAAGCAAAATAACCACCGCCGACAGGGCGAACAAAATAAGGCTGCTTGTGTCCTTCGACCAACTTCCACTCGAAAAATCCGCTTGCCGGGATGATACATCGCCGGTGCCTGAAAGGACTGCGGAAAGAGGGCTTCTTTTCGATCCCCTCGGCCCTGGCGTTGCTCAGAGAGTATGGGGTCTTGGCTGTCTTTGACCAAAACGGCACTAGTCCCCAGTGGAGTAGGGCATACTCGACTCGGCCTGTTTCAGGGGTAGTGCAAATGGCCAAGATATCCTGGGTCGGAGCTATGTTGTAGCTCTCAAAGGGGGGAGGTTCGGGAAGTTGGAGAGATTCGTAACCGAAAGATCCATTACCGAAGAAAGCAAAGCGGCCGCACATTTTCTTTTTGGATTAAGTGATGAAAACGAGATGACTGATAACGAATACTGCGCCAGCAAATGTGGTGCCGGTGATCATAAACGCCAAACATAATTACCAACGCAAGGAGGAATGACCATGAACTGTGACATCATCAACTTTCCGATTTTAGCGGATTTCTTACGAGGTTCTCGAAAGTAAAAGAAAAATAGAACGCACTTGCCGCAATATATGCATTCAGAATAGAATTGCTCCATTCCGAAAATATGCCAAACCCTCCGTAAGTATTAGCATAAACTAAGACGACACCTGCCGACATAAGAAAAACAACGAGGTAGATGTGCAGCTTTCTTTTCATTTATTCTCCAAAAGTAAATCGCCCTCGGCAGCATGTTTTCAAGCAAGATAAACAGGAGATACATTGACTCCTAATGCTTATAATCAATTTGCTAGCGTCGCTTCGCTGCGATCGGTATCTTATTTATTGCGAAACAATTGGTCCAGTTTAGAGCGGAATCTTAACGCGCTGACCTGGGTGCTTGAAAATGGTTCGCCGGCGAGATTTGGCTTAATTCGTCAGGCAATCATCTACTGCGGCCTGTGCAGCGCCCAGAGTGAAGTTTCCGGATTATAAATCTCGCACGTCCCAGTTCCCGCCATGCAGGCGGCGTGGGTCCCTGGCCAGCAGCCGGACCAGTCCCGCAGAGGATTGCTCCGGGGTCATCAGCTGCCCTTGCTCCTTCCAAGGCCGAAACACGGCCTGAAGCTGCTTGGCTGCCCCGCCTTGGGACTCTCGAGCCTGGACCTGCATTCGTGTTTCCACGATACCCGGACGATAAATCAGGGTGGTAACGCTGGGCGCTTCGGCGGCCAGTTGCCGGGCCAAATGCTCTTCCGCGGCCTTGGCCGCGCAGTAGGCCGCGATGCCCGGCTGGGTCTTTTCCGCGGCCCCGGAGCCGAAAAACACGGCCAGCCCCTCGCCCTTGGACAGCAAATCGGGAAGGCAGCAGCGGATCAACTGATGGCCGGCCATAACATTGGCCGCAAACACCGCCTGAAAATCCCCGGATGAAAGCTCCCAGATATACGGCCCAGGGTGCAGCTGGCCAGCGGCATGAATGAAACCTTGGAAGTTTCCTATAGCCCGGGCGGCTTCCAGCATGGAGGCCACAGTCTCGGCCTTGGAAGCGTCCCCGGCCACAATAACCACCACGGCCTTGGGCGCTACGCCATCTTCGGCGCACAGCTCGCGAGTTTCCCGCAACATGTCGCCGCTTCGGGCGTTGATCACCAAGTTCACGCCTTCCCTGGCCAAGGCCACGGCTAAGGCCCGCCCGATGCCCATGGACGCGCCGGTAAGCAGCAGGGTTTTGCCGCGAAAAAAATGCGACACGTGTGTTTCCGATATATTAGCCTCCTCCATCAGTTCATCCTGGATCAAATTTTTTTCGGGATAATTTTCCTGCGCCAAAAGTCGAGATACTTCCAACATGGACAGGAGAAATGTGGGCTCTAATTAACGGTTCAGATTGTGGCTCACTGAGCTCTCACAATCTAACATTATTCATTATGTCCTATATTTTATCATCATCTCGATGAACTGTTTCGGGAGAAAAGGCAGGCAAACAAACAGCTATATATTCTGCACCATCTTCAGTCGGAGTACTATATTGTACCCACTCATTTTTATTTATAATAATTGCTTCGCCCGCATGTACTTCAAATTCATTTGATTTAGTTTTGACCTTCAACATTCCTTTTAGTACTACTGTATACTCAGCAAATTCTGGTTTTTGGCAAGGTTCAACCCAACCCCCCGGACTAACCATTCGAGCTATACTTAAAACTGACGTTTGAGAGTTAACTAACCCAATATATTCTTCAATTATTTTGGGTTTGTTACCTGCTGCTTGAATAATGGTTGGCTTTTTTATTTTAGTAGCCATTGACATTTCCTTTTATAAAAAGGATTTCAATTTTATTAAAAATCAAGATGAACAGCTATAGTGCGACACGCCACCAACGTTAAAAAACTCTCTAGGTTTTAGACGATAATATTTATCCTCTACTTCTTGTGATTGCTCATCGTATGGGTAGCTAAGTATTTCTTGCAACTCTCTAACTAAGGCGTAGTCACCCTGCATGGCTTGTTGGTAGGCGGGGGCAATCAACCACTCTCGCCATGTGTATTTTGGGTTAGTCCGTTTCATACTTGCTGATATCTCAGCCAAATTGCCGTCTTTAACGACGAGATCGCGCCAGCTTTTTAGCCAATATTGCCATTGCTCATCGAGTTGTTGTGAAGTTTTAATGTAGAAGCTCTTTTTCAATGCTGAAACATCCTCTGGTATATGGGATAACTCACGGAAGAAAATGGTGTAATCCACCTCTGATTGAGTCATTAGCTGCATTAATTTCTTAAATAACTGTGGGTTATATTCAGTCAAGCCAAGTTTGGCCGCCCACATTTTTTGAAGTTGTTTTTGCATTTCTTCTGCAAAGCCATGGCGCACGTGGTCGAAATGTTCTAAAGCTTCAGTATATTCTGCGAGTAACGGTCTCACAGCTGTCCAGAACATATGGTAATTCGCTTCCGCTGCGATTGGCTGACTGAAGAATGAAAAGTGTTCGCCGCCGCCAGTCCAAGGTTGATACTCAGGGTCAAATATTTCACAGAATCCAAATGGTCCATAGTCGAGGGTAAAGCCGCCAGCGGCGCAATTGTCACTATTATAATTACCCTGGCAGTAACCAACCCTTAGCCAATTGGCCACCAGTAAAGTAAGACGCTGGCGAAACAGCTTAGCCAACTCAACCAATTGATCTGCAAAAACAAGATGTTGGTTAATGTCGATTTTGTATTCTCGTTCAATTAAATGCGACACAATCATGCGCAACTCTTCAAATGCTCTTGGATGAGCATTGCTGCGGGCGCGGCGGGCAAATAACTCTAGCTGACCAACACGTAAAAAGGATGGTGCAACGCGAGTTGAAATAGCCACAGGATTGTCCACCAAAATATCAGGATCGGTGGAGTGGGAGTCTTGAGAATACCAAGGCCGGGTAACTGTCTCAGATTTAGAAACATAGAGTGTTAAAGAGCGGGATGTCGGAACACCTAAAGCCTGCATATATTCTTGAGCTAGAAACTCACGCACACTTGAACGTAGTACTGCACGCCCGTCGGCACCACGACAATAAGGTGTTGAGCCGCCACCTTTCAATTGCATTTCCCAGCGCTGCCCATTGAGTATTCCTTCAAATACAGATATCGCCCGACCATCGCCATAACCATTACCGGTACCAAATGGACATTGTTGAGTATATTCGGTGCCAAAAATCGACAATGCATAGCCAGTCGCCCAGCCAACCTGACGCATAGGCTCATGCGCAGCAGAGAGATCACCAGAGAATATCTGGCGAAATTTTGCATTAAGTGCCAGCTCGTCACTCAGCCCAAGTTCATTAAAAAAAATTCTGCTATGGGTTACATATTCTGGTTCTGCAAGCGGCGTGGGCTTCACAGGTACGAAATGACCAGAAAAAACCTGACGGGCACGGTGGTCATCACCATCTTCGGTGGCATCAGGGTCGGCATTCAAGGTATCCATCAGAGAATAATCAGCTAATCGCGCAAACTCATCGAAGGTCGTTACGCAGGGCTCAGCAGATGGTTTAGATATATATGGCATTGTTGCAAACACCTTTCGCTAAGGGGATCGCGATTTTTGCGCTTTGTCAGAAGAGATACAGTAGGCACATCAAGTTGGAATCAAATTACCTTTTAGAGCAGTTACCTCGTAGTCTCAATCTACCTTACGCTGGCAGGGTTTGAGGCTATTCCTGATTTTCTCTGGCTGAGCCGAGTAAACATTTTTCCAACGAGTCACAACTGACAGGAGTATTATTTATCTGCCCTTTTCGGCAATACCCAGTTCGAGCGCGGGTAGTGACAGGTGTAGCCGCTGGGGAAACGTTCCAGATAATCCTGATGTTCAGGCTCGGCCTCCCAGAAGTCGCCAACCGGCGCGAGTTCGGTAGTTACTTTTCCCGGCCACAAGTTCGAGGCATTGACGTCGGTAATCGTGTCGAGCGCCGTTTGCTTCTGGGCGTCATTAACGCAATAAATCGCCGAACGATAAGACGCGCCTCGATCATTACCCTGCCGGTTGGCGGTGGTGGGGTCGTGTATCTGGAAAAAGAATTCCAAGATTTGGCGATAGGAAATCTCATCAGGGTTAAAGAAGATTTCGATACCTTCGGCGTGAGAACCATGATTACGATAAGTGGCGTTGTGCACGTCGCCACCGGTGTATCCAACCCGCGTTTTCTCCACGCCCGGTAGTTTGCGGATCAGATCCTGCATGCCCCAGAAACAGCCTCCTGCCAAAACTGCACGTTCCTGTGTCATTACTTGCCCTCCACTTGGTTGATATAAACACCGTAGCCTTCCTCCTCCATATCATCCCGGTGGATAAAGCGCAGCGAAGCCGAATTGATGCAGTAGCGCAGGCCTCCGCGATCCTGCGGGCCATCCGGGAATACATGACCCAGATGGCTGCCGCCATGAACCGAGCGGACCTCAGTGCGGATCATGCCGTGGCTGGTGTCGCGCAATTCATTAATGTACGCTGGTTCAATGGGTTTAGTGAAGCTGGGCCAACCACAGCCCGATTCGAACTTGTCAGACGATGCAAACAACGGTTCGCCAGACACAATATCTACATAGATGCCAGGCGCGTGATTGTTAAGATACTCGCCTGTCCCTGGACGCTCCGTGCCACCTTGCTGGGTTACTCGGTGCTGTTCCGGCGTCAGATTGGCGACGGCGTCTTCAGATTTCTTGTACATCTCCATGAAATTCTCCTTGAGCGTGCTTGTATAGCATTTGCCTCGAAAACAATATGCCCAACGCTGTCAAGGCCGTATCACTTTTTTTGAATCGCACAAATGTCCGGCATCTGGAGCAAGTCCGCCACAGGTGGCGCAGGTATATTTCATTTCTGGCAAATGTTCTCCACAGACCTGATCAGTGGATGTCGCACACAACTTCCCTTCAAGATCCTCGGTGCCAGGATTACAGAGCCTATTTGAATGCTCTGAAGTTGCACCGCAGTTCATGCATTTATATGTCATGGCGTCCTCCTTATCATCTTGACGAATCAAACAAGCAGCCAGCCACGCTAGCCACCCTAATAGCTCGAAGCTAAGGAAGACGGCATGGCTTGTCAATGTTTGGAAAACCTAAAATTAGAGTCAGGCAGCGGTCGGCATAAGTTGGGTTGGGTGTATGGTGGGCGAAAATTTGAGACCGGATCGAGCCCAAAATTTTATCTCTTTATATCGGGGCTATGCATACCGCGAGAGGTTGGCTAGTCGTTGGGTGAGGCAAGAGAGAAGGTAGAAAACTGACCGCAACTAATCGGAAACACATAAATATCGGCAGGGCTTTCCTTAAATTGCTGGTACTAGTGCACCAAGGCCGGATGCTCAAGGAAATGATACTGTTTATGCCTGGTTCGGCAGGATGTCGGGCAGGATCCAAGTAGAAGTGGCTTGGGGCTGGTTGAGGTAAACAGGAGATATCGTAACTTTGAGGGTTTCAATAACCTGCAGGCCATCCCCACTTAGGACACGGGCAATCCAATCCCGTACCTATCCTTTTTAAAGGGTAGCAAACCGGCCGCTGAATAATGCCGAATATCGGTAATTTGTTTCTACTTACCAACCTTGACGATGCATGCATTGTTGAAAACGACGACTACCAACACGATAATCATGAGAATTGCCCATATGCGCGCTTTTGGCTCACTCGATCATGATGGTCACGGTGATAGCCGTCATTGTCTGCGGAAGCATTCGAGAATGACCCAAAAGTAATTACCGCAATATGGGCAAAGCTACCGGCCAGAAGGACTTGGGATTATTCTGCGCTAGTCGGATCAATAACCGATTTGATTTCTGAAATGCTATTGGCTGGAAAACCCCCCTTCTGAGCATGCTCTCGAACGGCCTCTTCACTTGGTGCTATGTATACACAATAGATTTTATTTTCAGTGACATAGCTTTGCACCCACTGGATCTGCGGCCCCATTGCATTGAGCACTCCGCATGATTTTTGAGAAATAGCCTTCAGCTCCGATGGTGAAAGCTTTCCGGCTCCTGGAATTTCTCGTTCGATAACGTATTTTGGCATGGCCGTCCCCCTTTACTTGAAAGAATAAGTTGGCACTAAAAATATAATGCGAAACACATCACTAAGCCACTATCTGTCTTGTCTTGGACACGGATTAGTTCCTTGAGTTGTGTTTTTTCTTCGAAAATCACCAACACTCGATGTGTTGAGTTACGCGGGTAAAACAAGATGAACTTGAGTCAAGATTTTTCAGAGATAAGGTGACTCTGCATCGAAAAACGTGGTGCATCTCCGATTCTACCCGGTTCTATAATTCGGCTGAGCATTGATGCCATGATCGGAAACCGGCGTCCAATCGCCTGCCTCCGCGCACTTTCCATCCTTCCAGGCATTGAGCAGTTCCACCAGATGATAGGCAACACTCGCTGTCGCCCAAGCACACCGATCCTAGCGTTTGGGGCTATCCAAGGGCTTGTCGGCGACCGCCATCCACTTCGCCCAACGGCACGTTGGAAAAACTCGCTGGAAATGGTGAATCATCCCGTTCACAAATCCGGTCAGTCCCATCCCTGCTTTTGACGAATAGGGCCGGAAGGTTTTTGGGGGTTTTCATCCCGTTCACATATCCGGTCAGTCCCATCAGAATACGGGTTTGATGATGTGAACTGGGGCTCTTTTGTTTTCATCCCGTTCACAAATCCGGTCAGTCCCATCACTACCGTCGCCGCACCCTGATTTTCCAGGGGCCTGCTGGGCGGTTTGCGGCGCGGCAGCCTTTCGGCGGTCTGTCCGTGCCGTTTTTTGCAAAAAAAAATCGCATTTTTCCAAATGATTCCAAAGCGCGGCGCACCATTCACCTCCATTTTTACGCACCTTGTTGATCTTCCGTTTATTGTAAACATTTCACCCTTTTGCGAACCCAAAATCTTGAAGTGCGCCGCGAAATTTTTTGTACATCTGGATCGAACCAGCATTTCACAGCAGATAATAATCAACATCCACTGTTTTTCTCCCCGCTCCATCCACCCGCACTTTATGCACATCCTTGGGGCACAGGGGATAATAGCGAACATGGTCTTGTTTAACATCAATAATCCGGGCAATGCGACCTTGCAGTTCCACCAATTCTTCTGCATTTAAGAAGCATTCAAACAAACTGCGCTGCACCCGCACCCCGAAGTTTTCCAGCGTATCCGCAACCCGGCGCAGACGTTTTGGCTCACGCACATCAAAACAGATTGCAAAAAATCCGCTCATGCCAGGAAAAATCCCTCATCGCACACCCTGTTTCCTTGCCCTTGGTGCGAGACAGCCTCTTTGCACCAGGCGCAAAGCGGATACCAGCGGAGGCTGTCTTCCGGGGTGAGCAGTGCTGTTAACTGGAGCCGAAGCGCGGCCTGTTGCGCTTCATCCAGAAAACACTCGAACACGGAATACTGCACCCGGACGCCATGATCGTGCAGGATATTCGCGACCTTACGCCGAATGGCATCTTCTTCAATATCGTAGGCGATCATCCAGCAACGGCTCCTCACACCACTCATCGCAGGATCATGGGCCGATACCGTTCCTGCCGCCCCCGCACCACCGCCGCCAGTTCCCGCACCTGCTGTTCCATGCAGCGACGGTAATCAAGGTGCAGGCCGCTGACCGGGTGGGTCACCGCCGCATTCATCTTGGCTTCAAAGGCACGAATAAAAACCGTTCGAGCGTTGTCGTGCATGAAACAATGATCGTTTTCGTCATCGGGAAAGGTGAAATCCTGGGGCTGGACCTTGCCGTTCAAGACCAGGTTCAGCACCACCGCATCAACAACGAGAGACCTAAATTCTTCAATCATATCGGATACCAGGGCCGGATGCCCGCTGCGCAGGGGGTGCAGGTAGCCCACATGCGGATTGAGGCCCCGTGCCCGCAACAGGGAATACATGTTGTAAAAGAGCAGGGTGTAGCCGTAGGAGAGCATGGCGTTGACCGGATCGGTCGGCGGCTGGCGCACACGCCCGCGAAAACACCAGGCAGGCTCGAAAACACCGGCCAGGGCGGCAAAGTATTTTCGGGCGGCGATGCCTTCAAAACCGCGCAACTGGTCCAGGGTTGTGGCGCTCTCCAGTTGGGCGGCGATGGTTTTCAAGTCGTCGGCGGCTTGGTGAAAGGCGGAAGTTTCCCGACGACGCGCCGACCGCATCGCCACAACCCGCGCATTTTCGATTTTGCCCCGCACACATTCGCGGGCCAGCGCCAGGCAAAATGTCGGATCATCGGCGGTGGCAAATTGATCCCGATGCAGCAAGACCGGGTCCGTGGCAAAGGAATCCACCACGCCGTAAAACCTGCCTTTGCCGGAAAGCAGACAGATAGGGATATTCTCCAGCAGGCAGAAGTGCATGGCCTGGGTGCTGATCTGGGCATTGCCGAACACCATGATCTGATCCACCTTGATTGCCGGTATTTCCTGAAGGATTTCGCCTTTTTTTCGCACGACAAACCGCTCGGATTCCTTGCCCAGCATGGTGCCAGGTTCCAGCAGGTACAGGGTGCGCAAGCGGGGATCGCTGTCGGCGGGGATGTCGATATCGATGTCGTGTTCATCGCTTGCCAGCGCGGCATCGGATAAGGGCGCTGGCGCTGCGGCGGAAAGGGGCGGCGCAATATTTATTGCGATCCCGTGACGGACAGCATCAGGCAGCAAACCCGGTTGCGCCGGCGCTGCCGTCTCTTTTTCCCGGGTTTTCAATACCAGGGTGCGGATAAATTCCACCCCCAAAAAACGAAACCCGGCGTTGAAGTTCACAATCCTGGTTTTGCCGTTATTGATGCGCAGGCGCAAGCTGTCCAGGACGGTTTCGGTCAGTTCAAGGGCATCCTCGGCCGCATCCTGGCTTTTGCATAACACCAGAAAATCATCGGCAAAGCGTACCAGGCGCAGATTGTTGGCGAGCAGGACATCGTCGAGATGATCCAGATACAGGTTGGACAAGAGCGGCGAAATGGGGGAACCTTGCGGCACGCCTTGGGTAATCGGGAGCCGCAGGCCGTCATCGAGCAAGTCTGTTTTGAGCCAGAGCCGGATGAGGTCGAGAATGCGTTGATCTACAACCAGGGTGCGGAGTTCCTGCAACAAGATATCGTGGTCGATTTCGTCGAAGAAGGCGTGGATGTCGGCGTCAACCACCCAGCAAAAGCCCTCATCGCGCCAGGCGGCCACCCTCCGCACCGCCTGATCGACCGAACGGCCTTTTCGGTAGGCAAAACTACAATCTTCAAACTCGGCCTCAAAAAGCGGGGTGAGCACCAGGGCGGCGGCGGTTTGCAGCACACGGTCGCGCACCGCTGGAATCGCCAGGGGGCGTTGGCCGCCGTTTTCCTTGTCGATCCAGGCACGCAATAACGGCAGGGGATGGTAGGAATTGCTGAGAATTTCGTGGCTCAGTGCAGCCAGGTTGTGTTCCAGCTCGGATGCAAAATCATCAACCGTCTGGCGATCAACTCCGGCACAGCCCTGATTTTCACGGACACGGAGCCAGGCCGCATAAAAATTTTCCTGACAGACGATCTGTTCGATGCTGTATCGGTTCATGTGAGGTTGTTATTGCCGTTTTGTTTGATCGTGCCAACGTTCCAGCGCCGGCGGGCCACTTTGAGCGGTCCAGCGTTTCTCCAGTAATGAACCGCCTGGGTGGGCTTCCGACGTTGGAGCGCGGGAACCATCAGGAGGTTGTTTGCAGGGGCGGGTTTCAACCCTGCTCCTGCTGTTTTCATCCCGTTCTCATCTATCCGGTAACTGCATCCCTCAAGCAGAACTCGTAAGAAGGTGGTTTCCAAGTTTTCATCCCGTTCTCATCTATCCGGTCACTGCATCTGCGAGATGAGCGGCATAATCGGCGACGCTCTGATGTTTTCATCCCGTTCACAAATCCGGTCAGCCCCATCATTACCATCGGTGTCGTCAAGACCTTGAGCATCAAGTTTTCATCCCGTTCTCATCTATCCGGTCACTGCATCGTCATACGGCACAAGAAGACCAGTTCTAAAATTCTTTGTTTTCATCCCGTTCTCAACTATCCGGTCACTGCATCATGAAGCCGCTGCGGGAAGAGTTTAAGGCCCGGTGGTTTTCATCCCGTTCTCATCTATCCGGTCACTGCATCTTGGGGCAATGATCTGACCCTGCATAGTCAGGGCACGTTTTCATCCCGTTCTCATCTATCCGGTCACTGCATCATTTCTCATAAATGTTTTGATTTTATTGAAAGACTGTTTTCATCCCGTTCTCATCTATCCGGTCACTGCATCTGTGTTGAAGATGGTGAGGAGCTCATTTCAGCAAGGTTTTCATCCCGTTCTCATCTATCCGGTCACTGCATCATTACCTTTATTAATCTTAACAGGTTGTTATATCAGGTTTTCATCCCGTTCTCATCTATCCGGTCACTGCATCTCGAGATTGAGTGGGAGGGGCAGAAGATGTTCTATGTGTTTTCATCCCGTTCTCATCTATCCGGTCACTGCATCACAGGAACGCTTGCTATCGGAACATACACCCTTTGGTTTTCATCCCGTTCTCATCTATCCGGTCACTGCATCAAATGCGAATAGCTACCGTCCCGTCTTCGGCTGGTGTGTTTTCATCCCGTTCTCATCTATCCGGTCACTGCATCAGAATGTAGGAGACAGCAGCTGGACAAGGAGGCATTTTGTTTTCATCCCGTTCTCATCTATCCGGTCACTGCATCCCTACCGTCGCCGCACCCTGATTTTCCAAGGGTTTGCGGGGCGGTTTGCGGCGCGGTAGCCTTTCGGCGGTCTGCCCGCGCCGTCTTGGGCGGAAAAATTGCATTTTTTCCAATGATTTCAAGGCGCGGCGCACCATTCACCTCCTTTTTTGTTCATCATGCTGATGTTTCATTGTTTATTGAGAATTTGCCATTTTCCGAATTAAAATTTCTCCAACGTGCCGCAAAACAAACAGGTGCAGCATCAAGCTCAAGCTAGAAAGGGCTGTGATCAAAAACAAGCACATCACCTGTTATTGGCGAACGATATGAAAGTTTTTTCACCCTACCGTGCAACAGATGCGCGATTCGGAGATACAGCCAGATAGGAGCCTGTCCCGTGAGCACGACATCTTGACCATCAGGTACCAAGCTCCGTGCTTGCTGTTCATAGTCCGGTAGACTCTGGAGCTTGGCTTGCCCGGAATAGAAGGTTGAGAGATCAAGTTCTATCATACATATCCTCCTAACGATGAATCGCACCCCAGTTTTCATATCCCTTGTTGAGCTGGTTGTGATGGATAACCACAGGCGCCGCAAAATTAGAAAGATATTCACCAACAGCAAGGGCAACAGGCAAAGGGCTTCGCATGAAAAGTGTGGGTTGAAAATAAAGTTGGGAACTTCCAAATAAAGTCGGTAACTATAGAGTTAACTGCTTGTTTTTACATGCACTGGTTCTAGAAATCGACCTCAAAGTTACCATCTTTATTGAATTTCCTGAAATTCAATTCACGGAACATCAAACACATAAGTGCCTTTTGGTTTCCAACTTTATTTTCATCCCACACCATCCACTTCGCCCAACGGCACGTTGGAAAAACTCGCTGGAAATGGTGAATCATCCCGTTCACAAATCCGGTCAGTCCCATCCTAACGCTCGCCAGTTCATTGTCGATTTCATGAAGAAGGTTTTCATCCCGTTCTCATCTATCCGGTCACTGCATCCGTGCTTGCGAGTGAGATTGCAGCCTGGGCAAACATGTTTTCATCCCGTTCTCATCTATCCGGTCACTGCATCCCTACCGTCGCCGCACCCTGATTTTCCAAGGGTTTGCGGGACGGTTTGCGGTGCGGCAGCCTTTCGGCGGTCTGCCCGCGCCGTCTTGGGCGAAAAAATTGCATTTTTTCCAATGATTTCAAGGCGCGGCGCACCATTCACCTCCTTTTTTGTTCATCATGCTGATGTTTCATTGTTTATTGAGAATTTGCCATTTTCCGAATTAAAATATCTCCAACGTGCCGCAAAACGAACAGGTGCAGCATCAAGCTAAAAAGGGTTGTGATCAAAAACAAGCACATCGCCTGTTATTGGCGAACGATATGAAAGTTGTTTCACCCTACCGTGCAACAGATGCGCGATTCGGAGATACAGCCAGATAGGAGCCTGTCCCGTGAGCACGACATCTTCGCCATCAGGCACCAAACTCTGGGCTTGCTGTTCATAGTCAGGTAGACTCTGGAGCTTGGCTTGCCCGGAATAGAAGGTTGAGAGATCAAGTATTATCATGCATATCCTCCTAACGATGAATCGCCCCCCAGTTTTCATAGGCCTTGTTGGGCTGATTATGATGGATAACCACAGGAGCCGCAAAATTAGAAAGATATTCGCCTACAGCAAGGGTAACAGGCATAGGGCCACGTATAAAAAGGTGAACTTTATCTGTGCCGTAATGGACCGATCCACTCACTTTTTCACCAAGCACCTTTGTTTTTGCCTATCTTGTTGATTTTTTGTAGATATTATCATGATTGCGCCAACGTCCGAGCGTGGGAACTATCACTTGGCTGTTGCGCTATTCTGGCACCAATCCTGAATTTTCTCTTCATTAAACTGAGACCACTCTTCTTTATTGCAAGAAATTTTAAGTACGGCGTCTTCCTTGCCGGCGCTAATCTCATGTATTTGGCTGAAAAAATGAGAACCATTCAAATATCCAATCGAAAAACGCTCTTTAGGGCTTTTCATCGGTATCATTCCCAAATGTCCTAGAACTTCTGCCCTTGTCAAATCAACTCGAAGTATCGAACCAGGCAATTGAAAGGAATTATTTTCGCATTGTAAAACAACAGACACTTTTTTCATTTTACGCTGTTTCTCTTGTTGTAATTCATTTTCAATTTTCATGGCTTTATAAAAAGTAAAACCAGTAAGAATTGTTCCAAAAATACTTGCAAGTCCTGATGTCAGGTTAAATGCGTTATCCATAATTACCTCATTAAATATCATTCAATTGTTTAGCCAAGGCTCTTGCTCGGTCGTTCTGGTAATACAATTTTTTCTTTCCTTGTGGCCTGTCTGGTTTTTTAATAATTCCAGGATAAAATCCATCAAGGGTATTCGAAAATATCTCGACGCACTTTTCACGAACTTCAACATTACTTTCTTGAACAATGTTTGGCAGCCAGCGCTGCGCAGCATCATAAAAATCATTACGATTTTGACATGTTGCCCATGCGTTTTCTTCCGACTCTTTATAGATTTCTGCCGCAAGCCCGGTGTAGCCTTTTGCTGTGAGTTCCTTTTCAATGTGTTCCCGCTGGCGTTGGCTTTCCTGTTCTGCTTGCTTTTGTTGCGCTTGTTTTTCCCGCCGTTTTTTTGAGTCCTTGCTTTCCTGCATCAAGCCATATCCTACAGCCGTTTTGCCACCCGCGCCGATGGTCTCCAGGGCGTTTTTCAATAATTCCAAACCGGTTTCCACATCTTTGCGAGCATCTTCCTTCATTTCGTATGCCCCAGGCCGAGTGGCAAGCGAAAACAAAAACGTTTGCCCTGGTGCAACCGTCAAAAAAAAGACTGGCACCGGGTCGCAATAATCCGCAGGTGGGTTTTTCGGGTCTGCATAATATTCCTGATAATGGGGATTGAGGATATCCAGTTCCAGTTGCGGGTATTTTTCCGGCAGGGCATCAAAAACGATCAGGCTGCCAGCGGAATTCTCTGAACCAAAGAGCTTGTCTATTTGTTCTTGCTGCTCTTGTTGCCATTCTTTCCCCCAGGCCCGCAGCAGACCTTTCACCGATGAGCCGGGGAGATAGGGCGCGCCTAAGGTTGGGTGCCAGATAAAGCCGGTTTCGTACGGGTGGCTTGCACCCAGGCCGGAAACAAAACGCCAGCTTGTTTGCATGGAAAGGGATGCGCCGTGCAGTGTTGTTTCCACAAGATTACGCTGGCGGTTGCAGGCATTTTGCAGGGCATGATCACTCTGATTGTCCGATTTTTTCACAATAGCTTCGAAAAATTCTTTCTTGGCATTATCCGGTAAACCCCAAACGTCTTTTTGTTCTTTGTATTTATCACTCCAGCCTGGCGGATATTTGTTAAAAATCAAGCCAAGATTAGCTGTGGGATTTTGGGAAAGTGTTTCCCAATCAATCTTTTTCCCGTCGTACAAAGGAATCATCACTGCCCGCCTTTATCATCAGCAGCAACATCAGCATTATCTAGCCAGGCATCCGCAAATTTTTTCATCCAGTTGAGCAGGGCAACCGCCTCCTGTTCCGCCCGCATGTATTGATTCCGGTCGCCGCTCATGATTTGCCCAATTAAATTTGTTGCCGTATAAACTCGGCAAGGTCGATCATCTTGCTCTGTACCACAAAGCCAGTCCTGAAGTTGTTTATACAATCTATCAGATGGTTTATTGCTGTCTCCCCCGGCATCAGCCAATAAAAAGGCCAGAGTTTGCCCCAATCCGTTTTGCAGAATCCGCACCGGTGTTTTGCGGATGTGAGTCAGCATTTTGTCTTTCTCTTTTTTGTCTTTCTTTTTCTCTTCTTCTATAAACTTCATGGCAAAGACCGCCCGTTTTTGATCGTTTGTCCGTGCCATAGTTATACGCCTCCATTCACTTTTATGCAGCACCATCCTTGACCCACGGTTTCATTGCCGCCGATTTGCAGGTAGTTATCGTTCGCCAACGCTTCCAAATGCTGTGCCACATGATCAGCCCCGCCGACCTGACCGTTCATCCTGGGGGCATGGCATACCGCCAGCCCATAGAGGATTGTTTCCGGAGGCAGAGTTTCCTCCACCCACATGTTGCCGTCTCCGCCGGTGGTGGTTTTTTGGTCGTTGAGCTTGATTCGGGTGGCAATCTGGGTGGCATGGTTCACCATATAGGTAAAATCTTCGTCGGGCACGATAACCAGACGGGCTGGGTCAAACTCAGCGTCTTTATGGAGTATTTTTTGTATAGAGCTCTGGACGTTGGTATCGCCAGCCAGATCTTTTATTTTGAATTGGATCTCTTCCAGCACCAAAGGATCTGTAAAGCCACTGCCGGAAAGCACCAGGACGGTTTCCTTTTCTCCCTGTATCGCTGCTGTTTTCCAATCCGGCTCCGTCATGCCGATCAAGCGAGTATCGCGCTGCAATCGTTTTAAAATCATCGGGCAGGTCGCCCAGACAAAGACTCCTTGCAGGCTGCGGACAGGGAAGGCAAGAATTCGGGCATCGGTTAAAGAGAGGGCCCCGGCACTGGGTTGTGCATCGGAACCGCCAAACAGGGTTGTTATCTTAGGATCTTTTTTGCCCCACAGTCGTTCCGCCTTGTCCCGCAAACTGCCCTTGAAGCCGGACGCGGCAAACATGGGAAAGCCGGTGTGCACTTCCCGTTGAATCGGTAGATCAACCACTCCGGTGGTCTGCCCCGTGCCAGGATGCAGGAAGGTTATGGCCTGCAAGGTAATCATTCTTGAAACAGGTTTTGACATCTCGTTTTCCTCCTTTT
>JAQUEZ010000454.1 GCA_028684915.1 Desulfobulbus sp.
TATCATATCGAAATCCGCTGCCGTCGTAAATCGCCTTTGTGGGCCGTTCTGGATATTTGATTTAATTTCTGAGGGTTAAAGCTCAGCGGAGGTACCAGGTGAAATTGTCGAGATCAGGAGGTCTGACATTGATTTCATGAGCCAATACGGCGTGGGCTTGGCAGCCTTCTCAACTCTTATATGGGCCTTATTCTGGCTCTCCAATGCCCAGGATGGGCAAGACCCAGTTATTAAGCTGTTTATCAGTTTCTGCTCCGGACTATTTTGCACTTTGCTCTTTTCTTTTCTCGCCGGCAATATGCATTGGCCCACCTTGCATGCGTGGATTCCGCTGGTCTATATAGCCCTGTTTGAAATGAGCCTCACCTTTATCCTCTGGTTACATGCGTTGCAGCTCACCCACTCTGCTGCGAAAATCGGCAACCTCATGTATCTGACGCCATTTCTCTCTCTGTTATGCCTCCATTTGGCAGTTGGTGAACAGGTCCACCAGGCAACCTTTCTCGGCTTGGCTATCATAATCAGCTCTACCTTTACCAGGCACGATCACTGAAACAAAAAAAATAAAGCCCCCAGACATCGGAGATGCCTGGGGGCTTGGAGAAAGAATATTTTGTACTTGAGTTACTTGGATTGTTTCTTTTTTTCGACAGGAAGCGGAACATGATAAACGGTGTAGGCGAAATCATCCATGAGTGAGGTCACGGCCTTTTCGACAGCGGTTTCAAAAAGATTATCATACTGATAATCAGCAAAAAATGATGCAGGGGCGACCTGGACATTCACACGATTTGTCCACACAACATTACCGGTATAGGCGTCCTGAACCCAAATTCGCAACTGGACGACTGCCTGCGGCACCTCGCCAAAGGAAACCATGCTTTGCCAATCGGAATCCATTGAATCTAAAGAATCGTAACTTTGGGGCATAGCCTTCCCCAACAACACATTTTTGGTACCGCCGACAAAGAAGGGCAACACACCTTTTTTCCAAATAGCTCCAGAGGGATCGAGCCGATCCTTATACTGAATGATCCGACCGCGAACGATATAATCGGCTGAGAAATGGCGTCCAATTTTGACGATTTCTTGTCCATTGAGTCCGTGGGTGAGGGCATCATTCCCCTCCTCAGAATTCGTCTCGGCTCTTTGGGCATAATCAATGTAGCCTTGCAGCGTTTCTTTCATTGCCGGGGACCACTCTTTACCCATCTCGTATTCAAGCGATTTGGTTTTCTGAGGGTTATAGGCAATTACATTGATAATATTTTGTTGCGCCAGGTATTGAAAAATATCTTCCTGTACTGGAAGATGGAATCCTAAACGAACAAAATGATCAATGATGCTTTCATTAACAAACATATTCCTGCGGAAAGCTGATTCCAGATTGTTGGCGTTGGTGTAATCCGCAAAAGGCAGAATGACGGCTGTTCTGTCATCACCAACAATTGTTCTCGATTCAGGTGCTACCTTCAGCGATTTATCCACCGTCGTTCCACAACCACTGAAGGTGATCGCTAATGCGCAAATCAGTAAATGGCGCCAGAATTTCATACTCTTTCTCCTAAATTTATCCGCGTAATTATTTATATTCTCAGATAATTCTTGGTGTAAGTAGGATAACCAGCTCACGTTTCTGAATGGTTTTCTCTTCATAGCCGAAGAGATATTTGAGCACCGGAATATCCCCAACAACAGGAGCAAAGCTTCCGCTTTTCCCTTCAGTACTATCAATCAGGCCACCGATAATCAACATTTCACCATTATGCACCTCAACCATGGTCGACATCTCCCGGACCTTAACCTTGGGAAGGCCAAGTGACATCGCGGTGGTACCGGTACCGACATCGGTCATGCGAATGTCTCCCTTACTATCCAAATTTTCTAAATCGGTAGTAATGGGAGTGAGGTGTAAAATAACCCGATTATCATCCAATATGGAGGCCATAACTCCAAGTGCAATTCCCTGAACGACGTTACCCGTTTCGGCTGTATAGGTGATATCGCCGGTGTCACCGTCTTTTTCTCGGGTAACCGACTTGATATAGGCAACATCCTTACCAACACTAATCAACGCAGGTTGGCCATTGAGCACGGTGATTTTCGGGTTGGCCAATACATGGGTGTCACCCTGTTGTTTTAATGCATTAAGAAAAACATCGAAGCCAAGATCACTGATAGAAACCCGACTTACAAAGGTGCTTGCATAAGTTCCTGGCGTGTTGGCATGTGGGTAGACCTGCCCTGCATCGCCGAAAGAAACGGTTGAAGATAAGGATTTTTGACCACCTAAAAGGTCATCCCAGTTCAAACCGATTTTGGAATTGTCCTGCAGATAGACCTCAATAATTTTTGCTTCAATATTAACCTGCTGGTACAGCGATTTTTTGAGGTTCTCGATGTAATTATCCACTGTTTTCAACAGACTTGGTTTAGCAGTGACCGTGACTAAACCAACGTTTTTATCAATGACAAAATATCCCCCGTCTTTTGCGGTGTTAGTAGGCGCAGTGTTGGTAATCTTGGCGGTTGTGGTGGGGGAGCCTTGTGCGGGCTTGCCAGGTTCACCATTTTGGGTATTGGCTGCATTAGCTGCGTTGGCAGCATTAACCGCCAACTGGATTTCCTGACGCTCTGCTGCGGCGGTTTGGAGAATAACTTTAAGGTTAGCCTCAATGTTTTCCCAAACATTAAATTTATTTTCCGGGCTAGAAATTTTCACCGTCCCTTCGGCGCCTGAAGCAGCATCCTTGTTAGCCAGGAAATTGCCGCCAACATTGCTAGAAAATCCACCTTTAATAGCCGGAATTCCGATCTGATAAACCCTGGTAGCTTTATTATGGACGACTATCGTCTTCCCGTTGACTTCGTGGAAATAATCTGCCTGTCTCAGCAAATTGGCCACCGCATCGAAAAAATTATCGCTGGCGGCGATATCAACATCAACTGAGATTGTCTGGTCGACATCGCTCGCCCAACTCACCGTCATGCCTTTTAGGTTAGCCAATCGCTTCATAACTTCCCAAAGCGGTTGCGGTCCCCCGGTAGAACGTATGGTGGCACCGACCTTGATCTGGTACTCTTCCCCCTCTTCACCGAGAAGACCGGAAGTAGTGGGTGTGTCCAGGGCCGCAATATACCCAGGCGACTGAAATCGCACCGGTAACTGGGCCGGTTTTGCCGGCGCCGATGCGGTTACAGCGGCGGTAGCGGGTTTTTTAGCATCAGAATCGGCCTTGCCCCCTTTTTTGGCACCACAGGAAACGAGAGCTGGTACCACAAGGGCAAAACAGAAGACTGCAAAAAACTTATTCATTCTCATATACTATTCCTCAACCGGTTCTTTATAGCATATATGTTAAAAATTCGATTTCAGTGCAACTCGACCTTGGATATATTTCGCTAAATCGGGGGGAACAGGAAAACCTGAAGTCAAAATAGCCCGATAAAGCTTACTCGCCTGGCTAGTATTACCCATTTTGTCAGATATTCGAGCCGCAGCAATCATGGAATCGAGAGTTTTCCCGTACAATTGATCATGCTGATTCAAAAGGGACAGTGCTTCTCCATAGGACTTGCGCTCTTCTTTGAAGGCCGCATAATTCCAAAGAGCCTCCTGCAGTGGCTTACCCGTCCGCACACTCCGGGCAAAATAATGATCTGCCTGGGATAAATCCTGCATATTTGCGCTGGCAATACCCGCATGGAGAAGGGCGACTTGATTCTTGGGGTCAATCGTTAGAGCACGTTGCGCAAAGTACATGCCTTTAGCATTTTGCTGAAGCCTAAC
>JAQUEZ010000137.1 GCA_028684915.1 Desulfobulbus sp.
CCGTCCATCCCATCATTGGGGACCTCTCTGAATCGGTGTGAGATCGCACGCTCATCGAAATCCGGCAACTTCGACGGGGTCAGCAATAATACGCCTAACGGGTCAGTTTTTTATCGGTGGTGACAAGGAATTCGCTCTCTTTGGATTTCCAATTGTCCTTCCATCATTTACGCAACTGACTGCCACCATTTGTTAAATGGAATTCCTACAGAGCATAACCGAATCTCGTGCCATGTAATTTTCCGATTATTCGGATAATAGTTTCTAATCGACCAATATTCCCCGCCCTCTATTCACATGCCTTTATCATGAGTTGAGCGGCATGATCCGTCAGATTGACATCGCTCAAGGTTCGCGGACAATGGACGCAAGATTTCACTTTGAATATTTTGAACACTATTTGATTTGCGTAAAACGACAAACTCCTGCTAAGATACGGACATCGTAATCGGCAGCCCTAGACGACTTATAAAAGATTACGTATTGGTTTTAATTGGTTATGGCAACCGCAGGATCTCCTCTTGTATTAGTTTCAACTTATTATTTTTGTGGTTTTTGAATTGCGACACTCTTCTTTTGTCATTGTCGCTTGTTTCAGAATCCAGGTGTGATTTTTTCCATTTCCTCCTGGGCAATTTGCAGCTTTGTTTTATCCCCTTCAATACTGTTTTATTATGCTTTATTTTTTACTTCAAAAAATAAAGCAGATTAAGCGAAAATTTGGTGAGCCAAATGGAATCTCTCAGCTTTGAGAATTTGTTCAAAAAAATTAAGAAGATATCGAGAGGGAAAAATCAAAAGGGAGTGGCACAAGCTCTTGGGATTTCTCCGCAAGCAATCACCGACGCCAAAAGGAAGAATAAAATCCCAGAAACCTGGTTCGACATGATTGAGGAAAAATTCGGGCTTTCGAAGGACGAGCTGATCCGCTATGAGGATCGTTCAACAACGAGGGGCGGAGCTTTTTTGAGCCCCTCTGCTTCAGGGCAATATTCGGAGAAGGACAGCTACGATCAAATTATGGACGAGTTTTTCGAACTCATAAAAGAATGGCAGGTTGAAGAGAATGGCCGGAGCACCAGAACCGCCATTGATTTCATACAAGAATTCCCGAAACGGTTCGAAGAGATGGCTGTGTGGCAAAAAAAGCGTAAAGAAGAAAATATATTTCCCCGTATAACCGAGATTAAATTGGTGGAAGGCAATTAAGTTAGTTGCTTTGAAGCGAGTCAATTATCCGCTTAATTGACACAAAGAGATAACCAGATTCATTCGGTCTGCTTTGGTCGGCGGGGATCGTGATACGCACGGGTTCCTTGGTCCTGCCGGCTATATATGGTGCGAAAACAAAAAGCAAAATGGCTATGAACAAAACTCAGCACAATTTGATGTGAAGCCGCGCCCGAGTTGGCATGGCGACAAAAAGTTTATGCCATCTTCCCACCCAGGCGTAAATGCTGATACAAGGCGAGTGAGCAACGTATCAGGCTGAGTTTCATTCAGAGCCACAAAAAGCAATGTGTTCGTCCGTGGGAATTGCCGTCAATTGAGCACGAAGGCCCGACCACCGAAGAAAGATTTCAGTATCACTGAGAAAAATGAATCTGATCGTTCCCGCGCTCTAGCGTGGAAACGTCGGGCTACGGCTCTTCGGCTCTGTGATCATGGAAAACCATCTGCATTTCGCTGCCCAAACTCCGAGTTTGGACAAGTGTACGAGCAACTCCAAGTCCTTCACGGCCGCCCGGCTCGTTGAGCAGCTAGAGGCGCGCAAGGCGGAGCGGCTACTGGCTCGCCTGTGATTCGCAAAACGAGCGCACAAGCACAATAGGGAATATCAGTTCTGCCAGGAAGGCACCCATGCTGAAATGATCCTGGGCGAGGAGATGGTGCGGGAAGGCGGCAGGCCCCCACCCCTTTCACCTCCGGCGGGGCTCAGGTTCTGGGGCTAAATATCAAAGATCTACCCACAGATTCTGCGGACGAGGCTTTAAAACCACAAAATGGAGCTCATTGGCCAGCGGGGAGTACTATGAAAATATTGATCACACCACGAATGGACCGATGTATTGGTTGCCACTCCTGTTCCCTGGCCTGCGCTCGTCTGCTTCATCATCGTCTTTCCTGGGATACTGCGGGGATTCGTATTCATTCTTCTGGTGGTTTGACCACTGGATTCACCGCCGTTCATTGCGTGGCCTGCGACCCGCCTCCCTGTGCCGCCGCCTGCCCTACCGGCGCCCTTGTTCCGCGCAAGGACGGCGGTGTGGTGGTCAAAAAAAAACTGTGCAATCGCTGCGGTTCATGCGCCCCAGCCTGCCCGGTTGAGGCCATTTTTATCGATCAGGAAGGAGAGCCTTTTGTCTGCCTGCACTGCGGCCTTTGCGTCCCCTTCTGTCCACATGACTGCCTGGAACTGGCCGAGGTAAACAGCCTCCGCCTTTCATCCTCCAGCAATTCGACGGAGTCTGCATCATGAACGGGGATCACTTCAACGTTTTAATCTTTGACCTGGCCACCGGAAAAGGTGAACGCATCCAGGTAGATGGCCGCGACCAAGTAGCTGGCGGTAGTGGCCTGGCAGCCCTTCTGTTCACCCGATACGGGCAACCGGATGCCTCTTGGGATTCTCCCGGTCAGCCGCTTATTTTCACCATAGGCCCGCTCTCTGGTTACTTTCCTTTGATGAGCAAGACGATCTGCGCCTTCAAATCTCCCTACCATAATCAATATACCGAGAGCCACGGCGGCGGCCGCAGTGCGATGGCACTTCGCTTGACCGGTCTCGACGCTTTGGTGCTGATTGGCCGATCACCGACGCTTTGTTTTTTTGAAGTGAGCGGCACTCATTTTCAAGTTAGGGATTGTGGTTTTCTCTGGGGTCAGGACGTGTTCGAAACCGGCAAAATTCTGCGGCGCATGAGCAAAGGATCCGGACACCGTTCCATCTTGCGTATTGGCCCGGCGGGAGAGAACGGTGCAGCCATAGCGGGTATCAATGTTGACACCTATCGCCATTTTGGACGACTGGGGGGCGGCGCGGCAATGGGGGTGAAACACCTCAAAGCCATTATCATCCACGGTGACGCCATCTTGCCATTGCCCAAAGGTAACCGCTACTCCAAGTTGTTTGCCGAGGTGCACAGCCAGGTCACGGACAGCGGGATGATGAAGAAATACCACGATCTCGGCACCCCGGCTAATCTCAAGACACTTAACGATCTTCAATCCCTGCCGTGGCGCAACCTCCAGGCAACGGCCGATGAGGCCGTTGATGGGATCTCTGGGGAGCGATTCGCCGATGAAGCCTTGTTGCGTAACTCAGCCTGCTCCGGATGCCCGGTAGGTTGCATTCATGTTGGATTTGTCCGGGAAAAATTCATGGACAGCCACAGATACTTGTACCGGCAGGTCAGCTATGACTATGAAACGATCTTTTCGCTGGGAACCATGTTGGGAGTGACAGATAGGTCTGCAGTGCTCACCCTCCTTGACCTGTTCGAAAAGGCTGGTATGGATGCCATGTCCGCCGGGGTGGCCCTTGCATGGGCGACTGAAGCCACGGAAAAAGGCCTCGTTTCCGCTCAAGAGACTTTGGCGCCGCTGACCTTTGGCGACTCCGCCAGCTACCAGCAGGCTGCCAGCTCCTTTGGCGCCGGAGCCAACGACTTCTACCGACTTCTCGGCCAAGGTAGCCTCAAGGCAGCCGAAGTATATGGTGGGAAAGATTTTGCCTGCGTGCTCGGCCAGGAAATGGCAGGTTATGCCACCGGTGAGGTGTTTTTCACAGCACAAGCACTCGGGTTTCGTCACTCACATCTGGATAGTGGCGGTTATTCGTACGATCAGCAACATGCAAACCAGGACGTAAACGCTGCGGTGGAATTTCTTGTCCGGGACGAAGCATCACGTGCCTTCATGACCTCCATGGTTGCCTGTCTTTTCGCTCGTAATGTCTATACCGATTCACTCCTGGCAGATTGCCTACAGTCGCTCGGTTATGAAAAGCTGGCCGCCACTCTACCCGAGTGCGGCAGGAATATTCAGAAGATCCGCTGGCAGACCCGTATTGCCAGCGGTTTCCACCCTGAATCGATAACTATCCCTAAACGGTTCCGTGAAATCACCACCTGGAAAGGTCCTATTGATCCACAGTATCTTCAAGCCCTGCAAACCGAGTACAGCCAGGCGATTCTTTCACTTGCCGGTAGGTGAATAAGTCCGCGCGCAACACGGTAATAATCACACCCTAGAGTGCCACATTTTTCGCAACAATCGACAAGTACAATTTATTCTGTTTTGATGTTCATGTTGCGATAGATTGGAACATCTTAATCCGGCGCCTCCTGAGAAAATCAGGAGCGAGCTGCAAGGTTGCGTTTGAATCGATTAGCACCGGACACACGGAAGGCCATAAAATGCGCTTGTGGTGTCACCACTTGGCTGTTTTCCGCTCAACAGGCCAGCATAAACAGCTCGCTTATTCCTTGTTTAACATGTGATAAATTTTCTAAGGATGCAGATGAAGAGCCTCTTGAATAAGCTGACAGGTAAAAATGAAGAAGTATTGAGAACAATAGCCCATATGCCGACCAAAAGCCTACCTGTTTTAATGGACAATGATTTTGTGGGCAGGTTAACAGATGCTGATTTTATGCGCGTCGCAGTGTTTCTCGCAGAAAAAAGTCATGATGAAGGAGGCTGTCCGATTGGCGCGGTGATAATTGATAACCGGACAAGACAAATCAGAGGAAAGGGGCACAACACTCTCGTTCAAGAAAACCATCCTTACAACCACGGTGAAACTTCCGCTATTCGAGATGCTGGACGGATAGACTTTGGCAATACAACCATTTTTACTAGCTTAAGCCCTTGTGATATCTGTGCAACATTGATTTATATGAGAGGATTTAGCCGCGTAGTCGTGGGGGATGTAACGAACGCAAGTGGTAATGAATCGTTATTGCGTGAAAAAGGGATTCACGTGGAAATTTTGGAGGACAAACAGGGGATCGAGCTTTACGCTCGATTTCGGGCCGAAAAACCTGATCAAGATTTAGAAGATTGGCAAGGTCTGAGCGCCGTGCGAAAGAAGAATGAGCTAGAAAGGCAAGGATAACGAGATCAAAATTCGGCATATCGGCTAGGAGCCGGTCGGTCCTCAAGAGTCGCATCATGCAACTATTTATTATTGCTAGATCTAATTTTCAGGGTTGGAATTCAGCATAATTTTTAATTGTGTAATTTCAAATGGTTAAAATTTCGGCCGGGCCAAAGTCCGATAGGCTCCTAGATGTTTCCCATTTTTAACCGCTCTGTTCGATTAACTAACACTAATAATATTCAAATTGGAGGATGCAAATGATTCAGTTTAAAATTGATGAAACTCTTTGTATTCGTTGTGGCGAATGCGCCACTGATTGCCCCGCTGGGATTATCGCCATGAACGATACCCCAGAGATTACCAATGAGCAGGGATGCTTTAAGTGTCTGCATTGTTACGCTGTCTGCCCCACAGGGGCTCTATCCATCTTAGGCAATAATCCTGATGGTGAGGTTTCGCTAGCTGATCAACTGCCCGATGCCGAAAAGGTATCAAATCTGATCAGGTGGCGCAGGTCCGTCAGGCGCTCAAGAATGAAAACCTCACGCCCGAATTAATCGACGAACTTTTGCGGACGGCTTGCCATGCCCCTACCGGTGTCAATGCCAATGAAGTGCTGTTCACGGTTGTTCGTGATAAAGCTTTTATGGAGAAATTGAGTAACGAGATAATGGAGCGCCTTCAAGCTGTCGAGGCGGCAGGAAATCTGCCCGAAGGCTTTCTAGGGCAATATCTTGGCTTGGTGGTTGATGTTTGGAAGACCGAAGGTCGTGATATTATCCTCAAGGGAGCACCGCACCTGCTTTTGACCAGTGCTCCAAAAACTGTTCCTTGCCCTGTCCAGGACACCCATATTGCTTTGGCTACATTCGAACTGGCAGCCGCATCGCATGGACTCGGCACACTCTGGGACGGGTTGTTCATGATGGCGCTTGCTGTCTGCCCGGACCTTGTGGAGCAACTCGGCATACCATCCGACCATACAATTGGCTACGCTATGCTTTTTGGCAAACCGGCGGTCGAATATCATCGCGTCGCCAACCGCGGCCCTGTCAAAGTAAACTACCTAGGTAATTAAGTTTAAGAATGTTAAGCTAATCGATGCTTAACTCAGAATGAAGGGGGGATTAGGCTTGTTGGATTGGCCTAGCCCCCCTGATTTATTTGCCGCGTATTTTCGCACCGGTTGGTTGTCCAAGTAAGCATTGCTCCTGTCTGCCTTGATTTTCATCCAGCAAATATTCCCCTCTACTGTTTATAAGGGTTAACTCCCCTCCCCCAGTCAGCATCAAATGTTGTTCTTTTGGCAAACAGGGGGACTCGTTTGGATTGCACTCAACAACCAAAACCGGCCTATTGCGCATCGTCCTGCATAGCCTGGAAATGGGCCACAGCCTGACGGTCCCGTTCAAAGCCCTTGCGGTTGTTGTAACCGTTGTCGCCAAAAGGTTGTAGACGCTCCAACCACTGGGTTTTCAACACCAGCAGGCGCCGTTCAAGCAACTCCTCCGGCGTCCCTTCGGGTAACACCTCCAGCACTGAAAAGGTGAAAGCCGAGGCGCCATGCTCCTTGAGATCGTGCTGCAAGGCGCGGTTGAAAACCGCTTTGCCCATCTTGAGTTGAAAGAGCTTGCTGGTGCGGGTCCCATCGACATTGACGCTGCTGTCGACATACAGCTTGCCGTTTATCGTATTGTGCAGCTGGTAGACTCCGGCACGAGGCTGTGCCACAGTCATCATCTTTCTCGAGGGTGCCGGTTTGGTCACCAGCAACGTACTTGGCCCGGCAGTCACCCGAGGCTGTGTTTCTTGGCCCTCCACGCATTCGCGCCAGTAGGTCGTGCCCTCTCGCCGCAACAGTTGCTCATCGACGAGCAGACGGCGGATCATGCAATAATCGTCGAAAAGAGGCCGAATCACACCGGTCACCTCCGCTTCCTGGTAACGGCGGCCGGGCTCGAAATGCAAGGCAAACTCTTCAAGTACGATACGCCGCTTCTTGTATTGCGCCGGCAATCGTTCCAACAATCCATGACGGAAAAAGGTGTCCAACACCTTGCGATGGTACTCGTCCACGCGCTGTTCGCCCTTATCCTTGAGGACGGCGGAGACGCTCACCAGATCTTTCAGGGTGGTGTCGAGCAACGGTTCGTTGGCCTCGACAACCACGTAATACTGCTCTTTCCTGCTACGGACGAGACCGGCCTTTTCCAACTTTTTCAGATGAAACGACACCGTGGACGGGGCCAGGGCGTGCCGTTGGGCTATCTCTTCAACGTATTGGGGCCGCTCTACCAGTGACCCGACAATAGCCAGCCGCGACGCATCAGCCAGGGCTTTGATGATGGCTAAACTTTGCTCGGCATCCATATTTTTACCTCCTTTGTTTCGATTAATGTCGAAACAAAATAGATAAAAACCAACAGCCGGTCAATCTAATTCGACATCCATAGAAACAAAATCAGAAAATAGGTAACAGCTGCTTCGTGGGAGGAGTCGCCCTACGGGCGCACGAATTGCAGCAGCGTTCTACCAGCCTTAAGCTCCCGCTTCTCGCAACCAGAGGATCGTTGGCCCCAGACAGGCCAGGAGTGCCAGGGAACGCCTCTTGCTCAGTCAAGACTCGTTTCCTCCCAGATCTTCTGCCCTGTAGACGGCGTAGCCCTCGTAATAATAGCTCGCGTCAATGCCCTTCATATAGACTTCGCTGTCATGAATTCTGTCGGTCAGGGCCTGTTGCAACAGGAACTTGATTTCAACGTCCTTGACGGGGCTGCGCTCCATCGCGAGAAGATAATCATTCTTGTCAACACAGCTCCAATCAACAACCTTGTGCAGCTCTTGTTTCAAAATCAGATCGAGCCAGATGCGTGTGCTGCGCCCGTTGCCCTCCCTAAAGGGGTGGGCGATGTTCATTTCCACGTACTTTTCGATGATTTCCTCGAATGTCGACTGGGGCATGGTTTCAATATGCTGCAAAGCTGCCGCCAGATACATCACAGGTGCAAACCTGAAACTGCCCTTGGCAATGTTGACGGTGCGAATTTTCCCGGCAAAGTCGTAGATCTCGTCGAACAGATATTTGTGTATCTCTGCCAATGTCTGAAAGGTGCCAGCCTGCAGGGTGTCTAGCCTGCCGCTGGCAAAGAGGTGGTGCGCCTTTGCCTTGCTGATACGCTCTTCTACGCGGGCGAGCTCAACCGCATCGGTGATGCCGAGTTTGTTTTCCAAGGTCATGGGAGGCTCCTTTGCCACATAAACATCTTTTCCAACCAAGCTTTTTGAATATCGCTGAGAACAATCTCAACAACTTATATCATTGCGAAATTATTACTAACCTCATTCGATGCCAAAATCCTATACACGCACTTATACACATGTGCATAGAATTAGGTGGAATGTGTATAGCTCGGATAGTGGGCGAATTCGGCTTTGAAGCTAATTTTCACAATCATATCTGCTGCAAGCGATCGAACAGTTTGTCGATATATCTGTCTCGATCATCTGTCATGAACAGCACATGCATATCCTCAAGCTCATCTTGGGTACTGTCCCATTGCAACTGTGGGAAGCGCGTCCAGGAAAGAATGAAACTATTGAGGATCACGGTCGGGTCGTTCAGCCTCTGCTCGACATCCTTGATCCGCTTGTGGAACTGAATTTTCTGGCTGCCGGGGCCTTCATGCAGTAAGCCGTGTGGTTCGATGAAGGTGACATGCTGTATGCCGTGGGCGAGTACCCAGAATATGAAATCTGGATGAAAGTTGCCAGCCTCGAAAAATCCCACACCTTTCCCTCTGCTCATGTTCCGCAGCAAGAAGAGTTCAACCCCTTCATTTTCCAGATCAATTTTGTGCTCGTCACACCAAACCTTTAAGTCGCTGACAAATTGATACTCGCTCTCCCCAAGGGCGACAGGAAGAACGGTAATTTTACCTCCGCGCCGGACATGAAAAAGTGGCTGAAATAAATGTGTCCCAAGATTGCAGGCAGACAGATCCCCGAACCTCAGCAACTCATCCTTTTTCTGCTCCAGATCCGTCTTCATCTGCTGGATGCTTTGGATAACTTGCTCCTCATCGCCATTCACGATGAGCTGGTAAAATTCTTCTTGCGGAATATTGTCGTCTTCCGGCGTCAAATCGCGCAGTTCCAGGCGAGGCTCGATGTACTCCCGCTTGCGATAGTTATAAAAATGATCGCAGTACCGTTTCAAAAGCTCCGAGGCTACCTGCTGCAGCAAAAGCACACCGTCAAAATCTGACGGGTTCAGGCGAGTTTCAGGAAGATACAGGGTATACTAGGTTGGATTCCTCAGCAGGTTGGCAATACCATTCTTGGTTATGTTGAAGTTGTACCAACTCCGTTCACGCTTGAACTGCTCCAACTCAAAAAAGAGCGTGTCGTAATCCAGCAGTGCCAGATGCTGTTCACGTAGCGATACTTTGTCTTTCTGCGTTGCCGGCCCCGCACCACGTGATTGCATCGCCTGAATGCGAGGATACCAGTCGGCGACTACCGTGTTGTGCGTCATGTATTCCGGGATGTCCCCGACAGTCGGCACAGCCGCATCCTTCTTGAAGTCGTACTCTTTGCCGTCGGAAGCCTTCCGCTTCGGCCGCAAAATCTTTAGTTTTTTGCCAAAGTCATAGGTGACGTTAAGGGGAACAGTGATGACCGTTCTGCGTTCGTTACCGGGCAGCCCCTCATCCTTCAGGAATTGGCGGAACTTTTCCATGAAGTCGGCTTCAATGCCGAAAACATGCAGGGTTTCCAGTTCCTCTATAAATGAAGGGTTGAGGGGAGCATGGGAATGGCCGCTCCGCTTGAGGCTCCAGTCGTAACCCTTCAGGCGGACACCACGGCCAAACAGCTGGATGATCTGAGCGCCTTCTGAACGACCGACATGCATCAGCCCCATGGTGCTGACACGCCAGCAATCCCAGCCCTCAACAAATTTCTTGGAGCCGATAAGCAGGTTTACCGAAGAGGATGAGTCTTTAACCGAAGCAAACATGGCCTCGGTAAAATCGCTGTCCTCTACCGTCAGGCGAGTGTTGTTCTGCGCAGCCACTTCGGCGACATGGTCACACAGGCTTTTGGCATCACCCACATTGATTAACCCAAAAGGCGTTTCCGACGTTCCAACCTTCAGGGCCACCTCACCGGATTCTCCTTTTATCCGCTCCAAAGACAAATGACCGCCGGCGGGGTTATTGAATAACCGGGAAAGAATGTCTCGATATAAGGCATCAATGGTCTCGCCGCCATTCATCGCCCTTGCCAGGTAGGTGAATGCTCCGGCAAAGATGTCGTTGCCGTCCTGATCCAGAAGCCCGAGGCTCAGCCCGCCACCAGTCAACATGGCATTAATTGTCGCCTGACTGTTGGTGCGGTTATCAAGGAAATCGGCAATGAAGCAGATAATCTGGGCAACATCGGCGGCAACAATTTTTTCGTCGTTCGTACCGCCTTTCGCCTTTGAAACCGTACTCCCAACAAACACCCACAGTGGCTTTTCGAGATTGAACGATTCGTAATCTTTCGCTTTTTCTTCGTAAACACGGAGTTGCAGATAAAACTTCAGCAGGCACGCCGTCAGGTAGGCAAACTGAACCTGCGCGAACGTATTGGGCATGTTAAGGATTTGATAATCCTTGCCGAATCCGTCTTCATAGAACCAGCGGTAGGAATAATCAAAGAGAATGGTCTTGGCGTAACTGTCCTCGAAATCTGAACTCGCCGAGGCCTGGACCGCCTGTTCAAAGGTTGCCGAGTATTCGAAGGTGAAACCCTTGGCACACAGGTCAGAACGCCTGGTAAACCAGACGCCCTCTTCCTTGCCGCTCATTCCGCGATGCCCTTCATCCACCAGCAGCAAGTTCTGGTCACCAAGGCTTCTGGTGGCGACGGTGTTCGGCCCCTCCTGTTCGCCAAGTTTGGTGATTTCCAGGACGTCAACCCGCGCCGTATTGGTTTGCGGCAGCGAGTAGCTTGCACGCTGGGCAAAGGAAAATGCCTGGATATTGCTCTGCAGGAATTCGGCTACGTGTTGTTCAGAAAGCCGCTCATTGGGCGTCAGCAGGATGATGCGGGAAATATCCTTATCCTTGCCGTGCTTGCCGGCGTAGTGACGAAACTGCAGCAGGTTGACGTGCATCAACAGGGTCTTGCCGCTGCCGGTGGCATTCTGCAGGCAGAGTTTATTGAGATCGTCCTCGCAATAGGGAGGGATCGGGGCAAACGGCTCTTGGCGGTTGGCCCAATGCTGATTGAAGCGTTCCACAAATCCGTTCAGTTCCAGCAGTAGCCCTTCCCGGTTGCCGAAAAAACGATCCAGATAGACCTCAACAAAGAGCAGGGTCAGCCATTGGTAGTATTTCCATACCACCGGGCGATGGCGCTTTTCGTTAATGGCCTGGGTATGGCGAACAATGTTTTCCTCGTAGATGAGCAGCTGATCTTTGCTCAGTGCGCACTGCTCATTCCAAAACAGTTCGCTGGAGACCAGGTTGTGATAGAATTTGTGGATATTGTCGGCATCCAGGCCTTCCATCCGGGTATCGCGAATTGGCGCGGCCAGCCGATGAAAGGGGCGCACGACCTTGCCGCCCAATTTCTGCGCAACCAGCGGATCGATACCAAACAGGCTGATCAACCACTGGTTCAAAACCAATTTATTGCGGAAGCTGTGCTTCTGGAGGCCTTTGGCTTTACGCTTTGCCATGCCTGCCCCCTTTTTTCTTGGTCGATTCGATCTGTTTCAGCTCTCGTTCCGCTTCAATGAAGTGGTTCTCCACCTCGGTTGGTTCAGACAACTGGCGTAGTCGAAACTTTTCATATTCATCGTGGGCTTTTGCCATCGCGGTATCGTGACTGATGCTTCCCGCATGGGTCAGCAGTTCCCGTCCGGTCATGGTCAGGAACTGGTGAAGACGCTCAATCCAGTCCGCCATGGTCATCGGGGCACGGTTCATTGCCTGAAGCTCGGCAATTTCGAGGTAAGCGGTGACAATCCGATTGAGGATGTTCAGTTCCTCCTCACCCAGATAATTCTTGGCAACCTCCACATCCCGTTTCAGCAGCCTGGCGCCGGGATGGTTGGTTATACCCATATGGGGACGATCCGCATCGGCCCGTTGGTAAATCAACTCGGCCGCTGTATGCCCATGTGCGGCCCAATGCATCTTGTTTTGCACTTGCTTGAACAACATCTTCGAGGTTTCGGTGTGCGGATCATAATCAATACTGGTCGCATAGATATCCAACACCTTGCGCCAGAAGATTTTTTCAGAAGAACGAATATCCCGGATACGGGCCAGTAACTCTTCAAAGTATCGACCGTTGTCCGGTTCCTTCAACCGCTCGTCATCCAGGGTAAACCCCTTGATGATAAACTCTTTGAGTCGTTCGGTTGCCCATATCCTGAACTGGGTGCCGCGAATGGAATTCACCCGGTAACCAACCGAAATAATCGCATCCAGGTTGTAGCATTCCAGTTCACGGGAAACCTGGCGCTCCCCTTCCTGTTGAACTGTTGCAAATTTTGCAACAGTTGCCTCTCGCCGCAACTCTCCGGTTTCGTAAATATTTTTCAGGTGGCGGCTGATTCCGGATTTATCGACCCCAAACAGCGTGGCCAACTGGTTGATGGTAAGCCAGATCGTCTCGTTCTGGAGCCGTGTCTCAAGACGAACGTGTCCGTCTTCTGTCTGATAAAGTAAAAATTCCGCTCTGGCCGGAAGATGGTTAGGCTCACTCATGCCGGCATCTCCCACATCCGCTTCATGAACTCTTCCTCAATGAGGCGAACTTTCCAATGTTCCTCATCCAGCTTCAAGTTGGGGAGATTATTGCTGCCGTTGACGTAGATGGTGTCGAACTCGAAATCGCGGGTACTGATGCGGTTCTTTTGGAACCATTCATCCAGCATCAAGTTGTCCTGTTCGATGTTGTCGGTGAGTTTGCGCCAGACGATCAGCACCTTTTCCCGTTGACCATTGTTGGGATTGGCCGGGTCCTTGGGCGCCCAGCCTTCGACCTTACGGAACCACCAAGGGCCTTCGGCATCCTGGTGAATACGGCCGTCCACCACCAGTTTGACCTGCTGGTCATCGGGCAACTCCGGGTCGTTGATGCGGGTAAACGCCGCCTGGAAAGTTTGCGGCACGGAGATGTGCAGCACGCGCAGCCCGGTTAGATAGTTGAAGGTCTCGATCAGATCGACTGCGCGGGTGATGTATTCGTCTGTGCCCGGCTTCTTGACTTCCAATGTGTAAGCCGTCGGGTCGGCAAAGGCGTCGATGTTCAAAAGCGACTGGCTGCCCCTGGTCTCGACATCGAGCAGATAACGAAGCATGTAGTCTTCTTTGAGCGCCGGATTGGCGCCCACTGCCTTGCCACGCTGGGGGGTGTCGTCAAACCGGAGATTATTGAGCGTGTCTTCGTAGGATTCGAGACGGAGGTATTTGCAGCAATGGGATAGGCCGGTATGACGAACGGTGGGTTTGCCGTCTTTCCAATCGGAAGAATAGACCACTTTTTTCAATCGGGGTATAAGTACCGTGTCAAAATGGTCACCCATTTCAACCAAAAGCAGTTTTCTGTTTCCCTTATCCTCACGATTCAGTCGCAACACAGACTCGCCAGTGGTTCCTGATCCAGCAAAAAAATCAGACACCACTTCATTTTTCCTCACAGCAGCCTGCTGACAGAATCGAGCAATCAGAGTTGTTGGTTTGGGGCCACCAAAACTGCGTGTTTGACCAAAAAGATTGGTTAATTCCTTTTCGCCGTCGGTGTAGTCATTAACCACCGATTTGGAAACATTTGTCTCTACTTCGTGAAGAAAGCTTTTCCGCTGCGGAATCTTGTTTTCATCCTCTCCCCAGGCAATTCTGTGATCTTCTGCAAGGTTGAAGAAACAGCTTTTTTGTTTGCCGTGAGGCAGATATGGCCAACTCCATCCTCGTTTTGGAGCGGGGCAAGGCTTTCCAGTCACAGGGTGAAGTGGCTGATAAAACCGATAAGTAGGATCATCTGGATCTCGGAATTCAACTTTTTGTGAATCTTCTTTTACTTGTGGCATTGAGGTATCAACTTCTCTCCATACCCAAATTTCAGCGTTGAGCCGCTTGGCATCGTGCCCCTCGACAAATTTGCCCCTGGCATCACGATATTCAGCACGATTGTAGTTATAGATACCCTTCCACTCATCAATAGCCCCGACACCTTCCTTTGCAACCTCTGCCTTGTGCTCACGATAAAGTTTTCTCAAAGCTGTCTCCACTGTGGGAATGGGTGGGTAATCTGGATTTAAGCTTTGAATTAGCTCCATGATTTCAGCGAACCCCGGCTTGGATTCACGAAACATTGCAAAATCAGTTTTAACAGCTCCAAGGTTCTTCGAGTAAACTTCTACATACTCGTGGTTGGTGGAATACGTTGGCGACTGATTTTTCGTCGTGTTCTGAACCCAGATGATCTCTTCAACCCGGTTCTCTGGCTGAAAAACGATATTTAGAGCATGTTCAAGGCGGTTTCGTTCAATGGCATCAATGCTGGAGAAGAGAACCCCGTTGCTAGCAATCAGTGGGTACGCCATCTGCAACCGCTCTGAAATCATCGTTAGCCATGATGCGTGCTTGTAGCTATCTTTGTACGCAAAGCCATCCCCACCTGTATTGTAAGGTGGATCTATATACACACACTTCACCTGCTCCCTAAACCGCTCCTGCAACAAATTCAGCGCCTGGAAATTTTCCGAGTGAATGAGCAGTCCATCGCACTGCTCATCAACATTCTCAATCGACGCCATCAGTCGCGCCTTAAACCCTTCATCAAAAAACGGGTGTCCAGCACCAGCTTGTTGTTGGCCTTGAGAAACTCGGGCGTCAAAGGTCGTAAAAATCCAGGGCTCACCAAATCTGCCTGGATCTCATCGATGGCGAACAGCTTGACCCACTCCTCGCACTGGGCCTCGTTAGCGACAATTTCCGGATAAAGCTCCTCCGGAACCCGATCCAGGGTGATGCAGTAGTTGGTTTCGACCACAAACTTCTTCTTCAACCAGAGCTTTTTCTGAAAATCCTCAAGTTGGGCGAGAAAATCAATCAACTTGCCGGCGATCCGGCGCAGCACCTTGACCTTGGCCAGATAGGTCTCGACCGCAGGCGCATCGGCATCCTCAATATCATCAAGCCGCATTACCTCGTTCTTGATGTAGAAATCCAGCTCCCGGCGCAAAAATCCGCCCAGGTCCTTGTGGATGAAGTAATCCATGGTGTTGCGGGCCGTGTACTGGTTGACGTACTTGGCAAGCAAGGGCCGGTTTTTGTCGCTGTCGGTGGGGGCGGTGATGTTCAGCAGACCTTGATACTCCCGCAACAGCTTGCACCGAGCATCATCTTCGTCAATCAGGGCTTGCAGCCGCTGCAGCACGGTTTCGACCGCTTCTTTATTGCATTTATCCCGCCAGGTGTTTTCCTGACCGGATTTTTCCGGGTCCGTCCGGTACTCAAAATTGATGACCAGCTCGCCATCTTCGTTCAAGACAACCGGGTTGTCGCCATGTAGGATGAAAAACCGTTTCGTGGCCTCCGACGCCTTGACGTTGCCGTGTTCGCCTTCGCTGGCCGCGACAATACGGAAGTGCACCTTGCGCGGGGTATTCATACCGCCCATGGGCAGGCTGCCCAGAGCGGCCCGCACCTCCTTGGCCTGGCGGAGATCGAAGGTGAAGTTTGAGAAGTATTCGGCGGATTTGATGTAATACTGGTCGGCGTTAGCCCAATGCAGTTTCACCTCCTCGCCGTTGTAGGGCACGGCAAAAGGGGCGGCCTTACCGGAAGTCTCCCGGACGTAGTAGCGGC
>JAQUEZ010000138.1 GCA_028684915.1 Desulfobulbus sp.
GGATGCGCCATATGAAAAAGGTGTCAAGGTTTGCGGTGACGAAAAAACAGCACTTGAACAACGACTGCGACGGTCACCCGCTCTACGCTGGTGGGATATAACAATCTCCCCTAAAACGGTATATTTGCAATTTCTATATCCCTGAGCCCAATCAGGCGCCCCACCGGACTCTCTAAGCGCGTTGCTGAACCTCCCAAAGCGTCTCACCAGGCACACTTCCTGACAATACAAACCCAGCACCTCGGCACCGTGCCTCAAGGCTCCACCAATCCCCTAAAACCGACAAGCGTCCCCCATGGATCAACTAAAAAAGAAACGCGTTTCCTCCGGCATCGATCAACTCGACAAACTGCTCGGTGATCTCTACATCGGCGATAATGTGCTCTGGTATGAAGACGCTGGCAGTTTTTCCTCAGCCTTCTGCGTCCAATTTATCCGCCAGTCGCTGGCAGCCAGACAACCGGTGGTGTATGTCAGTTTTGACCGCTCCCCAAGGAGTTCCGGGGACATCAAGGAGTTCCGGGGACATGATACTTAATTCCAACAACTACATCTTGCGGGCAAGCCGCAGATGTTTCAATTATGCATCAAGGGCTTACTAATGACATTCACCACTATCTGTCTTTACATTGTCACATGTTTTACGGTCACGGTTACCCCTGGCCCCACCATGTTGCTGGCACTCGCAAACGGGACATCTCGTAGTTGGCGTGTAGCTGGTATGGGTATTCTCGGCGCTGCCCTTTCTGACCTTTTGCTTATTGGTGCAGTTTCCGTAGGGTTGGGCGCATTACTAGCTACATCTGAAGCCATATTCTCTACCGTCAAATGGGCTGGAGTAGTTTACCTCGTGTGGCTTGCGATTCAATTGTGGTTCCATCAACCTGCCACACTGGGGGCGAGCATCGGTAATTCAAGTTCAACGGCAACAAAAGCATTTTCCCGAAGCCTATTGGTGTCGCTCTCGAACCCAAAGGGTTTGTTATTTTTCTCTGCTTTTCTGCCTCAATTTATAAACACTGCAGAACCCCAAGCCTTTCAATATCTAGTTCTTGCGCTCCTCACAGCAGCATTAGATATCGTCGTTATGGCCTGCTATGCTACAGGCGGTGCCCAAGCTACTAGATTTCTTACCATGAAAGGTTTGCGTAAATTGAATCGAGCATGTGCATCTGCGTTGCTATCACTTGCTCTATTTTTGGCGCTTTATCGTAGATCAAATGCATAATTGGGTACAAGGGGAATCTCTCCCCCAGCGGGAATTCTAGGGACATCTATGGTAAGTAAAGTCAAGTGAAAAACGGAATTTTCCTGTTGTCCTCCAAGAGATATTCAGCCCTTACCACCTTCTCGCTCCATTTCTACCGAGGGGGAAGCGGAGGTGAAGGACCGGTCCGAGAATGGGCCCCGATAATGCTCGTCGGAGGACTGGTCGTTTGACCGTAGCGGATCGTAAGGGTTGTTTCATTCCCTTGTGACTTTGTTTCAACCTGCCGCAACTCGACCTTTTTCTTCTCTTGCAAAGGGTCAGCGTTGATCAACGCGATCAGACATCCATTTGCTGCACTTGAGGTCCGATACAGATTGTGTTACCCCGTATCTGCCATGACCTCCGCAGAAGATTGAGTTTGGGTCAACCCACCGGCCTCGAAACACCATAATCGTTGCATTGCGAGATCCGCATGCATAATCCCCAGACGGCGAGGACCGGCGGGAAGATCGTTATTTCAGCAGAAAGTATGTTTTTTGTTCTCAGGCCGCTTTCTTTTCTTTGCGAAGCACGAAGTCGGTCTGTGATTTGTCGACCGCCATCATGTAAACGACCAGCCTCCTGGCAACAGCAAACGTTGCCCTGTTCCTGTTTCCTTTTTTTAATTCCCGTTCCCGTACCGCAGCTAGTTGCGGATTCCAGAACTGGGCAATCTTGGCGGCCTCAACAAGCATGGTTTGAAGATGTTTGTTGTGCTTCTTGGAAATCGGTCCTCGTTGTTCCTTGCCAACTGATTCCCGTTGCGCACTGCACAGGCCGCAGTAACTGATAACCTTTCGAATGGAGCCGAACCTCAATCCTCAAAGGGTTGACGATCAAGGACGACTTCACCTACCCGGAGGACAAGCTGCTAAACTACGCCAAGGCGGTGAAAGCGGTAGTGGACGACAAAATCAAAAGCACCTACTGGAACCAGCGCGACGACATCAAGGCCGAATTTAAGGTTGGGCTGATTCTGGTATTGGCAGAACACGGCTATCCGCCGGTTGACCGGGATAAGGTGTATAAGGAGATTTTTGAACAGGATGAGAATTTCTAGAAGTACCAGGAAAAACGATGATCATTGGCACAGTTCCAGATCAGTCACCCCCTCAACTTATCCCCAATAAGGAATCTAATGCGCCACGCTGAACATCATAAGCTTCAACGATCCGGTTGGTTACGCGCTGCTGTGTTAGGGGCCAATGATGGCATCCTCTCCACGGCCTGCCTGATCGTTGGCATTGCCGCCGCTCATGCGAGCAAAGAAAGCATTCTTTTAGCGGGTACTGCTGGCTTGGTTGCGGGTGCAATGTCCATGGCTGCCGGCGAGTATGTTTCGGTCAAATCCCAACAGGATACAGAGAATGCAGACCTTACAATGGAAGCGGAAGCACTGGAAAATAATCGAGAAGAGGAGGAGCAGGAATTAGCAGCCATCTACCAAGACCGTGGCCTTGAGCAATCGCTTGCTCAGGAGGTTGCCCGCCAACTCATGCAGCACGACGCTTTGGCAGCCCATGCCCGTGATGAGATAGGGATCACCGATGAACTGCAAGCACAACCGCTGCAGGCTGCGTTCTTTTCAGCAATTGCTTTCTCCTGTGGCGCAGCGTTCCCGCTTCTCATCTCAATTATGGCACCGATCACATCGCTTCTGTTTATTGTGCCTCTTGCGACGATTGGTTTGCTCGGCATATTAGGAGCCATTGCGGCCGCAACAGGAGGCGCTTCGTTAATTCGGGGAGCTGCTCGAGTTTGCTTCTGGGGAACGCTAGCGATGGTTGTGACTTCCGCCGTCGGTAAAGTTTTTGGTATCGCTGGCTGAGGAGAGGAAAAACGCTGCGACGCAGGAGATTGATTATTTTACGACGTCATTAGTGTTGGCGCGGCCGGAATGGAGTGCTTATCTTACAAAACAAGAGGATAGGTTGCCCTCTTCACAAGAGCTGCTTACTGACGATATTTGATCGAACAAATAAATTTAGCTTCGAGTCATCTGATCGGACGAAAAAGTGATCTTGTGGCATACTCGCCCCACCGGAACCCCTCTCCTTTTCCGGCATGGAGCGAGTTTTTTTTTGCCTGTAAGATTGATGCCTCTTTTGTGGGGATGACCGCTATAACCGGCTAAATCACGTCACTCCGCCACTCCCTTTCCGAAACTACTCCTAAACCCTCATTCTCGCATGACCGGTGCGCCCTTCTTCACTGCTGCGGTTACCGCCAGGTTCTCGCCCGTATCAAAATGGAGTTCGATCTGCACCTGATCGCCAACCCGTAGTTTTGCCTGCGGGTCAACGAGCATCAGGTGATAGCCTCCAGGCTGCAAAACCACGGAATTGCCCGGCGCGATCTCCAGACTTCCCACGGCCATCATGTGCATCATCCCCTTGTGCATCATACTCTGGTGGACTTCGACCGTGGCAAAGGCACTGCAATCAGCCCTTTTAAGTCGAACAACACTTTTACCGGTATTGCTGATCACCATATAGGCGGCCAAGGCCTTGGCCGATGGCGGAGCCTCACGAACCCAGGCATCGCGCACCTGAATCTCACTGGCCCAGGAAGCGTATCCTGAAAGCAAAAAAGCTAAGGCCCCAAACCAAATCATTCGTTTTATCATCGTCCGCAATCCCCGCAAAATCAAAGCAATTTATGGTATATCGACGCAATGGTTGAGGCCGTAAACGGCGGAATCAACATCAACGCCATCTCCCCTTCAGGATTGATAAACAGCAACTCCGCCGAGTGGACCACCGCATATTTTTCCGATGGCGGGCGATTGAGCACCCCCTTATAGATGGTTTTCCCGGTGGGGTCGGCATAGGCGTAGTAGAGACCGATCCCGCTGACGAGATGGGATATTTCCTGGGGCGTACCAGTAAGACCGACAAATTCAGGCCGATAAAAGGGGACGTAATCGGCCAGGATTTGCGGCGTATCGCGGAAGGGGTCCACGCTGAGAAAAACAAAGGTTGGCGGCGTATTTTTCTTCCCCGATGCATCCAGTTTGTCGTAAAAATCGGCCACAATGGCCAAGCCAAGTGGGCAGACATCTGGACAGTAGGTAAAGCCGATTAGCGCCAGGGTCCAATGCCCCTGGAGATTTTGCCTGGTAAAGGGGTTTCCCTGGTGGTCGACGAGGTGAAAGGCGGGAAGCGGCAACGGCGGCGCAAACATTCGCCCCTGGCGGGGATCGATCTGTAACGGTGCGTTCAGCAGACCGGCAAGACGAAGCAAAAGGGCTGCAACAAAAAGCCCAATGCCAAGCAGAACAAAAACCGTGGGTCTCAACCTGATATTTCTGGTTGTGGGCTCAGTCATAGGCACCTCTCAGACAAAAAATTGGTACCCGATCACGGGGGAACCCCAAAGGCACCGTTTATAAAAGTTGAGAAAAGGCCCGCTCTGTCATGACAACGTGGGACCTAAGGCCGTTCGATCCGCACCCAGGTTTTCCGCCGTCCCCATCGGCGGGCATCTTCATGAGAATCAAAGAAAAGATCTATACGAGTGGGGCCTTTGATTGCGCCACCCCGATCCTCCACACGTCCCCAACCGTAACCTTCCACATACATTCGCGTGCCGAAGGGGTAATACTTGGTATCTGCGGCAATGGTTCCGTCCTCCTGGAACCAGGACCAGGGGAGTATGCGGATCGGAACCATCCAGGGACGAAAGAGCGAATCCCAGGAAAAAAGACCATATTCCGGTTCCTGCGGATCGGTCCCCATGGCGGTGAGCCCCGAATAGGGTCGTCCTGCCTGGCGTCCGGCACTGACATACCGATTCCAAAAATCGAGTTTAAGATAAGTCCAGCTGCCACGCTCCCAGCTGCAACAGAGCGAGCACCCGCAGTAAGCGGTGGTTTCCATCATCCTGCCCACAGGTTGCCTGGCGCAACCACCCATCAGCAGAAGCGATCCCCACAACACAAGGCAGCAGATCGATGCCAGCCAGGGGGGAAGGGGTCGTTTTTTCATAACCTATTCACACCATTGTCAGTATCATATAGAGCTTTTATCAATCGCCTCTTGGTAACCATTTAACAAGACAAGAGAAAACAGAACAAGTTTTTTTCCTTTCAATGTGCAACGACCGGCTGCCGAATCCGGATGTGCGCAGGCAGATGCACCGAGTGACGAAATATGATTGCAGGGATCCCCATCTGCCATTACCCTTGCAAGTCGCGGGGTTGGAACGCCTTCTGGGCTTTTGCATGCCACTCCGGTAAGAACTGCCAAGTAACCTTCGAATCTGCAGGCACCAGAGACCAATAATGACCAATACCCCTCGACTTCTCGACAAACTCGTCAGCATGACGGCGCTCCATGACGTTGAACTTATGGAGTTCAGCCTCTTGAAAACTCTTGAGGAATTTATCAAGCCCCAGGAGCTGTTGATTTTGAAATTGGACCGCAACGGCCAGCCGTATTATCAGTTACGCCTGCGTCAGGAAAGTTATGAGATCACTGTCGATCAAATTTCCATTGGCGAGGAAATATTGGCGGCCATCGACGTGGTTCGCAACACCAACCGACCGTTCAGCCGACAGCTTGACCCAAACCGGATACTGACGATCTGGCACCTCATGCAGTTGAAATCCGTGGAGGTCATTCTGGTCTCCATTACCTTGCAGCCCCTCAGCAAACTGGATTCGTATTTGGTGAATGGGCTTTTGGGGGTCTACCGTAATTTTTTCACGGTCCTTACCGAGGCCCAGCACGACCAGCTGACCGGACTGGCTAATCGCAAAACCTTTGATGACCTCATCAATAAAATTCACTCCCAGCGACCCCCAGTTACCGACCAAGTCGCCATCGAGCGACGTCAGGAGTCCGACAGTTCTCCCTACTGGCTGGGCATGGCTGATCTGGATCATTTCAAGCGGATCAATGACACGTGGGGGCATCTGTATGGCGACGAAGTCCTGCTCCTGACCGCACAACTCATGCAAGGCCACTTCCGCGAACACGACCACCTGTTTCGCTTCGGTGGCGAAGAGTTCGTGATTATCCTCCGCGCGGCCAATCAGGAGCTAGCCAACCAGGCTTTTGAACGATTCCGCATGTCCATCGAACAGCATATCTTCCCTCAGGTCGGACAGGTGACTGTCAGTATCGGCGTTACCCAGATGGATCCCAACCTCTTTTCCGCCACCCTGCTCGACCATGCCGACAAAGCGCTCTATTGTGCCAAAGGACATGGCCGCAATCAGGTCTGTTTCTATGACACTCTGGTGGAAAGCGGAGAAATTCTTGAACCAGAAATCGTGACCGGCACCATTGATTTTTTTTGAGACCGGTTATCCAACCGAGCATACCAACAAGTAGCAGGAGCCCTGTTTCCATGGATGAGCTTTCCCCACTCCCCACATTGCCCCTAGGCCGTTACCGTCACTATAAGGGTGGTGAATACGAGGTACTGGGCGTAGCTCGCCACAGTGAAACACTGGAGCCCCTGGTGCTGTACCGCCCACTCTACAACGAATCCGGCCTCTGGGTACGGCCTTTTTCCATGTTTATTGAACAGATTACTCTCAACGGCCGAACCCAACCACGCTTCGCGCCAGCGGTGAGCTCTATCCCCTGACGCGCTCCCAAGACGACCGCCCTTTTCACCAACCCTTGCGTTTCTAGATAATCGATGTCCGATCACGCCCAGCATATTGCCCAAGGCCTGCAGATCACCCGCAAACAGGTGGAAACCGTCACCAGTCTCCTCGATGACGGAGCCACCATTCCCTTTATCGCCCGTTACCGCAAAGAGGCTACCGGCTCGCTTGATGAGGTGCAGCTCGCCGCCATTCGCGATCGTCGAACCGAGTTGCTCGAACTCGACAAGCGAAGGGCCTCAATCCTCAGCTCGCTTGCCGAACGCAATCTGCTTGCCGATACGTTGCAGGCCACCATCAATGCCGCCCCTGACCTTGCCGCCCTTGAGGATATCTACCTGCCCTACCGAGCCAAACGGCGTACCCGAGCGCAAAAGGCGAGGGAAAAGGGATTGGAGCCCCTGGCGCAGATGCTCTACGCCCAGGAGCAGAAAACGATCGATCCGGCCCGCTTTATCAATCCGGAATTGGAAGTAAACAACGAGGAAGAGGCACTGAGCGGCGCCCGCGACATCATCGCCGAATGGATCAACGAAGATGCCAAGCTGCGTGCCTGTCTGCGCGCTCTTTTCCAGCGCAAGGCCATTATCACCGCCAAGGTGGCCAAAGGCAAGGAGGAGACAGGGAGCAAGTTCCGCGACTACTTCGACTGGCAGGAACCGGTGACCAAGGTGGCCGGACACCGGCTTTTGGCCATGCTCCGCGGCGAACAGGAAAAGGTGTTGAACTTAAGTGTTCTGCCGCAGGAAGCAGATGCCCTAGACATTCTCCACCGCAACACTATCCGCAGCAGCGACTTTGCCGGGCAGCAGGTTCGCTTGGCAATGGAGGACAGCTACAAACGGTTGCTGGCACCCTCGCTTGAAAACGAGTTGCGAGGTACGCTCAAGGAGCAGGCCGACCAAGAGGCGATAACGGTTTTTGCCGACAACCTCCGCCAACTGCTGCTGGCCGCGCCGCTTGGTCCCAAACGTACCCTGGCCCTGGATCCGGGATTTCGCACCGGTGCCAAGCTGGTCTGCCTCGATCGCCAAGGGCAACTGCTCCACCACACCACCATCTACCCCACCTTATCGGCCAAACAGCAGCAGGAAGCCGGAGTAATGGTCCTTCAGCTCTGTAAACGTTTTCAGATCGAGGCCATCGCCATCGGCAACGGCACTGCCAGCCGGGAAACCGAGACCTTTGTCCGCGCCCTGGATCTGCCGCCGGGCGTTATCATCACCATGGTCGATGAGAGCGGGGCCTCGATCTACTCTGCCTCGGAAGTTGCGCGCCGCGAATTTCCGGAGCAAGACCTCACTGTCCGCGGTGCAGTCTCCATCGGCCGCCGCCTGCAGGATCCCTTGGCCGAACTGGTCAAGCTCGACCCCAAGGCAATCGGCGTCGGTCAGTACCAGCACGACGTTAACCAAAAGGCACTGAAACAGGGCTTAGATGACGTGGTGATCAGCTGCGTTAACCGAGTCGGGGTCGAAGTCAATAGCGCCAGCCCGGAACTGCTCGCCTTTGTCTCCGGACTGGGCGAAACGCTTGCGTCCAACATTCTCGCCTTCCGCCGTGAACAAGGTCCATTCACCGACCGCAAGCAGTTGCTCAAAGTGCCGCGCCTGGGCAAAAAGGCCTTTGAGCAGTGTGCCGGGTTCCTGCGCATCCATGACGGCGCCAACCCTCTGGACCGTTCCGGGGTCCATCCGGAGCGGTACAGGATTGTCGAACAGATGGCCAAAGACTGCGGCTGCAGCGTGGCCGAGCTGATACAAGATGCCTCACTGCGGCAGCAAATCAAGCCCGAGCGTTATGTGCAGGACGATGTCGGCCTGCCGACTCTGGAAGATATCCTGGCCGAACTCGGCAAACCCGGTCGTGATCCGCGTAATCGGTTCGAAGCCTTTGCCTTTGCCGAGGGGATTGAAAAGATGGAGGATCTGGCCGAGGGGATGTGGCTGCCCGGCATTGTCACCAATGTGACCAAGTTCGGCGCCTTTGTCGACATCGGCGTACACCAGGACGGACTGATCCATATCAGCCAGCTGGCCGACCGTTTTGTCAAGGACCCGTCCGAGGTGGTCAAGGTGCGGCAACAGGTGCAAGTGCGGGTGGTAAGCGTAGATGCGCCGCGCAAGAGGATTGCCCTGTCCCTGCGCAGCGCCTGAATCGGGCGCAGATAGCGATTTTTTTTTTTGCAACCGATCACGGGGGAACCCCAAAGGCACCATGTATCAACGGACCTGTCAGCGATTGCAGGGTGCCGGAGGTGCAAGGCATCGGCCTGTGCAGCGTACACCTGTACGTAAAAAGGCCGATAACACCGCAGATTCGTTGCCCCGTGATCGCTTACTATTTTTTAAACTGGAATGAGGTAATCAAGGCCTGGATCGATTGCTGCCAGATCTGGAAATTTTTTTCAGCCTGCTCCTGATTTTCGCCCCGGCCGCTGCAACTCACCGACCAAGTCCGCCCGGGAGTGGCGGTCATGGCTATCTGCCCGGAGAGGTATTCGTCAAATCCCAGTCGTACCCGATAGCGGGCAACATGGGTCGGCCGTTTATCAAGCTTACCGGTTGCGGCCTTGGTCACCTTCATCTGCTCGCTATCTTGGGCCAGCACCTCCTGGAGTTCCGCCACCGTGGGCGGCTCAAGAAAGATCTGATCGATCTCGCTCTGCTTGGCCTTGACCGCCTTGGGATATTCTTTGACCATCACCGAGCACTCTGCCGCCGGGCCGTTTTCCGGGGCAACAATCTTCACCCGCATGTTCCGTATCGAGGTATGGGCGAAATGCCAAGAGGCCGGGTACTGGAAACTGAATCCGTACTGATTGTTGCTGTAACGAGCTGTCTTTTCCGCCGCAGGTGCGACCCCAGCCCAAACTACCGACACAACGAGAAAAAAACAGAGGCGAACAACAAAGCGTATTGACGGCATGGTAGGCATCCTAGAAAAAATCAAAAAAGTAAAATGGCTCACCCGTTGAGCAACTCCGAGTATTGAATCTAGCACAATGGCACAGATCTGCCAATCGCTCTCCAATCCCCAGGCAACGACATGACCCTTTTCCTCTCATTTGAACTTTTTTAGATTTATCCAAAGTCGATGGACTCCTACAAAATCCATCACACTCTCAAAGATGGCTCGATAAAAACGCTGCGACGCAGGAGGTTGAAGTTTTTATGACGCCATCAAAGTTGCCAATTGACTTTACTCTGTATTTTATCAACTATGTACGCTCCGACTCTTTCAGTTCACACCTCCGGAGGGTTATCGTTATGCGCACCATCCTTACCATCCTTTTTCTGCTCCTGTTTTCCGCCCTGAACAGCAATGCCGCCGATGTGATCCGTCGCGATGTTATCCCTACTTCGGCCGGTGACCTAGAAATCTTCTTCATCGGCCACTCTTCCCTGATCATGACCTACCACGGCAAGGTGATTCATTTCGATCCCTACGGAAAGGTCGGCAACTACGCCACCCTGCCCCGGGCTGACCTGGTTTTCTTTACCCACAACCATGTCGATCATTTCGACCTGGAAGCCCTGCAAAAAATCCGCAAACCCGATACCATTATTATTGAGCCGCCTATCTGCGCCGAAGAGGTCCCCGACGGCTGGATCATGTCCAACGGAGAAAGCCTGCGCATCTGGGATCTTCGCATTCAGGCGGTTCCGGCCTATAATATTGTTCTCCGCCGGGAAGACGGCCAACCCTACCATCCCCGGGGCATCGGCAACGGCTACGTGATCACCTTTGCCAACCGAAGAATCTATGTTGCCGGCGACACCGAGAATATCCCCGAGATCAAGACGTTGAAAAAGATTGACTGCGCCTTCCTGCCAATGAGCCCGGATTCGACCATGACCCCGGCGATGGTCGCCGATGTGGCCCGGGCGATCAAGCCCAAGATCCTTTATCCGTACCACTACAAGGAAACGGATCCGGAACAACTGCTGCCCCTACTCAAGGACCAACCGGAAATTGAAGTACGGATTCGACCTTTGCGGTAAAACCCCCAGCTTCACCAGCTACATACCCTTGGTGGACTCGTAAACAAGTCGGATCGAATCCATTGTGTGATTAAAGGTCTGAAAGCGGTTGACCGCCTGGAGAGATGCTGCGGGCCTTTCTCTGAAGCAATAAGAAGAAAAAGAAATCGAGCCAATCAACCATGCAGATTCTGCTTTCCTATAGATTATGATCGGTACCCATTGTCGATGACCACCCAGCAAATCCCCCCTTTCACCCATGATGCATTGGCGCTGCTCTTTGCCCGGGACAACTTCCTCGCCTTCCAAAAGCCAGGCTTTGCCTCGCATTACTGGGCGCCGTTACTGGCCGCCTGCTGTGGGGCGAGCCGCAATGAGATCTTCTTTCTCTATCCCGACGATCTGGTGCAACAGCAGGGGGAATGGTGCCTCTGCCTGCGCAGTGTCGGCAGCAAAGAGGCGCAGGTGCGACAGGTGCCTTTGCATGCATGGCTGCAACAACTCGGTTTTATTGCGTTTGTCCAAAACCGCCTCGACAGCAAACCCAATGAGCGGCTTTTTAACGAGTATAAGGCAGGTCTTGAAAATGGAGGGATGCTCTTCTCCCGGGCCTTTGTCCAGTGGATCAAAACCACGGTGAGCGCATTGCCGGTCCAGCAACAGCCAATCTTTGCCGAAGATTTTCATTTTCCCTCGCTCCGCGCCCTGTTCTGGCAAGAGGCGAAACGCGCTGGTATAAGCGATGCAAACATTGAACTGCTGCGCGACGCTCAAAATAATCCTGGCCATGCCGCTATCGAAATGGCCCGCATCGCCATCGAATTCTGCTTTCCCACCCTTCCTCCTTTTGCCGCCCTGAGAGGAGAGCATCAAAAATAATCCTGTGACGCCCTCCTGAGAACGCCACGTTTCTTTAACCAGACACTGCGAGGTGACACCATGCAACAATCCGCCCCCAACTGCGCCAAATGCTCCTTCAAACCCGATGAGCGGGTTTGCCGTACCGAAGGCGGTCGCTATCCCGAAAACTGCCCCACCATCGGTAAAGCAAACCTCGTGGCGGTGGCGCGCGGCGAATACGAAAAAACAGAGAATGCCGAATTTGCCCGCCAGGCATCTCTCCAGGAGCGCGACGGCTACGCCAATCGCGAGCTGGGGTATGCCAAGGTGCGGCCCGCTAAACCGCGAATCGAGGAGATTTTGGATTTCATCGGCAAGATGGGGTACAAAAAAATCGGCATGGCCTTCTGTCTGGGATTACGCAACGAGGCCATGATCGTGGAACGTTTTTTCAGCAATCACGGCCTGGAAATGGCGTCGGTAATCTGCAAGGTGGGGCGAGTACCCAAAGAAGAACTGGGGCTGGGTGACCAGGATAAGGTCAGCATTTGCACCTTTGAAACCATGTGCAATCCGATCCTCCAGGCGCAGGTGCTCAACTCGGAAAAAACCGAGTTCAACATCCTGCTTGGCCTCTGTGTCGGCCATGACTCGCTCTTCCTCAAATACGCCGAGGCCCCCTGTACCGTGCTCGCAGTTAAAGATCGAGTCACCGGCCACAACCCGCTGGCTGCGGTGTATACGCTTGATTCCTATTACCGGGCGCTGAAATAACGTAAGCGATCACGGGGCACCGAATCTGCGATGTTATCGGCCTGCTTACGTAGGTGACGCTGCACAGACCGATGCCTTGCACCCTACGGCACCCTGCAATCGCTTACAGGTCCGTTGATAAACGGGGCCTTTGGGGCTCCCCCGTGAGCGGTTACGAAATAACAGACAGAGGTAGAACAGAGAGCAAGCAGCAATCTCAGGCAGATTGTTGCTTGCTGCCGCGACTGAGGGAGAGGATGACGCCCAAACAGGAGAAGAAGGAAAAAGCAACCAGAGCGGTCTTCATACTGAGGATAAACCGGGGCAGGTTGGCATTGGTAACCGCCTGATCGCCCATGAAAAGCGAGAAAACCAGGGTGATGGTGGTGAGGCTGGTGGCCATGCCCAGAGTACGCATGGCGCCGATCATGCCCGAGGCCACCCCGTACTGGCGCCGCTCGACGCTGTCCATGATCGCGGTGGTGTTGGGGGTGATGAAGATGCCGAACCCGGCGCCGATCAGCATCAGTTCCATGCCCACCAGCCAGAGCGGGGTGTGAACATCCAAGGTGATTGCCGCTAGCAGCAGCCCGGTAGCACTAATCAGCATACCGGCAGTGGCCAGTTTAGCGATCTCGATCCGATCGGCCAGGCGCCCGGCAAGGGGCGAAGTCACAACCTGCATCAATGGCTGTAACAGGAGGATGAACCCCGCCTGGCGGGCGGACAGCCCTTTGGCGTATTGGAGAAAAAGGCTCATAAAAAAAACAATGCCAAAGGTGGCCGCATAGTTGCCCAAGGCCGCTAAACTGCTGAGGGTGAAAAAACGGTTACCGGAGAGCAGTTTGACATCCAACAGCGGACTCTGACTACGCTTCTCCATCACCAGAAATCCCCCCAGACCAACGGTACCCGCAACCAGCAAAGGCACGCCGATAAAAGCCCTCTGCATGTGGGCGGCCCCGGTCATGATGCAGCCGACACTCAGTGCATACACCACGCTGCCGAGCCAATCCATCTGCTCGCCCGACGCGTTTTTCTCGGTCTCTTTCATCCCAAAGAGGCAGGTCAGCACGGCGGCGATACCGATCGGCACCGGGGCGAGAAAAACATGCCGCCAGCCGAAGTGTTGGGTAATGTAGCCGCCGATCACCGGTCCGGTCGATAGCCCCACATAGGTACAGGCAGAGACCAGGCCTATCTTGCGCGCCCGTTGCGAGGCAGGAAAGGCGCCTGCCACCAGGGCCATGCTGCCGGAGAGCATCATCGCCGCCCCCAGCCCCTGGAAAAAACGGAGGGTGATGACCATGAAGATGCTCGATGAAAAGCCGAGCACCAGGGTGAAGGTGGTGAAAATCGCCAGGCCGATAAGGAACATGATCCGTTGGCCGACGATGTCACCCAGACGACCGAAGGTGAGCATGAACATAGCCAGGGAAAGGACATAGGTCTGCTCAACCAGGCCGATCTGCATCGCCGAGGCACCGAGATCGCGCCCGAGCGAAGGCAGGGACACACCGATGGAGGTAAGCATGAACGGGGCCATGAACTGAGCGATACAGACTGTCAGCAGGATCATGGCCGATGATTTCGAAGTGGGTTGTTCCATATTCCTGCCGCAGCCGCTGCTCAAATGAGGGCTTGGTCAAAAGTCAAAAACCGGGAAAGAAAGCATCAAAATAGCTTCATTCAATGGGATAATGCGCCTCTCAGCGCATCGCATTTTCACCCCGGACCTCTTTGCAGATTGACAATCAAATGCAGCATCATTAATTCCAGGGAGGAGAAAAGTCAATCCTGACGACCTGGAACCACCACCTGCAAGTAAGAACAAATTTCTTTAAAAACAAAGCGTTGCAAGAGAGGAAAGTCGTTCCTGCGCATTTTCCGAGAGCGACACTCCCGGCCCGCAAGGCCCCTTGCCTACGTTTCCACCCGCCAATCAGATTCGCGGAGCACGCACATGGATGTTGGTACCTTCAATGAGTATTTCAAATTTTTCGTCGCCCTGGTGGCGGTGGTCAACCCGGTGGGTGCGGTCCCGGTCTTCATCAACCTCACCGCCAACCAGGCAATCAAAGAGCGCAACACCACCGGCAACATTGCCGCCCTGTCGGTGGGCATCATCCTTTTGGCAGTCCTGTTCACCGGCGAGGCCATTCTTCGTTTTTTCGGTATCTCGGTGGGTTCGTTCCGGGTCGGCGGCGGCATTCTCGTCCTGCTGATGGCCATTTCCATGCTCAACGCCAAGATGAGCAACATCCGCCAGACCAAGGAAGAGGAGTTGGACTCTGCCGTACGTGAAAGCGTAGCGGTAGTGCCGCTGGCCACACCACTCTTGGCCGGTCCTGGCGCCATCAGTACGGTTATCCTCCATGCCCAACGCCACGATTCGTCCCTGCATTACCTGTATCTCAGCCTGGCCATCATTGCTCTTGCCGGGGTTACGGCTTTGTTGATGCGCCTGGCACCGCATATCAGCCAATGGTTGGGCAAGACCGGGATCAACATTGTCACCCGACTGATGGGCCTGGTGATGGCAGCCATGGGGGTGGAGTTTATCGCCCATGGCTTGAAACAGCTGTTTCCCATTCTTGCCCAGAACTGAGTTCAAAAATCCATTTCCTCCCAACCAAGGAGAATACACCTTATGCAATCAATCACACTCCCCGAACTCTACTGCATCGGCTTGGTTCACGGCGATATTATCGAGCTTGACCAGGCCCCGAAAAATTACGACATCTCCGATCACACCGGCACCCTGGAAATCGATCCCCGCTTCCTTGATGCCATGGACGGCATCAAGGCGGGCATGACCATCGTCGTCCTGTTCTGGCTGCACCGCTCATCCCGCAATATCCTCAAGGTCTATCCACGTGGCGACCGCAGCCGGGGTTTAAGCGGCGTCTTTGCCACCCGCAGTCCGGTGCGCCCTAACCCCATTGCCCTGTCCGAACTCACCGTGCTCGCAGTGGAGGGCAACTGCATTCAGGTGCGCGGCTTGGACGTGCTCGACGGCACGCCGATTATTGATATCAAAAAGAAAATCTGAGGGCGCTCCAATGGAAGAGGTCTCCGTCTCCTTTTTCCCACTGTCCTTCATAGCCAGGGTATGGGTTATTTATTGGTCGCCGAATCATGGGTTTCACTTGAGCAGATGATGCCTCAATTGCCGTAGTTCAGTGCCCATTTCATCGATCAGACACAAGCTTCCGTCATTTTCTTTCCCCATCCTTATTTGGTTCCTCAGCAGAATCTGTGGGTAACCTTTGGAGTCGGTAAGCCACCAAGTCCATGATATAAAGCTATTTTTAGCCCGTCGTATGTGCGAAATCCATAGGATCGCTTTGTGATCACCTTTGCCTTGTTGTTAAAGCCTTCCACGCAGCCCAAGGCAATCGCATTTTTTGCACGAAACCAGTTGAGCAAGAGGGGGCGGTGAGCTCTCAACATTTTGGCGACCTTCTTCATCG
>JAQUEZ010000139.1 GCA_028684915.1 Desulfobulbus sp.
GTAGGTGAGAGAGGCGTCTTTACGGATAAAACCGATATTTTGGTTGATAAGGGTCAGGCCTTCCGGAAAGATGGGGAGTTGAAGTTGAGGCATGGTAACGGTCCGATGCGGGGTGTCTGGGAAAGGGGATTTTTTGCTATCATATCGAAATCCGCTGCCGTCATAAATCGCCTTTGTGGGCCGTTCTGGATATTTGATTTAATTTCTGAGGGTTAAAGCTCAGCGGAGGTACCAGGTGAAATTGTCGAGATCAGGAGGTCTGCCCTTAGGAAGAGGAGCAGATGCACCTGTTTACTTACTCTATGCATTGTTCGTAAATTCAATGCGGCCCGGTATCCGTCAAACTGAATCCGGGCCGGGCTGCATAGGGGAGAAGGGCTCGAAAGGCCCCTATATTCAAGTTTTCGTGCAGTGGAAGAATCACCAAACGCGAGACACGGCTATAGCTACTTTTTTGATAAGATTTTGGTGGGTACTAGATGTACTGCCAGACTTTGCCGATTGTTGTTTCCATAACGGCAACGGCGCAAAGATCGCTGTAGGCGATTTCGAAAAGTTCGGCCCGAAGCCTCCCTTCCCCCTGCCTTTTGTTAAAGGCGTCCATTACTGCAATGGCGTCACTGAGGGTGTGCGATTGTGGAGAGCTGCCGTCATGCGTCCTCGGGTGATAGCCAATGTAAATGGTTTTGACCTTTTCCTGTTCTCTGTTCATTTCCTGTCCTCGTTGGCCTGTTGCTCTGTGTTCGATCCTGGTGGCGGTATCCGTAATCCGGTCTGGGGTTTGGGGTTTGGGGTTTCAGTGATTTTCCTTAGTCTACGCTTAGTTACTTTTCATGTGGGTCCAGAGCTATGTTTTGCAAATCCATTCGCACCTAAAGTGAGCCCGCTTGCAAGTAAACGGCGGCCGAAACCCCGCCCAAAGGACGGGGTTTTACAGGACTGAATAAAATGGGTCCGGCCTCATTTATAGTCGCAAATAATCTGAGCCCAATTTGCCCTTGTGTGCAAGTCCCCAATAGGCTGCAAATCAATCAGCATCTTGACGTCTGGCTTAGCCTAGCCGCACCGAAAGCCTGCTGGTGGAGGTGTGCAGGTCTTGATTATGTTTTTGTTTTGCAAACATTATTTCCATTGCTGATTTCTCCTGTTTTTCAAATCTTTCACTTTTTTTGAAATATGCTGCCACCGCTCTTTTTCCACTCTGTCGGCGCTTTTGTTTTGACGCTCGCGGCTGTAGTCAAGCTCATTGTTCAGCTTGATATAGTTGTTCAGCCGTCTGGAGGATATTTCTCCTGTGGCTATCGCTTCAAGCACCCGACATCCAGGCTCGCAGGTATGCGTACAATTGCTGAACCTGCATTGTCCGGCTAATGCCTGAATATCAGGGAATGCACTTGTACTGTCAATTACTTGCCGAGATAGGCCGATTTCCCTGATGCCTGGGTTATCAATCACCATTCCGCCCCCGGGCAGAAGAAACAGGTCACGGCTTGTTGTAGTATGCCGGCCTTTACCCACCCTTTCCCCGACCGCCTGGGTTTGTCTGATGTTTTTCCCGGCAAGGTGATTGATCAGGGTGGATTTGCCAGCACCCGATGAACCGATTAAAACGGCCGTCCGGTGAGGATAGAGCAGTGTCGCAACACGCATAACCGCCTCAGTGTCATAAAGTGACAGCGGGTAAACCGGTACACCGTGAGCGATGGCTTCCACCTCGCAGACGAATTGCGCTGTTTTTTGCTGCAGGTCTGATTTGCTGAGCAAAATGATCGGCTCAATTCCGCAATGATAGACAAGGGTGAGGTATCGCTCGATCCTGGCAGGGTTATAATCCCTATCAAGACCGCAGACGATAAAGACAAAATCAAGGTTGGCTGCTATTCCCTGCTCGTCATATACTTCAGCATTCCGGCCGGATCTTCCTCCGGCTGCCTTTCTGGACAACAGATTATTTCTTGTAAATATGTTTGTAATAATCTGCTCGTTCACAAGAACCCAGTCGCCAACAACCGGATATATTCCTGTCGCCTGGTTATACAGCCGACCGGCCAGCGAAACGTGGAATACTTCATCCCCCTGCATTACTGAAAAAACATGCCTGTGTACCCCGACTACTCTTGCCGGAGTGGAATCGGAAGCTGAATTTTCGTATTGCTGTTGGAAAAATGGTGACCAACCCAGTTTTGCCAGTCTGAACGAAACCGCACCTTCACCTACTCTACTGTTATTATGTAATTTCTGCATATCTATTTCCCTGTTGCGTTGTATACACAGCTGAGAACAAGTCGAATCTACGGTATACGGGAATACCGAAGCCGAAAGCTCGTCAGGCGTTAAAATTACGACGAAGAACAGTTACCGGAAAAAATGCGCAAAAATATTGCAGAGGTTCGACAGAACCAAGAAGGAAGAGCAGCTGACATAGCCTCGGGGTGGTGTCCGAATCTGTCGCTGCGGCTTTGGAATCAATCGTCTGCCTGACTTACGCGGCGGTTTTTCCGGTAACGTACAGCACAAGATCAATTGAATTGATGAACATAAAATCTCCTAAATGGATTGAATGACGAAAAACCGAATACAAAAGAACTGCCCACTTGTCAACAGGCAGATTCTCAAAACTTGTCAATTCTGCAATCGAAATAGTTGCCGATACGCCGGATCGCCCTGGCGTAGGCGTCGATGTTTTTTGGCTGCAGACCGCCCAGCTTAAGGCATTGCAAATGTTGCTGGTACTGCATGTTGAAGCGGGGATCTTGCGGCAGAGTGGTGTTCATTGTAACCTCCTTGGTAATGGTTGATGCGGCCACGCTTGCCTTTGCCCTACCGCTTTCTACCAATTACCGTATGCCGAGAGATTACAACATGTTCAATATGGACAAAGAGGATCGCTCGGGGCTTGTCTGCCGCGCAGCGGCTTCGTCCAATGGTGAAATAACCTGCCGGCCGAGGGATTGCCCACCTTTTAAGAACGCGGCTAATTCCGGTCATGTTTATTGGCTTGTTCGAATTTTGATTTGAACCCAATTTTGCATTCAGGGCATAATGTTCCTTTTTTTGCATCATGCTCAGGCAGTGAATTTGGATATGCTCGCGCGCACATTGGGTCAGTGCAATTTTTTATGCCATAAATTCGCCCAACAGAAGCAAGGCATTGCATTAATGTCCTTTTAATGAGTCTATCTTGATTAGGAATTTCATTATTAAAATCAGCAGTGAATCGATGGTAAGATACGACTCCACCTAAACTACCTGCCCACCCAAAGAGAAAATTATAATCATTGGCATAAATATCGGCGTTAGTGATGCCAAGATATGCAACATTATTCCTCCGGTAAGAATTAACAGACTGAAATAATATAGAATTTAATTGATCAGCATTCCACTGTGGCTCTTTCCCGATTGAGTCCTTAAGGTAAGCATTAAACTTTGCTATCTCTTCTATGCCAGAATTTCGTAGCAGGTATTTCATAAGTTTTAGGACATTATCTTCAGTTTTTAAATCATCTTTGGTTAAGTCTAGCTTCTTCAAGCCATCAGCGACTTGAATATCGGCTATGTTCTTAATAAATTCCTTGCGTAGCCTACCAATAGTGGCTTGTCTGCGATCACGGCTGGAAGTGGGATATTTTGTGTTAATAGTTTGAATAAATACGGGAATGTGAAGTGTAATTGAAAGTTCTTCTTTAATGCGTGCGACTAGCCATTTATCGCACCCTTGAAATGGGACGAGCACAACACTGTAATCTGTTCCAGGCAGGGTGCTGATAGCTGTAAATTCAGGGAGAAGGTCTTTTTTAAGAATTTTTCTTGCCCTTTCAATCAATGCATCGGTCTCTCCGTATTCAAAAACCAAAGCCGCTTTTTCTTCGGCTTTTGCCTGGTTTCCTTTCTTGGCTAGCATTTCGGCATAAACAATCTGATATTTCAAATTCCAAGGAAAGTGTTCTAGGCCTTGAATAATATACTTCTCAGCATCATCCTGCTGATTCTCTTCAAGAAGGCGATCAACTAGCTTGAAAACAACGTCAATTTCTTTTCTAGCTGAAACATTTGGTGACTTCAGCACCTCATCGGCTTGCACTTTCAATTCTTTCAACGGAATCGACGGTACTTCTTCTGAAGAGGTGTAGGTTGCCGAAACAAATAGCAATATGAGTGCCAAGGATATTATTTTTGACATTTCTTCTCCTATTATCCAACGTAAGCATCTGCGGCTCGCCCGCAGGATGTAGTTGTTGGAATTAAGTATCATGTCCCCGAAACTCACTCCGGAACTCACTCCCGAGAAAAACCGTGGTCTGTCCTTTATTATTACGATGTCGTTGTTGAAGTCACAGCACATTTTCTGAGTTGTCTTTACAAAGAATAATATCAAACTGATTAGCAAGATCAGTATAATTTCTTACTTTAGTAAATGCCAAATAACTATTAACAATTTCTACTGGAGGATTAAGCGAAACTATTTTCGAACCTGCATCGTATTTATCAAGCAAATATTTACCAACATCATAACTATTTATTACTAAATCGACTCTACCAGCAATTAATTTCTTTATATTTAATTCAAAGCTTCTCGATTCATCGATATTCGCAATCACATTATCTTTAACATATCCATCAAATATCTTTCCGTACGATGTTTTACTAACCACTCCAATTCTGTATTTTTTTATACTGTTAACATCTCCGTTCCATTCAATGGAAGAACCTATATTTGCAAAGAATACAAATGGCTGTTTAATCAATGGAACTTTGGTAAATAGTAATTTTTTTTCTCGCTCTGGTGTCTTTTTTAAGGAGAAATAGGCATCAACCTCACCATTTTCCACCATCAACAAACCACGAGCGATTGATAACATTTGTATATTTACACGCACACCCATTTTACCGAAGACATCATTTATTTTATCAACAATTGGTCCCTTTACTTGATTTTCTTCAGAATAGATAAAAGGTGGATATTCAAGTGTTGCTATTACTATTTCCCTTTGCTTCGCATAAACTTGAATAGCAATAAGAATAAGAAAACATACGAGTATTCGTTTTAATAACATTTTTTCCTCATTAGTCTATTCTCTTTCCTGCGCCGAAGTCGTCAACCTAACTAAATGTCTGCGGCATCGCTACCAGATCCTCTACCAGCGCCGGGAGTTGAAACCGCTGCCATCCTTTCAGCTCAATTTTTCCAGGTATACCTGGATATATACGGGATACTTGCAATGTTACAGAGAAGTATGGTGCTTGAATGTATAAGTGGAGAGGGTTGAAGGAAACCTCCAAGTGGTTCAAAATATTGCTGACGCAAATGGCTGGGTCAAGGCAGGCTCGCCCAGAAATAAACCACAAGGAGGTTTCACTTTACTACATCGGGTTGGACATTCACAAGAAGATGATAGCCTATTGCACCAAGACCTTAGACGGACGTCTTGTCGAACAAGGAAAGATGAGTGCAGACAGGAGCGCGGTTATTGAATGGGTCAAAGAATTGCCTGGCCCTTGGATCGGGGCGCTGGAGGCTACCATTTTCACTGGCTGGATCTGCGATTTCCTCCGGCCACACGCGGTTGACTTAAAGGTGGCACATCCCGAGATGCTCAAGGCGATCACCACCGAAAAAGCCCTCATTCCTGGCCAAAAATTCACATTTTTTTAGCAACTTGCACCATCTCTGACACTAGGCCTGCTGACGCACTGCGGCTACCAATGAACTTGGCTCAGGGGCACGCTTGACTACAAGGACGGCACAGGACAGACCAAGGACTACGCGGTCCGTGGTTTGACCGGCGATCTTACGCGGCAAGCCCTTGCGCTGGTCATTGCCGATAATAACCAGATCGGCGCCAATTTCCCCTGCTGTGTCAATGATAGCGCTATCCGGCGTCTTACCGATGACAACGAGGGCATTGCCTGCAATCCCCTCTGTTGCAAGTAGCCCGATTTTATCCGCCAGATCCTTCTCGGCCTTCTCCCGCTGGGATTCGGAAGAGACGCCCGAGAGCACGGTCACCGGCAGCTTTGAAACCTTGGCGATCTGGATAGCGACCTCGATAACGGTTTCGGTGATCCGACTGTCATCGACAGCAACCAGAATACGCTTCTGCCACGGCTGAACCTGCCAGTTCGCAACCAGAACGTGACAGGGGGATCCAATCAGAATCTTCTCGGCAATGTCGCCGATCAGCCGTTCTTTCATATCACCGCGCAAAGGGCGACGCCCGATGATGAGAATATTGCTGTGGGCCTTTTGGGCGCTAGCCACCACCTGCTCCACCGGATCCTTGCCATAACTGATCCAGGTCTCGCATTCCACCCCAGCAGCTTCGGCCTTTTTGGTGGCAAGGGCCAAACGTGCCATGGCAATTTCATCAGCCGTCGACGATTCGACACTGGTCATCAAATCCAACTTGACGCCAAAATCCTTCGCTAGGGCAATGGCGACATCCTCAGGGGCGTGACTGAAGGCACTCCCGTCGGTGGCAAGCATAATGCGCTGACGGCGCAACCCACCCGGCAATACACCGATCCGGCACTCTTCAAACAGGCGCACCTTGCAGGTGCGGCAAATATCCGGATTGAGTTTCCAGTAGAGGGCACTGGTGACATGGGTCATTACTGGAAAAAAGGCGTCGTCGCCAAAGTCCTTCAGATAATCACCCTGGCGCAAAAATTCGTAAATGGACTCCTTCAGGCGATAAAAATACAAACCTCCCCCTTGGCGGCGGCGGCGGCGCGCCTCTAAAGCCAAGGCCTCTGCACCGGCAATATCGATATAATTGAAACTTGCAGCGGCGATCAACACGGATTTGCACTGAGGGTTTTCAGCGTCGATATTGCGCAGGGCCTGCTGCACATGGCTGGCCGAACCGAAAAAGACCGGGCCATTGATTCTCACTATACGCAGTTGCGGACATTCCTGTTCGTCATGAACGAGCACGAAATGATAGGCACCTGCTTCGTTGGCTGGCACCATCGGCATAATTTCCGGTTTTGAGGCGCGGTATAGATAGACGACGAGCGACAAAAACACGCCGCTAAAAATGCCGATTTCAATGCTGATCATGGTCCCGCTGAAGGTGCAAAGCAAAATGATCGTCTCGGCTTTGCTGGTCTTCCAAATGTGGCGAATTTGATGGAAATCTATGAGGCCCCAGGCCACTAAAAACAGAATCCCGGCCATGGCGGCATTCGGCAAATAGGCAGCTAAGCGCCCGACCAAGAGCAGCAACAGCAGCAACAGGATTGAGGCAAAAACAGAGGCGAGCGGGGTTTTGGCGCCTGCCTCGAAATTCACCCCGCTACGATTAAAGGAGCCTGACGAGGCATATCCGGAGAAAAAACTACCGATGACATTGGCAAGCCCCTGGCCGATAAACTCCTGGTTGCCGTCAATGTATTGCTCGGAGCGCACTGAGATGGCCCGGGCGATAGCCACAGCCTCAGTTAGCCCCAGCATGGTGATGACCAGGGCTGGAGCAAAGGCGAGTTGCAGGGTGGAGAGCGACAGGTCTGGGTGCGACAGTGGCGGTAAATGGGCGGGCAAGGCCCCTACAGTGCGAATCCCGGTGGCTGTCGTACCCAGCCAAAAATTGAGCACGCTCGCCACGATGCTGCCAACGACCATGGCGGCAACCATAAAAGGAATTTTAGGGCAGCAGCGCTTGATAACGATACCGGTGGCCAGGGTCACCAAGCTGATGCAGAGTACCGGCCAGTGGATATTGCCGATTTGTAGAAATAATTGATGGAAGATTTCGTGCAAAGGTGCGCCACGCACAATCTCGATGCCAAAAAAATTACGGATTTGGCTGGCCGCAATGAGCAGGGCGGCCCCGGCAGTGAAGCCAATGACCACGCTGTGCGAGATGAAATTGACCAGGGCCCCCATGCGCGCCAGCCCCAGCGCCGCTTGGAACACACCTGCGAGAAAGGTCAGGGTCAACGCCATGCCGATATACTCCGCCGAACCCGGTTCATACAGCGGCGATAACACCGCGAAGAGTGCCACTGATATCGCCGTGGTCGGCCCGGAAACCAAGTGCAAACTCGAACCGAACAAGGCCGCGATCACGGTCGGCACCATGGCGGCATACAACCCGTATTCCGGCGGCAATCCCGCAATGGTGGCAAAAGCCACGCCCTGTGGTAACACCACCAGTGCACCGGTAGCCCCGGCCAAAAGATCGTCGCGCAGGGTGTGTCGGCTAACCATCGGCCACCAGCGCAAGAAGGGAAAGAGGGTGTGCATGTTGAAGACTGGAATTTTCATTGGCAACCACCTGTTCTTAAATACTGCCTTCACTCAGGCGTTGGAGGGAACATACTAGATATATACCCTTAAAAAAGACTGAACTACAGGCTCATTAAGAGGGTTGGCTCAATAAGCATCTTTTTGAAGTATTGAGCGAATTGTTCTTAGTGATGGGTTACATGAAAAACCTTTTGATTCCAAAGCCCTATACACTTGCGCTGTACTCTCGTTATCAGCCTGGCTGTTTTTTCCCGCAAATCATGCGAATGCAGGTTTCTTTTCCCGGACGATCTCCTGTGACGTTTATTTAATCTTCCCAAGTCATAACATAGAGCGAACCCAGCGCTGCACGGCTTTATCGCACAGCGTCCAACAACTGAATGAGCGTCGGGTTTAGAGAGGCTTGATGACCAACATTTCATTGCCGCCCCGCTGAAACTCGTAAGGTGCACGTTTAACCTCTACGGCGAAGCCATGGTTAGCAAGATGCTCGTTTACGAAATGGAAGTGCGGCGATGAAGCTCCATCGAGTGTAAGCATTGGAAATACTCGCACTTCGCGAGCAACACGCAACATCTCGCGAAGTGCTTGAAGATGGAACGCAGCTGACAAATGGGCGCTGTACAGGAACAAAAAATGAGACGACAAGGCAATGTCGAATTCCCCATTTTCAAAAGGCAACGACGGCAACTCCCCTGAGATATATCGGCCGTCATTTTTGCCCGCATCGAAATCCGCGAGAAAGGTTTCCATCGCAGACATGCGAAGCTGTCCGAGCTGCTCTACCGACGAAATGGCTCCCCAAACGTAGTCGTTCTGGTTCTTGCGCATTTGCGCCATCACGGGCTCATACGTTTCGGAAATGCGGCTCCTGATTTGTTCTGCATCAAAGACGTAGATCGGGTCTACCGAGACGATCTTTCCGCCTTGTTTGGTCAGTACTGCATTGAACGCCGCAGGGCCATCACCACAGCCAAGAATGCGAAGCCCAAGATCGACGGCTGTAAGGCCAAACATCCTGACGTATTCATCATATGATCGTCCCCACGGCACAACTTTATCAAGTGTAAATCCCATAGATGATCTGCCGGTCTTCAAGGTTAAACATCTGCGCCCTTCCCGCTGGATGTAAGTGATGGGCGAATTAAATTTCCCCGGAATTTCGCAGTTAGTGCCAACTCCACGACGTCAGTTGATACGGCTCTGGCTTTCTCCACGCCTGCCACCAAACTACCGCTTCAGCTGTCCTCTCTTTACCATCCACCCTCACCTTCAACATGAGCCGATAGTTCATCCCCGCAACAACTTGGCTTTCTGCTCGCAGAATCTCAATCAACTCAAATTGGCCTGTCTGCTCGCCCACTTGCTTCTGCGCTTTGATTGCAAAAGAAGCAGCCCTCATCACATCAACGTTGGTCACCAATACCGTAGCATATCCGCCAGTTATGATTTTTTGAGCCAAACCAGCAACAGGATAAGCCATGACCCAAAAAACAAGAAACAGAATACCTGTAGAAATACCTTTCATATCTTCATGTCACTCCTTGTGGCCCGGCTGAACGTCGCGTCGCAGCAGGAACCCCGGTTACCCGGCTCTCCCCTGCACAAATCCCGGCGAGCGGTTTTCCCGCACCGGGTTCCTCAGCAATATCACTCTCGCAAAAAGAGGAATCCTCACACCGCAACCCGCCTTTATGGATATTTCCTGCAAGAAAGTTGGCTCCACGGGCTCCAGCCCGACGTTGTCCGGCGCAAGTTGCCTTTGCAGACTGCCGATGACTGTCACCCCCTTCCCCATATGAGATCGGCCCTGCCGTCTCGGAGTACTATGAGGTGATCCGTCACACTTACCACCTTCAACTGCTTTCCCCTTTGCCGGGTCCTGCACGCTTACCTGTCTGGTTCCAGTCAGGAATGATAAGGGTCTCCCGCGTTCATGACGCACATCTCTTGTTACATGCCATAGATTGAGAACTCCGCCGGCTCTCACCAGGCTCACCAATCCGGAACGACTTTTCGAAGCGATACCAGCTCTAAGGGGCTGCAACCCCAAACGGCCTATAATATTCTCTGTGTACGCTTCACATCTCTTGTTCGCGGCAAACCGCAGATTGTTCCGCGATAACCGCTCCGCCAGAGGCGCAACACTCGGTAATGGTGGGCTGGTTATCCCCTTACCATGCCAGGACTTGCACCCGGCAAGATGCGCCACGAACTTTTCAAAACGCGGCTATTTCCGACCAAGTTTATTGACTGGTTGTGTTGTATTCCTTCAACAGCGATTTTGCAAATACCACCCTTTATCCTACAGCAAGGTGAAGTCGTGGGAAATGGCTTTGTACGTGGAGCGATTCGGAGCTGGCAGGGCCAGGGGTGGATAGGGAGAATTTTATAATGGCTAATAATCGTTAATTAATTATTGACAAACGATAATTAATTAACGTATTTTAATGACAGTGGAAGTGTGGCCGAAGGACGATAAAAGCCAATGGCAGGAGAATACAGCTATGGAACATAGGAAAAAAAATAGAGAAAAGATTCAGAAGGCGAGCCGACGGCTACGGTATCTGCTGTCGGCAGCAATCTGCCTGATGCCAGTAATTAACGCTATCTTTTGGTTGAACATGAATCGTATGCCGGACCTAGTTCTCAAGAAAACCATCCCTTTTGCCGTTATCATGCCCATGCCGCTGATCTCGCTTGTACTAGGTTTTCTCGTCACGATGCTGCCTACTGGGGTAAACATGGTTGGGGCCTATTATCTGCAGCGATTGTTTCTTCTGTATGAGCAGGGGCAGATCTTTCTTTTGGCAAATGTGCGCTGTTTTAAAAAATTATCCAGGGTGTTGATTTGGTCCTTTGTCGCGGACATTGTCAGCAGATCGCTGCTTAGTGTGGTCCTGTCACTGCCTAACCCGCCAGGCCAGCGCATAGTCACGGTAGACTTAATTTCCTCTGATTTGACGATTATTCTGCTTGGAGGCATCCTCGCCGTTATTTCCTGGGTTATGGAGGAGGGGCGCAAGCTTCAAGAAGAACAAGACTTAACTGTGTAGGAGTTGCCTTGGCTATTCGGATCAATCTTGATGTCATGCTTGCTCGTCGGAAAATGAAATCCTACGATCTAGCAGCGAAAATCGGTATTACCCCGCAGAATCTCTCTATCTTGAAAACCGGGAAGGCAAGAGCCCTGCGACTGGAAACCCTGGATGCCCTTTGCCTGCATCTGCAATGTCAGCCAGGTGATATATTAGAATATGTTCCTGAGGAACAAGGAGAAGACAATGGTTAGACGAATGAATGCTTTGTTGTGTTATGGAAGTCTTGTTGGATTGCTGCTAATTATGGGTGGATGCGCTGGCGGCAAGGTCGTCACACAGTCCTTTCCCAAGGAAAAAATTATTCACTACACAGCAATAAACGAATTGAAAGAAAGTCTGCATCCCGAACAATATGTTGTATACATCAATGAAGGAGAGAAGGTGCCGCTTAAACTCTCCATAGAATCAGATTTCCTTGATTTCTCCCAGGATCATATCGATTTGGTAGCCAAGCAGAAATTGTTTTTTCGGGTTGAGGTCCCAAAGAATATGACTGCGGCTCAATGGCAGGAGCTGAAAAAAATGGATGCCCAGGCAATTTCTGCAATGGAACCACAAAAGCAGGCCGATTTTTTTAAAGATTTCATGCTGTTCATCAGTAAGGATGGCGTTAATTGGGCACCTTTGAGTGGCAGAAATGCAGTAAAAGAGGTCCTTGGTTACAAAGAAGGACGGTTTTCATTTGGTATGATGGCTGGTCAATCGGAAGGGTTAGGAGCGAGTCTGGATATCCGGATTATTAAATAAGATGGCGTCGTAAAAACTTCGATCTACTGCGTCGCAGCGTTTTTCCCGACACTCGATATACCTGATGCCTTCGTGCCGAAAAAAAACACTACTCCCTGTATATCTGTATTTTTACTTAGCCATCTCTTAGAGAGTGATGGACTTTTTACGAGTCCATCACTCTTCCTCAAATGATTCTTCTGCTGGAATGCTGCACACTACCTTGTTACGACCCGATTGTTTAGCGCTATAGAGGGCCATATCTGCTTCATGCAGCAACCTGTCGAAATTGATATTGCGTCCCTTCAATTCTGTGAGTCCAAGCGAGACAGTTACCTGCAGCGGCGTACCCTCTGGGGTAATAACCGTGGCGTCCGCGACTGTGGTACGCAGTCGTTGCGCCACAGACAGCGCTTGCTCAATGTCCGTTTCTACCAGCATGGCAGTGAACTCTTCGCCGCCAACACGCCCCACGATGTCAATGGTACGCAATGCACTCCGGAGCAAATGCGCTACTTTCTGAAGAACTATATCACCAAAGCCGTGCCCCCAGGTATCATTGATCACCTTGAATCGGTCAATGTCTATCATAAGCAGCGAGACTGGTCGGTGGGAGCGCAACGCACGCGTCAGTTCGTACTCGCCCAGTTCGATGACGTGGCGACGATTGAATATCCCGGTCAAATAGTCGGTACGCGCTTGCACCTCGGCCTGTTCTTTCAGGGTGCGTTCCAGTTCCAAAGTATTCTGCGTCAACAGGAGTTCTGTTGCCGATTGTTGCGCCTCCTGAAGCAAACTGCGTAAACGCGCATTGAGGATCATAGCGAACAAGCAGCCGATAATAAGGCCATTGGCGATCAGCACCTGCCTGCCAATATTGAAATTGGCGCGTACCAGGCTGCTGAAATTGGAAAGCCAATACAGGGTGAACACCAACGTAATCGTGACAAAAAAGCATTGGAGTAAACGTCTGCTGGGTGAGTGCTCACTACGGAAGGTGAAGGTCATCACCACAAAGTACCACCACATGACCTTGATCAGCACCGCGTTGACAATCACGGCCCAGGGGGTGAACCCCAGGGCCATAGCCAACATTTGGAGGGGGAACACCAGCAGAAACACATTGAGACCGCGCATCAGCACCGGCGGAGGTTGATAGGGCTTAAACAATTCGCGACAGAAAAGCAGGATGGTGAAACTTACGCCGCAGTACGGGATGGCGGTCGACAAATCGGCGAGTCGAGGAAAACCGTCGGGGATGAAGGGGGCTAAATAGCCCGTAACAGCGATACCATACATCGTGTAGACGGCTTGATGAACGGCAAACAGCCCCACGACTGGCAGCCGGTCCAACATATAGCTATGGATCGCCCAGAGCAACAACAGTAGCATTGCGGTCGCGAAAAAAACCTCCATCAGATTAAACTGGTAGTCCAGGCGTTCCGCCTCTTCCGGTTGCAGGGCTTCCACGCTCAACAGCGAGGGGGTACTGGTTTTGAGGCGCAGATAATACGTTGTTTCAGGAGATGCGACGTTGACGACAAAACTCAGGGAACTCGTTGCGCGATCCCGCTCACTGTAAGGGTAGTAATTGCCGGTCACACGCGTCTTCCAGCCCTGCGGATCACCTGAATCGGCCTCGAACAGGCTAATTTCATTGAGAAAAGGTTGGCGAATGAGCAATACTACTTTGCTCCCGATGGAAGGTGCTTGGACGCGCAAGCGCAGCCAATACGCGGAGTGGGAAATCCCCTTGGAGAGCGTGGGCCCGACCGGTTTGAATTCGCGCCCCGTCACTTCGGCAATCGTCAGGCTGCTGGCCGAATCCTCAAGCACCCCACGCGAAATAATCAGATCACCCGCAACCACCGGCGGAGCCATGACCAAGCCGGTTATCAAAATCAGGATGGAAAAAAACAGTTTCATGCGTTCACTTCAAAGTGGAGAGGGTTTTGATTAAAGATTCCGTTTGTTTTCAGATAGATCCATATTTAGCCATGTATTATCCCGGTAGTGGAGGTGGTGGTTCAGCTGCCAATGTCAAGATTCAGTTTGAATATGATTTAGTCTCCGGCAAAATCTTCGATCTCAGTCTGCATGCGTTTAACGACCAGGATGCAACCAATTCAACGCTGCCCCTTGATGTTGCCAGAGAAAATGACCTGGTTATTCGCGACCTTGCTTACATGCATTTACCTGCATCGCGAGGTATCTTGCTGACCCTTGGTGTTTTTCAACGCCACCTGCAAGCCAACAAACAGGTGTATCAACTTCAGGGCAATAAAAAGGTTAGGTTGAATTTACCCAGGATTGTTCGAATCATGACCGATGCCGGGATCGATAAATTTGAAGCCAGAGTATTCCTTGACCGAAAGTTGACGCTACAGGTTCGCCTCTTTAAAGTGGACCCTTGGGTCAAGACAAATATCCCTTGAGTTTAAGCTCAATGTCATTAACTTAGGGTGTAAGAAATCGTGATAAATATTGTAAAAACAGTGTGTTAATGTTATCATTGCTTACTTCGTCAACCTTGCTAGATCTACCCCTCAGAGGAGAATATTATGCCTGATACATTTAAAAATTTTGAGCAAACTGGCACAGGACCTGCTTTCCGAAATATGTGCCAATCTAATTGAATTTATTCAAGAAATCATTTTTTCTCAAGATTTCATCGAACGAAACCGCTGCCAAGCATCAGACTTCACCCGCAACAGAAAACTGCCTCTCCCCGTACTGATCCTGTATTTTTGCAACTTGATCAAAGCTCCTACCAGCCCGAACTCAACAAGTTTTGGAAAATACTTTCAGGGGCCGTGGTTGCCCGCAACGTTGTCTCCAAAGCAGCTCTTTGTAACGCAAGAAAAAAACTCAAGTCTGAGGCGTTCGTCGAACTGAATACAAAAACGGTCAAGTACTTCAACGAACATGCCAATCCACTCACATGGAACGACTTATTCCTGAAGGCCGTTGACGGCTCAACAGCGAAGCTGCCAAATTATCCCGAAATAGTTGAGCATTTTGGCGTGCTTAATCCCAGGTTAGGGGCACCCATCCCTATGGCCCGAATTTCTCAGTTATTTGACCCGCTCAACCGAATAACCCATCATGCGCTCATCGCGCCCCAAAGTATCGGGGAGCGGGAATTGGCGGCCGAGCATTTTAAACACCTCGATGAAAGAGATCTGGTACTGCTCGACCGGGGCTATCCCGCATTCTGGCTTTTCAAACTCATTTTGTTGTATAAAGCCAATTTCTGCTCCAGGATCTCCTGCAAAAAATGGAAAATTATCCGCCAGTTCATGAAATCAGGTGACCGTGAACAGGTGGTCACGCTTGATATCCCCGCTACTTCTGTCGCAGCCTGCCGGAAACTGCAACTCGATACGCGTCCGATTCGATTGCGTCTGGTACGGGTTGAACTCGACTCCGGTGAAACCGAAGTCCTGATCACCTCCCTGATCGATTCGGAAAAATATCCACATCACCTCTTTGCCGAACTCTACCATGACCGGTGGCCCATTGAAGAGGATTACAAGGTCATTAAATGCCGGATTGAGGTGGAAAATTTCTCTGGCAAAAGCCCGTTATCCGTCTACCAGGATTTTCACGCCGCAGTGCTATCAAAAAACATTACCGCGATGCTGGTCGCCTCGACTCGGGAGAAAGTGGAGACAGCAACAGCCTCCAGGACGTTGGTCTACAAAACCAATTTTACCCAAGCTCTTTCAACGATGCGAGACACTATCGTTGTCCTTTTGCAGGGATCCCGAAATA
>JAQUEZ010000455.1 GCA_028684915.1 Desulfobulbus sp.
CGCATTCCTAGCATTCAGGCACAAAGAAGGCGCCCCGGTTATAGGAGCGCCTTCTTTGGCCAATTTCTCGTCTCGTGTTTTCCCAGACGACCCTCACACCTTCTCGGACCTAGTTCCTATAACTCCTGGTCATAAGAAAAGGTCACGCTCCGATGAATGTGGCCTTTTCTATGTGCTTAAAGTAGTGCTGATCGTCGCTGTGGACTTTGAGATGCTCGTGATCTCATGTGGTAAACGGTCAACCCACGGTCAACCAAATATGGATTCTGGGGTGCAATTCACTTCTGATATTTTGTGCAATCGTCTTCTGAAAATTACATGCGGCACGACAGATCAGGGTGTTAGTTTTCTCAAAAACAGTTCTTGAAATTGCATTCTCGATTGTCTATCACTCTTACGAGTTTTGATAAACAAGAAAATTCTGTCAGGGGATGAGGCCAGCGATGTTAATCGGTTACGCACGTGTTTCGACACAGGATCAAAATCTGGAGTTGCAACACGAAGCCTTGAATAAGGCAGGATGCCAGAAAATTTTTGAGGATAAAATAAGTGGTGCCCGTGCTGATCGACCAGGTTTAGTCATGGCCCTAGAAATGTTGCGCGAGGACGACACATTGATCGTGTGGAAATTGGATCGTCTGGGCCGTAGCGTCAAACAATTGGTTGGCCTAGTCAGTGACCTACAGAAGCAAGGCGTTCAGTTCAAGAGTCTTACTGATTCAATTGACACAAGCACGCCTTCGGGTCGATTTTTCTTCCACGTCATGGCCAGTTTGGCGGAAATGGAACGTGAACTAACTATTGAGCGTACTCGTGCAGGATTAGAAACTGCACGTAAATATGGCAGGAAGGGAGGGAGAAGGCCTAAGATGACAGAAAGTAAAATTGAGTCCGCAAAAAAATTACTGGCCAGCGGCATTCCTCCAAAAGATGTGGCCAAGAATCTCGGTGTATCTATTCCGACACTTTACCGGTGGTTGCCAGCATCAGCGCGAAATTAGTACACCATTTTTTCGTTTTCTAAAACTCGCTCCTGTATATCAAAATTCAACCAAAGCCGTCTAGCCGACGGAGATGTACAGTAGTAGTTTCAAATCGATATTCTTTTGACTGTTGAGAATGTACTAGCAGGCAATCTCAACTTGTGGTTATAATAGTAAATAGAATCTTTCATCACGCCAGGGAATTGTCTTAATTCAAGGTATTTAAAAATGAATGAACAGCTAATTTGTTACTGCTTTGGCTATACAGAATCTGATATCGAAGCTGATATTATTGCAAACAAGAGATCGACCATCGAAGAGCGGATAAAGGCTGAGAAGAAAGCTGGGGCATGTGAATGTGTCTCCAAAAATCCGTCGGGAAAGTGATGCTTGGGTGACGTTCACCGTGTTGTGAACGAAATCATTGACCGAGAAGGTATTAGCCGAAAGATCAACATTCCATTGATGTAACCAATCTTTTCCTAGAAAAGGTTTCCCGGCATAGTTTTGCAAATTGTCCTCAAAGGTTAGCACTGCCAGTATAATATTTCTCCCACTCTTTGCCGGTAAAGACTATTCCTGATTATACGTAGCTCGAAGACTGAATGGATCTGGCGTTCAGGTTCAGGTCGCGGACATGCTAAGCTTGCCACCAGGCAAGCTTAGCGTGCTATTTTTTTCCGTTTCGTGAACAGACCCCATGATGCACTGTTTCAATATCTGTCGCCGCTGGGATGGGAGCACATCAACCTGACCGGCGATTATCTCTGGCGCAGCAGCGCCAAGATCGGTGCAGGTAAGTATAGGCCACTAAGGGCGCTGCAAACGGCTTAGCGTACTTTGCAATCCGTTTTCTGAAGCGACCCCTAGTTTATCACAGTTAAATTGCTAACGCAGTCAGGCACCGTGTATGAAATCTAACAATGCGCTCATCGTCATCCTCGGCACCGTCACCCTGGATGCTGTAGGCATAGGCTTGGTTATGCCGGTACTGCCGGGCCTCTTGCGGGATATCGTCCATTCCGACAGCATCGCCAGTCACTATGGCGTGCTGCTAGCGCTATATGCGTTGATGCAATTTCTATGCGCACCCGTTCTCGGAGCACTGTCCGACCGCTTTGGCCGCCGCCCAGTCCTGCTCGCTTCGCTACTTGGAGCCACTATCGACTACGCGATCATGGCGACCACACCCGTCCTGTGGATCCTCTACGCCGGACGCATCGTGGCCGGCATCACCGGCGCCACAGGTGCGGTTGCTGGCGCCTATATCGCCGACATCACCGATGGGGAAGATCGGGCTCGCCACTTCGGGCTCATGAGCGCTTGTTTCGGCGTGGGTATGGTGGCAGGCCCCGTGGCCGGGGGACTGTTGGGCGCCATCTCCTTGCATGCACCATTCCTTGCGGCGGCGGTGCTCAACGGCCTCAACCTACTACTGGGCTGCTTCCTAATGCAGGAGTCGCATAAGGGAGAGCGTCGACCGATGCCCTTGAGAGCCTTCAACCCAGTCAGCTCCTTCCGGTGGGCGCGGGGCATGACTATCGTCGCCGCACTTATGACTGTCTTCTTTATCATGCAACTCGTAGGACAGGTGCCGGCAGCGCTCTGGGTCATTTTCGGCGAGGACCGCTTTCGCTGGAGCGCGACGATGATCGGCCTGTCGCTTGCGGTATTCGGAATCTTGCACGCCCTCGCTCAAGCCTTCGTCACTGGTCCCGCCACCAAACGTTTCGGCGAGAAGCAGGCCATTATCGCCGGCATGGCGGCCGACGCGCTGGGCTACGTCTTGCTGGCGTTCGCGACGCGAGGCTGGATGGCCTTCCCCATTATGATTCTTCTCGCTTCCGGCGGCATCGGGATGCCCGCGTTGCAGGCCATGCTGTCCAGGCAGGTAGATGACGACCATCAGGGACAGCTTCAAGGATCGCTCGCGGCTCTTACCAGCCTAACTTCGATCATTGGACCGCTGATCTTCACGGCGATTTATGCCGCCTCGGCGAGCACATGGAACGGGTTGGCATGGATTGTAGGCGCCGCCCTATACCTTGTCTGCCTCCCCGCGTTGCGTCGCGGTGCATGGAGCCGGGCCACCTCGACCTGAATGGAAGCCGGCGGCACCTCGCTAACGGATTCACCACTCCAAGAATTGGAGCCAATCAATTCTTGCGGAGAACTGTGAATGCGCAAACCAACCCTTGGCAGAACATATCCATCGCGTCCGCCATCTCCAGCAGCCGCACGCGGCGCATCTCGGGCAGCGTTGGGTCCTGGCCACGGGTGCGCATGATCGTGCTCCTGTCGTTGAGGACCCGGCTAGGCTGGCGGGGTTGCCTTACTGGTTAGCAGAATGAATCACCGATACGCGAGCGAACGTGAAGCGACTGCTGCTGCAAAACGTCTGCGACCTGAGCAACAACATGAATGGTCTTCGGTTTCCGTGTTTCGTAAAGTCTGGAAACGCGGAAGTCCCCTACGTGCTGCTGAAGTTGCCCGCAACAGAGAGTGGAACCAACCGGTGATACCACGATACTATGACTGAGAGTCAACGCCATGAGCGGCCTCATTTCTTATTCTGAGTTACAACAGTCCGCACCGCTGCCGGTAGCTATTGACTATCCGGCTGCACTAGCCCTGCGTCAGATGGGGGTCGATTCAGAATTCGGAAAAAATCGTACGTTTACGAAAAATAAATGGAAGCATTACAGACTGTTCCTGAATTCGCGCGCAGCACACTATGGGTTTGAAAAGGCCGAGCATATAACAGTTTGTT
>JAQUEZ010000140.1 GCA_028684915.1 Desulfobulbus sp.
CTGCAACTGCATTACGATAATCGGATATTGCCGCTGACCGAGTTGCTGCACCTCTTGGAGACGCTTGAGCAGGAGATCGCCGGATTCGAGGAGTGGGATATCCCGGCACGGACTGTTTCTCTTCCCTTGAGCTGGGATGATGAGGCCACCCACACCGCGATTCAAAAATACATGCAGTCGGTGCGGCCGGATGCGCCCTGGTGTCCATCCAACATCGAGTTTATCCGCCGGATCAACGGCCTTGACTCGGTTGAAGAGGTCAAGGAGATCCTCTTTAACGCCAGCTATCTGGTCATGGGGCTGGGGGATGTGTACCTGGGCGCGCCTGTGGCCACGCCGCTTGATCCGCGACATCGTTTGGTGACCACCAAATATAATCCTGCCCGTACCTGGACCCCTGAGAATGCGGTGGGGATCGGCGGTGCCTACCTCTGCGTTTACGGCATGGAGGGGCCAGGAGGCTATCAGTTCGTCGGGCGGACGGTGCAGATGTGGAACCGCTACAACACGACTAGGGAGTTTGAGCGGGATAAGCCGTGGTTGTTGCGTTTTTTTGACCAGATCAGGTTCTACCCGGTCAGTCACGAGGAACTCATGCAGATGCGCCACGATTTCCCTCATGGAGCGGCCGGATTGAAGATAGCAGAGACCAGCTTTAACCTCCGCCAGTATCAAAGTTTCCTTGAAGCCAATCAAGAGGCTATTCAACAGTTCAAAAAGCGGCAGCAAGACGCCTTTGAGGCCGAGCGGCAGGCTTGGATTGATAATGGGCAGCTCAACTTCCATAGCGAAGAGCCACTGGAGAGTGAGCCCGAAGAAACGGTGGCTTTGTTTACAGGCTGCGCGCCAGTGGTCAGTCCGGTGGCGGGCAGCCTGTGGAAGCTACAGGTGGAGGCGGAAGCAACGGTGCAGACTGGCGATACCATAGCCATTGTCGAGTGCATGAAGATGGAGATCAGCCTGAAAGCGCACTGCAACGGGGTGATCAAGCAGATTCTCTGTGTCGAAGGAGAGCGGGTCGCTGCCGGTCAGTTCTTGGCCAGTGTATTGCCCGAGGAGGTTTGAGTCATGCAATTAAATATCGGCTATCTGCAGGAACAGTATCGCAAGGCTGAATTTACCCCACGCCAGCTCATCACCGATCTTTTGGCTCTGTGCCGGGACGAGGATCCGGCCATCTGGATTCATCTGTTGACTGAGTCCGAGATCGAGCCCTATTTACAGCGCCTGGAGTCGGCGTCAATGGACGATCTGCCCCTCTACGGAATCCCCTTTGCCATCAAGGACAATATCGACCTGGCAGGAGTGCCAACAACCGCTGCCTGCCCGGAATTCAGTTATCTGCCCGAGGAGTCGGCCACGGTGGTGACGCTGTTGATTCAGGCCGGGGCTATTCCCTTGGGCAAGACCAATCTGGATCAGTTTGCCACCGGCCTGGTGGGCACGCGTTCGCCCTATGGCATCTGCGCCAATAGCTTTAATCCCGATTTTATTCCCGGTGGTTCCAGCAGCGGCTCGGCTGTGGCTGTGGCCAAGGGGCTGTGTACCTTTGCTTTAGGCACGGATACCGCCGGTTCGGGCCGGGTTCCGGCTGCCTTTAACAATATTATGGGCCTCAAACCCTCTCGTGGCCTGCTCAGCACCAAGGGCGTGGTCCCGGCCTGCCGCAGCCTTGACTGTGTGTCGATTTTTGCCCTCTGTAGCGGAGATGCTGAGGCCGTCTTGCGGGTAGCCGCCGTTCATGATCCCAAGGATCCTTATTCCCGCCGCGTTGGAGCCGGTTGCCTCAATGGGGGAGGAGAGAGTGCGTTTACCTTTGCCGTGCCTGAAGATGGGCAGCTGGAATTTTTTGGTAATGCGGCCTATGCGCAGAGTTTTGTGGACACCACGACCTTGCTGGAATCACTCGGTGGGAAAAAACAGCGTGTTAATCTGCAACCCTTTACTGAGGCGGCCAAACTCCTTTACGAGGGGCCCTGGGTTGCGGAGCGCACAGCAGCAGTCGGTCCTTTTCTCCAAGCGTCCCCTGAGGCCGGGCATCCGGTCACCAGGCAGATTATTTGCAACAGCCAGGACTTCACTGCAGTCGACCTTTTTCAGGCGCAATATAAACTGCAGGCTCTCAGGACGCAAACCGATGCAATCCTTGCTCAGGTCGACTGCCTGGTCCTGCCCACCGCCGGAACCTGTTACACCCGTAAGGAAGTACAGGCCGATCCGATGCGGCTCAACAGCAATCTGGGCATCTATACCAATTTCATGAACCTGCTCGATTACTGCGGACTCGCTGTGCCGGCGAGCACCAACGGTCCGGTGCCCTTTGGAGTTACCCTGGTGGCTCCGGTATTCCACGAAAATATCCTGCTGGCACTCGGTTCCCGGCTTCATGAGGCTGCAAGGTTGCCCATGGGTACCGGCGATCAACTGCCGCCTCCATACGCTGCGCCCATAGGCGAAGACAGCGTATTGCTCATGGTTTGTGGTGCCCATCTGCAGGGGCTGCCGCTCAATCGTCAGTTGGTGGAGCTCCATGCACACCTGGTGAAGCGGACTGCCACTGCTGCCACGTACCGTATGTTTGCCCTCGAAACCCAGCCGCCTAAACCGGGGCTGATTCGAGACGTACACAAGGGCGCCGCCATTGAAGTGGAGGTTTACTCTATACCACTGAAAAATCTTGGTCCTTTTACCGCCCAAATTCCCCATCCGCTCGGCATCGGCAAGGTGGAGCTGGCAGATGGATCCTGGGTAAGCGGCTTTATCGCCGAGCCCGTAGTGATGGAGCAGGGAAGGGAGATTACCTCGTTTGGCGGTTGGCGGGCATACCTCACCCAGCGATAAGGGCGTGGCCACCCAAGAGGCTGTATTAGTCGCTGCCCTTGAACGCCTTGATAAATTTTCGGTCAATTTGATCCTTGAGATAAAAGGCCAATTTCCCTGAAAACGTTATGGACCATTTGGATAAAATACCCTCGCCATCTCCCAGGTTGTAGATGAGCAGGTAGGTGCCGCCGGGTTGGAATTTTTTTAGTGGTTCGTTTGCAAGCGCGGCGAACAGGTTGTGGTACAACACCGGATTTTGGCGTACGGCATAGACACCGACCTTAGCCAGGGGCTCGTTTTCAAAATAAATGCAGTCGCCGCCACCAAAGATATGGGGAGAGCCCACTGACTGGAGGTAGGCGTTCACCCGCAGCCCACCGTCAGGGCCGACAGGCAAACCGGACCGGGAAAAAAGGGGCGATGGTTTGACGCCTATTGAGAAAAAAAGAAGATCAGCTTGGTGTTCCTGACCATTTTCGAGCATGATCCTGTCGTCCGTTACCTGCTGCACGTAGCCGTTTTCGAGAATTTCCACTCCCTTGCGCGCGAGAATCCTTCTGGCCAGGGTGCGGACTCGCTCGGGCCTGGCGGAAAGAAAATGGCGCCCTGCAAAAATGCGGATAATTGGCATGGTGACAGCCTTGCTTCGACACAACTGATGGATATTCCCGGCTATTTCAACAGCGGAAGGGCCGCCCCCGATCACCGCAATGGTCATCTGCGTGGATGCCGTTGATGCAAGTATCCGTTGTTGCGCTCTATGCAGATCCTCTATGGGCTTGGCGGTGAAAATATTGACCGCATTCCCCTGAATCATTTCTCTGGGAACGTAAGACCCAGCATTGCAGGAAAGCACATCATAAGGGAGAGGTGTTTTCTTGCCCTTCAGATAGAGCTGCTGCGCAACGGGATCGATTCTTTCGACCTTGTCGAGAATGAATTGCCCGCCTTGAGCCTCGACAATCTTCCGGGTTGCAAATCGAATGTCTTCAGGGCGATAGGTTCCACCCAGCATTCCCGGTCCCATACCGCTGTAGTAGTGGTGTTCGGAAGGTTGAATGACCGTGACCCCGAATCCCTTGTCAATGAACCTGCGGAGGTTGGCCAGGGTGAGCATGTGGGCATGACCGCCGCCGATAAGCACGAGTTGTTTGTTCATCGCTCACCCTAAAGTTACCCTGATGTCTGGTCCCGGCTCTTCCTGTGCTGGAGAGCCGTACAAGCATTTCTGCCGTCTGTTTAATGCCACAGGCAGAACTCTGGATGCTGAGGTTGTAATTGTCGTTCTCGTAAAAACTCTCGAGAACGACGTTTCGAGCTTCGTAACATACTGTATTTACAGTACGTGAATTCTCGGATTTCGACTTTTTACTAGGCCATCATAATTGCCGGCCGCTCAGGAAATCGAAGTATTTACGGCGCCATCAACCCTCATTGCTGCAGCTGCGGTAAATCGGCAAACAGCAGCAAGACCTCCGGGTTTTTCAGGGCATCTTTGTTGGTCACCTCTTTGCCGTGCACAATTTTGTGTACCGCCATCTCCACCTTCTTCATGTTCAGGGTGTAGGGAATATCCTCGACCTGGACGATCTTGGCCGGTACGTGGCGTGGCGAGGCACCCTGGCCGATTTCCGTTCTAATCTTTTGCTCCAGCATCGGGTTTAATTCACTGCCTTCGGATAACTTAACAAAGAGTACCACCCGTACGTCGTTATTCCAGCGTTGACCGATGACCACCGAATCATCCACGCCGTCGATTTGCTCCATGATCCGGTAAATTTCCGCCGTACCGATACGCACTCCGCCGGGATTGAGGGTGGCATCAGATCGTCCGTAAATGATTAGGCCACCCCGATTGGTCACCTCGACATAGTCGCCATGGGTCCAGATACCGGGAAAGCTATGGAAGTAGGCGGCACGGTATTTGGCACCGTCCGCATCATCCCAAAAGTAAATCGGCATCGACGGAAAGGGCGCGGTACAGACCAGTTCTCCCTGCTGTCCCACTACCGTTTTGCCGTCTTCATTGTAGGCAAAGACTTTCATTCCCAGGCCGCGACACTGCAATTCACCCTCAAAGACCGCTCCCATGGGATTACCCAGGGCGAAGCAACCGTTGAGGTCTGATCCGCCCGAGATCGAGGCAAGTTGCATATCCGCTTTGATTGCAGTGTAGGTAAAATGAAAATCTTCCCGTGACAGAGGCGATCCGGTGGAGAGCAGGGCTCGAAGCGGCCCGAGGTCGACAATTTCCTTTGGCCGAACCCCGGCCTTTTTCAGGGCAGCGATGTACCCGGCACTGGTTCCGAACACCGAAATTTTCTCCTCCTCAGCCATTTTCCACAGCGCATCCGGGGCGGGATGGAAGGGGTTACCATCATAGAGCACCAGGGTTGCGCCGACCCCGAGTCCCGCCACGAGCCAGTTCCACATCATCCAGCCACAGGTGGTGAAGTAGAAGAGTGTGTCCTCTCGTTTGACGTCGGTGTGCAGCAGCTGTTCCTTGAGTTGGTTGATCAACACCCCGCCCGCCGACTGCACCATGCATTTTGGGAGACCGGTGGTTCCTGAGGAGTACATGATGTACACCGGGTGGCTAAAGGGCAGTTGGGCAAAGTCGATTTCAGGGGAATTGTTGCCGTTGTTGGCGATGAAATCTTGCCAGTGGAGTGCGCGCTCGCCAAGTGCGCCTAGATCGGGGCTCTCACTGATGTAGGGAACCACGACGATCTTTTCCAGGCTAGGCAGGTGGGAGATGATGCCGCCGATTCGTTCCAGGCTATCAATTGGTCGGCCTTTAAAAAAATAGCCGTCAGCAGTGAACAGGACCTTGGGCCGGGTCTGGCCAAAGCGATCGAGCACTCCCTTGGTGCCGAAATCCGGTGAACAGGATGACCAGATCGCGCCGATGGCGGTGGCGGCAAGCATGGCGATGATCGATTCGGGCATATTCGGTAGGAAGCCGACCACCCGGTCGCCGATTTCAACGCCTACTAGGCGGAGGGCAGCGGCCACCTTCGCGACCTCCCGATACAGTTCGGCATAGCTCAGCGTTTTGCGTATTGCATCTTCACCGCGAAAGATCAGCGCGGTTTGATCATCCCGATAGCGCAACAGGTTCTCGGCAAAGTTGAGCCGTGCTCCGCGAAACCACTGTGCACCGGGCATTTTGCTCGGGTCGTCAATTACCTCGTCATAGGGTTGGGAGGCAATGATCCCCGCGTATTGCCAGAATTCACTCCAAAAAGCGGCAAGCTCACTGACCGACCAGTCGTACAGTTCGTCATAATTGGAAAAGTTCTTGGCCTGGTTGCGGTTCACTTGCTCGATGAAACAGGCCAGGTTGGTTTGGCTGATTCGCTCTTCAGACGGCTGCCAGAGAGGTTGAACGTTTGCTGTAGCGGATAGCTGAACAGGCTGTGCCGGTTGTTGTGGTTGTCCCATAATTCCCCCTGTTGTCCGTGATCAGATGGCCGATATTGTAGAAAAAACTGCAACGGTTAGAGACAAGGCATTTGGAAATCATCTCCAAGTGGATTTACTTCAGCAGATTACCACCTTTTTTTCTAACACCCTGGGGGGTGATGTGCAACAAGTTGATAAGACGAATTTTTCAATATAAATCGATGAGATATTGAGTGGCTCAACGCGTAGCGAAAAGCAGGATGGGGAATGGGAAAAAGGTGACGTGGTCGATTGGATCAGGAAAGGGATGGATTGCGAGCGAACAGGGAACACGGGGCCGTTTCGGCCCGGCTACGGCGCATTATTCGAATACTTTTTTCTTTCCCCGACTTAGATGAAAATGGCTGGCGGCAGTCAGGCGGGAAGCATCGATCCAGCACTCCAAGCCAGGTTGATCTGGGGCGATCGTTGATATGGTCCAGGTCCAGTACATCGATAACAGGGGGCATCAACCAGCCAGGGTTTTCAAGAGTGTTCCGAGTTTAAAAGAAAAGAGTATCAGAGTGCCAGTCAGCAGAACGAAGAAAATCGATGGTTTCCTCAGCACTGTGAAGCCATGGGTGCGTATGAGGACCACACAGGGCAGAATGAAAAGGAAAATGGCGACGAGGGGTGAGAGTACCAGCCCGAAAAGATTCATAATGGAAGGATTTAAAAGGGATAATATCCAGAGGCTTACAAAAAGGGAAAGCAAAACGGATATGTTAAGCCGTTTGTTTGGTTGAGAGGATGGACAATCTCTTTTACTACCTCGGACAACAAGGGGCAGGAAGCGCTCCGTTAGTTGTAGGGCTGACTCCTGGACAGCAAAAAAGACGCCCATGAAGGAGGTAATCAGCGCGGCAAGGCCGATTATTGGACCAACTTTGGCGATGATTGGCGAGATGCCTTCTTTAGCGCTCAACAGGGCGAGGCAATTGAGATTGGTTGTCGCCGCTGTTTTGAACGCGTCGGGGGGGAGGGAGAGCAGGCAGGAGAAGACGAACAAAAGGACGAAGATCAGGAGCAGCGCCGTTGTTTTCAGGACGATGCGGTTAAGGCATTGTGGCCCGTTGTTTTCATTGGCCTGGCGAGAGACCCGGAAGGCCGCCACCATGGAGGACGATGCAGGGAAAAAAACGAAGGAAATCGTGAGGATTGGGAGAATCAATAAGATGTCATCGGCGAAACGGAACAATGATGGTTTGTTGATATAAGGCATGATATCCCAGAAGGGGATCAGATAAACGGAGATAGCGAAGAGGAGAATTAACAGGGCCAATGAGATGGCGCTCATCACCCGCAAAATGACTTTGGCGCCAATCAGGTAGAGCACGCCAAAGCAGGCCACGACGAGTAGGCTGAGCCAGGATTTCCCTTCGCAATTGGTAGATGTCACCCCCAGCTTGAACAGAAAATTGGCCAGATTGTCAGTCAGGCCAACCAGATACGAGAAAAGTAGAACGTAAAAGGTAAGGAAATAGACGATGACTATGCCTTCGCCAAAAAAATGACCAAAACGCCTAGCCAGGACGTTTGCGTAGTCCGATTCTTCCGGCTCTGAAAGAAGCATGGTGACGACGGTTTTGTGCGAAAAGTAAATCAGCGGGAACAGGAAAACTGAGAGGAAGGCGAGCGACCAGAGGCCCGTAAGGCCCACCTGCACCGGAAGATAGAGAATGCCAGCACCAACGGCGGTGCCGAACAGGGTGAGTATCCAGCTCCAATCGCTGAATGGAGCTGGTGCGAAAGAGGACTTTTGGTCCATGTCACTCATGGCAGGAAGCCTTGGCGTTTGAGGTAGTCCACATAGAGGGGAATGAGGGTGTTATAGTCCGCCGCATAGTTGATGCCAAGGTCTGCCAGGGCGGCAAGTGTAGCCGTTTGTTCGGTTGGTGGCGCTTCGCCTGAGAGGTCGCCGGTGTAAAATTCTTTGATCTGCGTGAGGCCGTTATCTGCGGCAAGGCTGGCGAGACGCTTTTGCCATTCGGCTGCCGGTTCCGGGCGGGCTGAGCAGTCGCACTTGGCAAGAGCCCGGAAGAAGTCATGCAGGCTGAGTTCGTTCGGGTTGGAGAGATTGGCGACAAGCATCTCTGTTCGGGGAGTGAGCGCCAGACCGGCAATTGCGCGGGCAAGCAGATCAACAGGCGTCATTTCAACGGTATTGGCTATATCCGGGTAGCTGCCAAGTTGCAGGCAACCCTGATTGAAGAGCCAAAAATGATTGTTGGCATAGTTGCTGAAACCATTGGCGCTGCAACCGGTGATGTTACCGGCACGGGCAATGACGGTGGGCAGGCCGTAATGCCTGGCGCATTGGGCAACAAGCTGTTCACCCACCCATTTGGTCAGCAGGTAGCCGTTATCGACGACAGGCGGATTGGGTAAAATGGCCTCATCTGCTCGGGTCGCGCCTTCAATCGCGGTGGCGACGGAAAGGGTGGAGACGAAGCAGAACGTTTTTCGGCGTTTAGCGAGAGCGAGTTTCAGCAGTTCGATTGTGGCATCTACGTTGGCGGCCTTCATGGTGGCGTAATTATGCAGATGATGGACGAAGGCGCCGCAGTGAACAATGGCATCTATTTGCTCGGCAAGCCTTTGGTGGATATCGTCGCTTAACCCCAATCCTGGCTCGGCAAGATCACCGGGGAGGATGCGTACTCGGTCAAAATCAGGTGTTATCCCCGCTTCTTTTGCCTGTTTACGAAGACTTTCGAGACCATCGGCCTCATCACGACAGCGCAGGAGGCAGTATACGGTTTCGCAGCGACGGGTCAGTTCGTTGAGCAGGAAGGAACCGAGGAAGCCGCGCGCGCCGGTGAGCAGGACCTGACGCAGTTCTGCGACCTCTGCTGGTGCGGGTGCGGGATTGGCAATGACGAGTTCGGCCCTGGCGTCACTGATGGCCTGTTGGATGTGATTGACGCTTTTACCGGCGGCCAGCGCTTCAATAGTTGACGCGCCGTAGAATTCTGCCATGGTGAACGAGATGCCAAGCTGCTTGTAGACTTCAGCCTGCATCCGGACGGCCAGCAGAGAATTACCGCCAACGTGGAAGAAGCTGTCATCGCGGCCGATGCCGCGATAGCGCAATATCTGTTCCCAGATGTCGGCGATCTGCCGTTCAAGCCCGTCGTGCGGGGGATTGGCGCTGATCTTTCCGGCAACGGTGGGCAGGGCCTTGCGGTCAATCTTGCCGCTGGGGCCAGCCGGGAGGGCATCAAGGCGGACGAAAAATGAAGGAACCATGTAGTCGGGCAAAAACTGGCTGGCATGTTGGCGCAGGGCTTCGTCATCGAGTTCCTGGTCGGCGAGATAATATGCCGCAAGATAGCGATTTTCACCCTCACCCTTGGCAGCGCAGACAACATGTTTCAGGCCGGGGAAGGTGCCGATGGACGCCTCAATTTCGCCAAGCTCGATGCGGAAACCGCGCAGTTTGATCTGCGCGTCATTGCGACCAAAAAACTCGATGGTGCCGTCGGGCAGAAAACGACCCAGGTCGCCGGTCAGATACATCAGCGCATAGGGGGATGGGTCGAAGGGATCTATGACGAACCGTTCGATGGTGAGATCATCCCGGTTCAGATAGCCGCGGGCGAGATTATCGCCGCCAATGCAGATTTCGCCGACCGCACCAAGTGGAACGGGCTGTTTGAAGCGGTTGAGCAGGTACATGCGATAGCCGGCGAGCGGCTTACCGATGATGCGCGGATTGGCATCCGGGAGCACTTGCCCGTGCGAAGACATAACGGTGATTTCGGTTGGACCGTACAGGCTTAACAGGCGGGTGCGGCGGGACCACCAGTCGGCTGTCCGTTCGTCAAGGACATCGCCACCGAAACCGAGCATCCGCAGTGAGGGGATTTCTTCCCGCGGCAGATTCTGGAGGACGACAGGCGAGAACAGAGCGTGGGTGACGCCGATTTTGGTGAGCGTGCGATGCAGGGCAATGGGATCTTTTCGGTCCGCCTCGGGGATGACGGCGAGGGTATGGCCGCCAAGCAGGCAGGGGAATATTTCGACGACGCTGGCATCGAAATTCATGGAGGCGATGAGGGACGAAATGCTGTCGTCGCTGAGCTCAAAGGCGTCGGCAGAGGCCAGCGCGAGGCGTACCACGTTGGCGTGTTCGATCATGACACCCTTGGGCTGGCCGGTGGAGCCGGAGGTGTGAATGATATAGGCGAGGGTGTTCGGAGCCACCGGTGGCAGGGCGGTTGTGGCTGCCACGGCCTCGGCCAGCGGATCTATAAAGTCGAGGTGGTCAAGGCCAATGGCGCAAAGCGCGGTATGGCTTTCCGCGTCGGCTGCGACATGGCGGACAGCACTATTCTCCACAAAGAAGCGTACACGGTCGGGTGGATAGCTCGGGTCGAGCGGAATATAGGCGCAACCAAGTTTGAGAATAGCGAGCACGGTGGCGATGAGTCCGTCGCTCTTTTGCATGCTCAGGCCAATGCGTTCGCCGGGGATCACGTATTTGGCAAGTCCGGCGGCAATGCGGTCGGTCCAATCGGCAAGTTCAAGAAAGGTGTGGCGGCGTTCGTTAAAGATGAGTGCCAGTCGCTCCGGATGGAGTTGTACCACTTCATTAAAACGCTCGGGAATAGAGGCGTTGTGCTGATCAAGGCGAGGTCCGCAGGAAAGAGCCATGAAGCGGGCAAGCGTTGCGTCCGACTGGTAGGTTAGTTCGTTGATGCGCGTCTCGGGCTGGCGGGCGACAGCATCGATGATTGTTTTGAAGTTATCTAAGAATCCGGCGATTGTTTCTGAACGGAAGAGCGAGCTGTCATATTCGACACGTCCCTCGATGGCGCCATCTGCACATTGGTAGAAGATACCGGCCAGATCGGTCTTGGAGGTCTTCGAGGGGAATTCGTCGGCCTGATATGTTGCGCCACCGAAGCTGCCTTCAAGCCCTATACCGCTCTGAAGGCTGAAAATGAGGTTGAGGGATTCGAGCCCGGCGATTTCCGCGTCAAGAGGAGTGGCGATCAAGTGTTCCTTGTCATCGAGCATTTGGCGGTGGACGGCCAGCGCCAGGTCGTTAAAGGAACTGCGTGGCTGCACGGTCTGACGCAGGTATCCCACAGTCACAAAGGCGCCGTATATTTCCTCGGTACCGGGGATGTCGCGTCCGGCATAGGGGTAGCTACAGACAATCTCCTCCTGGCCGGTAAGTCGCCATATCCAGGCGATATAGAGCGCCATAAAGAGGGGCGAGAGCGTTATGTTCTGCGAATCGGCGAAGGCCTTGAGGTCAGCAACGGTTTGCGGTTCGATGCGCAGATGGATAAAGGCATTGGCATCGGGCCTTTTTTGGCGGGAATCGGCGGGTAAATCGGTGTGCGCGTCAACACCAGCGAGTTTCTTTTTCCAGTAGGTGATGGAATCGGCAAAAACCTGGCTGCCGGGTAGACATGGCGCCCAGGACCAGTAGTCAAACCAGGTCAGGCGGGTCGGGACTGTCCGGCCTTCGTAACGGGCAGCGAGTTCTTCCAGGAAGAGATTCAGGGACCAGCCGTCAAAGAGGGCGTGGTGGATGCAGAAGATCAGTGAGGTTTTTCCATCGGCGGTGCAATGGATTTCCGCACGGCAGAGGGGCGAACAAGTCATGCCAAGCGGTTCGTTGAGCAAAGCCTGGGCGCGAGCGCTGATGCCATCGGAGGATGTGTCGACAAGTGGGATGGGCGGCAATGCCTCTTCGGATGCGCGAAGCCACAGCCTGCTCTGCTGTTCAGCGAAGGCGGCCCGGAAGACGGGATTGGCCGTAAGCAGTTCATGGTAGGCGCTGCGGAGAGTCAGTGGATTTATTTCCCTTGAGAAATCGATGCGCACCACAATGTTGTAGGTGTTGTCACCGGGCTGGCCCAAGGTTCGGCTATACATCATGTCGATGAAGCGGTTGGCGACCATCGCCGAGGTTTGTCCGGTGGCGGTGAGCGGTGGCAACGGATTTTTTTCGGGTGCTGTGCCACGGACCTTGTCGCAGAAATCGGCCAAAACGGGATGCTCAAAGAGTTGCTTGGGGCGGAAGGTGTTGCTAAGCGCTGCTGAGAGTTTGCTGCACACCAGTGCTGCGAGTAACGAATGCCCACCCAGATGGAAGAAATGGCTGCCCGGCCCCAACGAGGTGGCCGCAACGTTCAACACGCCGGCCCAGATGTCGCGAACCTGCATTTCAAGTTCGTCGAGCGGTACCGCCGAGACGGTTGCATCGTCGTCGTAGGTGGGCATTGGCAGGCGGGTGCGGTCAATCTTGCCACTGATGTTGAGCGGAAACGAATCGATGGGGATCAGGAAACTGGGGATCATGTAATGCTGCAGGCGTTGCTCCAGACGCTTGCGCAGCGTGTCCGGCTTGAGACCGGTGCCGGTGTACCAGGCCAGTAACTGTTTACCACCGGCTTGTTCAAAGGCCCCGACGTAGACACCCCTCACTTCCGGCTGCTCAGTGATGGCGTTTTCGATGTCGCCAAGTTCCATGCGGAAGCCGCGGATTTTTACCTGAAAATCACTGCGTCCCAAAAATTCGAGTTCGCCGCTGGGCAAAAAACGGCCAAGATCGCCGGTGTGGTAGATGCGACCGGGACCAAAGGGATTGGGGCGGAATTTTTCGATGTTGAGTTCAGGGCGACCGAGATATTCGCGAGCAACGGAGGGGCTGCCAATGACGATTTCTCCGATTCCCCCGAGTGGAGCCAACTCTTCGTTGGCATCCAGCAGATAGACCTGGTAGCCATGCAGGGGACGTCCGAGATTATTGGCAGCCTTGTAACCGCCCATGCGATTGATTGTGGCCATTACGGTAGCCTCTGTGGGACCGTAGCCATTAGCGAGGTCAACCGCCTTCGACCAGAAACGAACGGTATCTTCATCGCCTGCTTCGCCGCCGCAGACGATAGCACGCAAATCCGGAAGGGGGCGACGGGGCAACAGCCGCAGCAGTGCCGGTGGCAGGAAAGCGTGGGTGATGCGCCGAACGTTCATTAAAGTGAAGATTGTCTCAGGATCACCGCGCAACTCGCTGGGTACGACGACCAGTTCCGAGCCATGGCTGAGGCTATTAAAAATTTCCAGTACGCTGGCATCAAAGTTGATTGAGGCAAATTGCGTCCAGCGGCAATCTGGTCCGCAATCCCAGACGCCTTCCAGCGAGGCGATAAAATGAGCCAGCATGCCCCGTTCGATGACGACGCCTTTCGGTTTTCCAGTCGTGCCGGAGGTGTAGATGATGTACGCGGTCTGGTGGGCGATGGCAGTGGGATTGGCCGGTGGCGTGATGGGCACCGGGTGGTCCAGCAAATCGTCGATGTTCAGCACCGGGCAATCGACGACGGAGGCAATCAAGTCGTATGTCGTTGCATCGGCAATCACTGCGGCCAGTTTGGCATCACCGGCAATAAAGCGGAGTCGTTCGGCAGGCATCTGCGGGTCCAGCGGCACATACCCGGCCTTGGCTGCCAGCACGCCGAAAATAGTCTGGATCATCCGTTCACTGCGAGACAAACACATGCCGATCAGCACCTCGGCTGTATCGCCGACATGAGAAGCGAGATGGGCGGCAACGGAACCGGCACAACAGGACAGCTCGGCATAAGATAGTGTCGTTTCGTTGAAGCGAAGAGCTGGTGCGTCAGGCGTCCGGGCACAAACGTCGGTAAAGAGTGTCAACACATCGGCCACGGGTGCCAGCAGGGCACCGCCATCGGCAAGGGCCAGGGCCTTCTGGTGGAGCGGTGCAGTGAAGAGACGGATGTTTTCCACCGGCAGGTCAATGTCTTCGGGAAGATGATGAAGCATGGCCAGATAGTGGTCAAACGCCATACGCAGACTTGAGGTATCCTGCGGTGAGCGGGTCAGGGCGTGGAAGGAGATGGTGTCCTGAATATCAAAATAGATGCCGATGTCCTCGATCTGAATCTGATGGGATATACTGGGCAGCAAGGTAACGGTGACACCTTTGAGCTGTAATTCACGGTAGGGCTGGACGTCTTCATCGAAGAGTACGTTGGAGAGCCGGTAATCCGGGTACTTGCGTTTCAGTTCCAGAATAATCTCGCGCGTGGGCAGGTCAGAGTTGTACAGCGCCTGCGCGTAGAGCCTGGCCGCCTGGCGTAAAAAACCCGATACGGTCTGGCCATCCGTCAGAAGGCTCTTAAATACAAGCGGATTTTCGTTATAGCCGATCTGGTCGGGCAAACCCGTGCGGATACGATGGCAATTTCGGGTCAGTATCATTTCGCTTCTGGTAACGCGAAACAGGAACAGATGAAATGAAAATAACAGCAGCTGGTTGAGGCCGATGCCAAGTTTCGTTGCTACCTCACCTAGGGCGGCACTTTCTTTTTCCGGCAAGGCAACGTGGAAATAGGTGTCGGCCACATCGCTCTCGACACGGGCCGGACGCCACTCGAACGACGCCTTTTGCGTCAGTTGCAGCCAGAAGCGCATGCTTTCATCGTAATAGTCGCTTTCCATCAGGGCTTTTTCGCTATCGAGCAAGAGCTGTTGCGGTAAACTAAGATTTTCCGGCAGTGTCTCGCCACGATAGGCCGCAGAAATCGCCTTGAACAGCGGCTTGAGGGAAAAACGGTCGACGATCGCTGGATGACAGACAAAAACGAGATGACTCTCTTTGCATCCCCGCAAGAGACAGAACAGGTAGGGAGCACCGCCGTCCAGTCGAAAAAGGCGATTGCGCAGGGTATCAATCAGCGCATGCGCGGTGTCCTGGCTGTCGCCGACATCAATCGTCTCAAGTCCCACCTCTGTGGAGTCGCTCTGGAAAATGCGCTGGGAATCATCCACCCGCAACACGCGATAAGAGAAAGAAGGACATCGCTGAACAACGTGACAGACTGCCTCGTGCAACCGTTTCTCATCAAGTGCACCTTCAAGCCTGAAAACGGTGCAGCGGTTACTGATCCGATCACTCCATTCAATGATGGTCTGCTGATTCTCTGTCAATTTGTGGGTTACAAAGTGCATTACTACTCCAGAGTCTAAAATTTTGGTGTTCTCTGAGCGTATGTTTGAGGGCAAAAATTGTCAAAGAGAAATAATCGCCACCAATCCTTAGGGTTTATCGTTCACCAGAGGGAGCGGTTTTATTGTAGTACGAGAGAGGGGGAGCAATTTTTGTGTGCAAAACCGGATAGTTCTTGATGGATCTTGGTCTTGGCGTAGCATTGTTATCAATGATGCGTCGTAAAGACTTCGATCTCCTGCGTCGCAGCTTTTTTACAGATTTTCGACATACCTGATGTATGCCTCCGCACCATGAAGAAAACTACTCCCTGTATATCTGTGGTTTTACTTAGCCATTCCTTAGAGTGTGATGGACTTTTTCCCCGGCCGTTATCAATGAGGATAAAAAAAAAGGGTCATGCCTAGAGAGCTTGTTGGACGAAGCCGCTGCGCGGCAGACAAGCCCCGAGCGCCCCTGATTGCTCATAATGAACATGTTGTGATCTCAGACATACGGTAATAGGTAGAAAGCGGCTGGACCAAGGCAAGGTCGGCCGC
>JAQUEZ010000141.1:0-11701 GCA_028684915.1 Desulfobulbus sp.
GCCGCTAAACGAAAAGCCAGAGGGTATGGCAAAAAACACTTTGCCACTATAGCCTTCCTCCTTACCGGCAAACTCAACCTTCAGAAAGTCAACCCTTTTTTACCCACCCGTTTTGGGTGAGAGCCTACTTTTTCTTAAAAACCGGCAATGATAGTTATCCGCTATATTCTTCTCCTGTTGATTGTTGCAGGCCTACTCTGGTTATTGATGCCCCCCCGTTATTACCAGGGCCCGGTTAGCGATCATTTTGACGGTACCCGCTTTTTAAATCCCGGGAAACCAATGAACAAGGGCTTATTCACCGTCCTTAAATGGCGTTTGACCGGAAAACGGGCGCCTTGGCCGGAGTACCGCGAACTGCCTTTCATCGATCAGCCGCCGAAACGGGTAGAGGGCGATCAATTGCGCGTGAGCTTTGTCGGCCAGGTGACCACCTTGGTCCAGACCCAGGGGCTTAATATCCTCACCGATCCTGTCTGGTCGGACAGGGCCAGTCCTTTTTCTTGGATCGGCCCCAGTCGGGTGCATCCACCAGGCATTCGTTTTGAGGACCTGCCGCCGATCGACCTGGTGTTGATCAGTCACAATCATTACGATCACCTCGACCTAGCCACCATCAAACGACTTTGGCAGCGTGATCGGCCCTGTATCCTCACCCCGCTGGGCAATGACACCCTGATTCACGCCCAGGTACCCGAGGCTCAGGTGCAATCCGGTGACTGGGGAGAGCAGGTGATGGTCAACCCGCAACTCACCGTGCACTTCGAACCAATGCATCATTGGTCGGCCCAAACCCCCTTTGACCGTAACCGAGCCCTGTGGGCGGCTTTTGTCCTTGATACCCCGGGTGGGCGGATCTATTTCGTCGGCGACAGTGGGTATGGGGGCGGTGATTATTTCCGTCAGGCCAAGAAGAAATACGGCGATTTCCGTTTGGCTATCCTGCCGATCGGTTCCTACGATCCACGCTGGTTCATGGCCTATGGGCACATGAATCCGGAGGAGGCGGTCTTGGCTTGGGAGATTCTGGGCAAACCGTTCATGCTGCCAACCCACTACCGAACCTTTCAACTGGCGGATAGCGGTTATGAGCAACCACTGATTGATCTTACAGCGGCGATGGCGGCGGTGAACGTAGCCGAGGGCCGGATCCGGCCGCTTATGGCAGGGGGACATTGGTGGGTGGATCTGTTATCGCCCACCGGGGCAGACCGTAGTTCCATTTCATCCGCTGCTGGGAAGATTGGTGGAAAAGGGGCGAAGCGAGATTAGCGGTTCGAACAAGGCAAGATCGAATTGTTGATCCGATTGCGCCTGGCGCGGTGAATTGCCTCACACAGCACCCCTAGTTCAATAGGCAGAGCGAGCACGTCAAAGGCTCCGCGTTGAATGCCGCTGATCACAGTCAGTGCCGCTCCCTTGCCGGCAAGAAGAAGGAGCGGTACCTCCGGATAGTTCGCCCGGATCCGCTCCAGAGTGTGCAGCTCTTCCTTTCCCTTGGCCTCAATTCCGAGCACTACCACTTCGGGGCCGATCTGTTCCATGATCTCCAGTGTCTCGCCGTCATCGGCCGCGGCAAAAGCCGCAAAACCCCAGGAGTTGAGATGGTTGGTCAGGATGGCGGCAAACTCCGCTTCGCTGTCGATGATCAATACCCTAATTGGATCCACGCGTCACGAGGGGGGGGAGTTGTTCAGATTTTTGGGTTGAGCGGTTGGGCGTAGGCGGCTTTACCGGATACCACCGCTCTTTCCGTTGTCCTTCCCCTCCCTCTGCAAAAAGCCGCAGGGAGGGGAAGGGGATGATCAATGTATCATTTTGTATTGCAGGATATAGACTAAAATACCGGCAAAATAACCGACTGCCGCAAGAATACCGATTTTGCGGGCATACCAAAAGAAGTGGATTTTCTCCAGACCCATGGCGGCAACACCGGCTGCTGAGCCGATAATGAGGATGGATCCGCCGGTTCCGGCACAGTAGGCCATGAACTCCCAGAGGAAACTGTCGGGGGGATAGGTTGCCATGTCGTACATGCCCATGGACGCCGCCACCAGGGGCACGTTGTCCACCACCGCGCTGGCCATCCCGATCAGGGTGACGATAATGTCCTCGCGGCCAACGGTTTTGGTGAGCCACTCAGCCAAATTGCCGAGGATATGGGTATGTTCAAGGGTGGCAACCGCCAGCAGGATACCGATGAAAAAGACGATACAACTCATGTCGATCCGCCTGAGGGCATTAACGAGGCTGAGGTGTTCCTTGAACTCGTCATCTTCCTTGTTGCGGTGCAGGATCTCGCCCACCAGCCAGAGGATACCCAGGCCGAAGAGGATACCCATGAAGGGCGGCAGGTGGGTGATGGACTTGAAGATCGGCACAGCAACCAGGGTACCGATGCCCATGAAGAACATGAAATTTTGCTCAAAAGGGGTAGTTTCGTAACCGGCCCGACGTTCGACAAAACTCGGGGAGACCACTTTGCGGCCGCGCAGGACAAAGCTGGTAATGGCCAGAGGGAAAATCAAGCAGGCCAAGGAAGGCAGGAATACGCCCTTCATGATGCTGAGGGTGGTTATTTGGCCGCCGATCCAGAGCATGGTCGTGGTGACGTCGCCAATGGGGGTCCAGGCACCGCCGGCATTGGCTGCAATAACGATGATCCCGGCAAAGAACAGCCGATCCTCGTGGCGATCGAGCAGTTTTTTCATCAGCGAGATCATGACGATGGTGGTGGTGAGGTTGTCAAGGATCGAGCTGAGGAAGAAGGCGACGAATCCCACCAACCAGAGCAGGGAACTGAGACTGGTGGTTTTGATCCGGCTGGTGATGACGTAAAAACCGTTATGGGCATCGACCACCTCAACAATGGTCATGGCACCCATAAGGAAAAAGACGATCTGGGCGGTGGACGCCAGCGATTCGTGCAGATTCTCGACGGCAAGGTGGTTATCGCCACCGGCCAGGGCGTAGATGGTCCATAAGAGACCTGCAGCTAAGAGAGCCGAGGCCGATTTGTTGACCCGGAGCGGGTGCTCCAAAGCAATGGCCGCGTAGGCCAAGGCAAAGATGCATATCAGAGCGGTGGACATTGTTTCTCCTTTTAGGGATCTTTGATAAGGGGTGGGGTGTGTACGATGGGAGACGAACATGCCGCCGCCGGAACAAGATGTCGAGTTAATTTTTACCGGGAAAGTTAAAAATTCAAGACATTGGCAATGATTTTCAGGTAAAAAAACATTTCCATCGTTGTAAAATGCCTAATTAACTCCCTTTTCCGGAGATATATTTTTAGGAAAAGGGAGTGTGGCTCATCTATTGTGCAGGAACAAAAACCTGCATACCCATCATCGGCCAAATAAAGGCGACAAAGACCCAGAGGACGGCTATCAACATAATACTGGCCATGATGCCGAACTTGAGGAACTCACCGGTGGTGAACTGTTTGGAGTTATAGGCAATGGCATTGGGCGCGGCTCCGATGAGGAGTATGAACGGCATACCAGCGGTGGCCAGAGCGGAAAAGAGGATAACCTCGCCGGCCACACCCAGATAAGGGGCAATAACAAGGGCGACTGGCAGAGAGATGGCGATGGCGGCCACGTTCATGATGAAGTTAGTCATGATGAGGACGAAGAAGGACATGCCGAGGATAAAGACCACGCCCGGAGCCTTCTGGAACAGAACCAGCCAGTTGACCGCCAGCCATTTGGCGGCGCCGGTCTGCCAGAGACAAAAGCCGATCGACATCGCACCGGCAAACAGGAGGACGATATTCCAAGGAATATCTTCCAGGTCATCAAGGGTGAGAATGTTGCAGACAAAGAAGAGAATGGTGGAGCAAAGCAGAATGCCCGTTTTATCCAGGCCTTTCAATGCCGGTACAAAACTCTTCAGGGCAATGACAAATACAGCGGAGAAAATAATGAAGGCTGCCAGCTTTTCATTGCGGGTCATGCCGCCCAGCTCCCGATACATCCGGGTGGCCTTTTCCTTGAGCCCGGGAATGCGATCCTTTTCCGGTTTACAGAAGACCATGAAAAAACCCCACAGCAGGAAAACCATGACCCAGCCTAGGGGGGCCATGTAATAGCTCAGGGTGCCGAAACTGATATCGACATGCATCATGTCTTTGTAGAAAGCCAAGGCCACGGCACCGCGGGCGGCACCGAGCAAGGTGATGATCGATCCGGCACCGGCCACGTAGGCCATACCGATAAACAGGCACTTGCCGAAATTGGTGGGCTTGGTCTCGGTGGTGTACATTGAGTAGATGGCCATCAACAAGGGAAACATGGTGGCGGCCACCGCGGTGTGGGCCATGACGTGGGTCAGGGCCACAGTCATGATGAAACAACCGAGCATGATCATCGAAGTCTTCTCGCCGATAATCGAGAGCATTTTATAGGCGAGGCGCCGGGTGAGTCCGGTTTTGGTAAAAACCATGCCGATCACCACCGAGCCGAAGATAAAGAGTACCGAAGGATCCATGAAATCCTTGAAGGCCTCGGCCGGTTTACGGATCATGAACAGGGCCTGGAGGGCACCGATCAATAAACTGGTGACGCCAATGGGGACGACCTCGAAAATCCACCAGGTGGCGGCCACGGCAAAAACCGCCAGCGCCCCTTTGGCCTGCTTGGAGAGAATAAAATGCTCACCTTTGGGGTCAATGGCATCCGGCCAGGCTGGGCAGTAATAAATCAGGGCAAACAGACCCAGGCCAAGAAGAATGAAGAACACCCGTTTCCAATCGAAGGGTGTCTTGGTCTCCGGGAGTTCTTTGACGATTACAGCTGACATGTTCGTTCCTTTTATGAAAATTTATTTGTGATTATAGGGAGCAGGAACTGGCCAGCGCCCGGAACAGATCAATCATGCGGACAACTCCGATCAGCGCCTGCCCATCTATCACTGGCAGGCAGGTCTGGTTTTCTTCCATCATGATCTCGGCGGCGTGCAAGGGGTGGAGATCACCTTTGAGCGATTTATGGGGCGGTGACATGAATTGGCTCACCGGCAGGGTGCCCTGGCGCTTACACTCGTTTTGAAAGTTGTCTTCGAGAAGAATGGCAAGGTCGGTGTATTTTTCTTTTTTCCCGGCGAAGATTTCCTTTTGATTGCCATCAAACATGCTCGGGAAATAGCAGGCCAAAATCGAACGAATCGTTAGGCGGCCGACATACTGGCTTTGACTGTTGATGACCAGGAGTTCGTCAAACTGCAGGTTGCCACCACCGTTGATCGTGTGGCTAAAGAGCAGGGAAACAGCAGTATGGATCGATGATTCGCTGCTGAGATGGGGAAACTGGTCAAGCGGTACAGCAAGTTCTTTGATTGTGGGCATTGGGGTGTGCATGCCTCGCTCCTTTGCAATGAAATTTAAGGATTACCAGCCTTTGCTTTTGAGGATTTTGCGCAATTCTTCCTGTGATTTTTGCTGCAAAACCAGCATTTTCTTGCTCTTGGCTTCGTCAATTTTTTGCATTAATTCGGAGAGTTCGACCGGTTTTTGCAGGAAGTCGCCAGCGCCAAGCTTCATCGCCTCCACTCCGCTGCGAACGGAGGCTTGACCGGTGAGCATGATGATCTCGGCGTCGGGATTATCCGCCTTGATCCGTTTGAGGGTTTCCAGGCCGTCTATTCCCGGCATGGACAGGTCGACCACTATCGCGTCGTAATCCTGTTCTTGGGCTTCAGCCACCGCCTGCTCGCCGCTGGTAACGGCGCTTACTTTGAGGCCGCGCATTTCCAGACGGTTTGACAGTGTCTCGAGAAAGTCCTGCTCGTCATCGACCAGCAGCACCTTTGCTTCAAGTTCCTTCTCCATATGTTTCTCCTGAAACGGTTTTTCTATCCGTGATGCTTCCGGCTAGCCTCTCGATATTTTGTTATTTCGAGAGGTTGTCGGGTGAGCAAGGTTTCTGGAAAAGGAAAAGCATAGGGTATGCCAATCCCTATTTAATATTTTTAATGCGATATTATGGGGTGAATTGAATTTTTAAATTAAAACGAGAGGGGTTTGCAAGGCGAGGAAAAGGCTTAATGTTTCTTTGCGTTTCAAAGCGGGCGGTGCCGCTGAAACATAGTGTTTCTTTTTGTTTCTATTGGGAAAGGGCGGGGGGAGCTATCAGGCAGGATCGAGATTAGGATTCAGGAGGAAGACTTCGCGGGTGTTAACCTGTTCCTGACGGCGGTGAAGAGAGAGCTGGAGACGGATTTCAAGCAGCGTTTCCCGGTCGCTGCTGCGTTCTTCGGGCAGGGTTTCAATCAGATCAAGCAAGGCAACCTCCAGCGAAGCCATCGGGGTACCGGTGGGGACGGTGAGGAGATAACGGGATGGGGTGATTTCCACCAAGTGCACCCAAGGAATTTTTTTCAGGCTGAGGCAGGGACCAATGGCCAGGACTGCGGCTTCATCGGAGATATTAATCAGTTCGACCTTTTTATCGCCATCTGCACCAAGAGAGAGCACCGTTTCAACGCATTTGACAATTGCTTTGGCTCGATCCCTATCAATGTCTTCAAGATTTCGCAAGATCCGTTGAGGCAGGGTAAGGGTGATTGAGGTGCTCGGCTCCTGGAATTTGGGAGGCCGTCCTGAGCCGGTTCGAATTTTTTTCTTGGGCATTGATGCGTGTTTCCTGCAAAAGGTTTTGGCTTGTAACCACGCAATCCTGTTTTCCTGGGTGAGGAAGGGGGGCAGAATTGTCTTTCTCAAGTCGAATAGTTCCAACCTCCTTACGGTCGGAATGGCCGTGCGAAGAATGAAGAGAGCCTTGTTGCTTTAGCAACTTTTGATGGACTCGTAAAAAGTTCATCACACGCTAAAAGATGGCTAAATAAAAACACAGATATATAAGGAGCAGTGTTTTTTCGGCGCGAAGGCATACAGCTGGTATGTCGAGTGCCCGGAAAAACGCTGCGACGCAGGAGATCGAAGTTTTTACGACGCCATCAACTTTTAGGATAAGGCGCCCTTTGTATAAATGAAAAGAGATAGGTCCGTCAAACATTTATAGGGGCGAAAGGGATTTTATTCTTTAGAAATGGCGGAAAATTTGAATTTTTGAGGGCAAATTACGTGGAAAGACCGCGGCTGCTCGTGGCGTGCTGGTGAACCACTAAAAGGTGTTGCCACCTGGGAAAGGATAGGCGCTAGTTATTGATAATGCAACTCAGCGCCCTGCCAAGCGGGTTATCCGGCACGATGCGAGCAGTACTTTGCTGTGTCGCCCAGGCAATGGTCTGCGCATCCCTGGCAACTGGGGTGCAGAGATATTCGGGATTAACTCTTTTACCGATCCGGCCCAGATCCAAGCGGTCGGCATCAAAACAGGTCTGTACACTCAGGTTGTCGTGGGTTCTGGCTGCAGTGTGCAGGCGGCAGGCGGTGAGCAACAGCTCAAATTTATCCGTAGATAATTGCAGTAAATTACCGTGGAACTGCTGCGCCAGTTCAGCTCCGCGCGGGCCATGTTCTGGATCAGCATGGTCATCAAGCCGTCGACTGTCGTGGAAAAGGGCAAAAAGTTCGACCACGTCGGTGTCGGCACCATTGATTGCAGCCAGATGCATTCCGTTGGCGTACACCCGGGCCCAATGACCCAATCCATGGATGCCACAGGGGTTGATCGCCACCTGCTGGACAACCGCATCAATCAGGGGGCCGGTTAAGATCGATGCCATCCTCTTACCATCCCCCTTCTTTTGCCAGGCGATTTCCCCGTGCATAAGCCCGCTCGCAGTCTTGCGGAAAGTTTGACCGGGGAGGGTGGGCATAGATGAGCGACGCAAAAAAAAGTCGCTCAAGAAAGGATCGCATCTTCCCACTCATCCGGCCGAAATAGATGGGAGAATCGAGTAGGAGCACATCCACCTCAGTCTCAATCTTTTCCAGCACCGGCCGCAACTCATCTTTCATTGCGCACCGACCGTTACTTGGCCCGTCGACAATTTTGCAGGCAAAGCAACTGGTGCAGTTCTTGTAGTTTAGATCATATAGCTGGATCAGCTCGGTTTTTGCCTCTTGCGAGGCCGCCCCTTCCAGGTTTTTTTCCAGTAAGGTGGCAGGATTCCATTTTTTGCGCGGAGAGCCGTTAATAGCGAGAACGTTCATGACGGGTTTCTCTTAGGTGGAGAGAGGATAGAATATAGCCGGTCTAATATGCTCGAATTTTTTTTGATCGCACAATGAGCCGCCAATCGGAAACTTCGTCAACCATTCTGGTAGCGGCCTCTTCAGCCATTTGACCAAGTCGCCAACTCGTAAGAACGGGAGTTTGGTCCAGTGAATCCCGCATGAGGCATAATTCGTTTTCCATTGCCGCATATCGAGTAGCGATACGGTCATATTCACCTTGGGATTTGAGCCCGAAAAATATTGGAGCAATGGCAGGTACAATAAAGGATGCCATATTACACAGCTTTCTTGCCGAAAGAATCCAATCTCCCAGAGATGTCGGTGATAGAAGATAGAGAAACGCGCGGAGAACAATCGCCCCCAGGCCCAGCCAAAAGAGAAGTACCGCAATTTTTTCTAATCGATGTGCAATAATTTTATATTTCAATTTTTTTGCAGAATAATAGGATATTTGGCCCCGTAAATCTTGTTTCTCCAGCAATTCTGAATCCATAAATATTGTTTTGAAGCGCTGGACATAATCGGAATCAACCTTGGCACTCACAAGGCCAATCTCACGGATAATGTTGCGATAATGCCAATTCACCCAGCTTGAAGCACTCTCTTTGTTAAATGGTGCCGGCCGAGCAGTGGGCATAACTCTTCCAAGGAGAGCGAGGTAACGTGAATGCCGAAAATGTTCGGCCAAATATCGATAGTCTAAAAATTTTTTATGGAATTCCTGTTGTTCATTCCGGTAACTCAGAAAGAGAATGATGCCGAACCCCATGACCTGAAGAATAAAGCCCAATGCATTGAAATGAGTACTGTAAAAACCCAAGATTAATCCCAGGAGAAGCACTCCTGATGTCAGGTAGCGCAGGATGGCAAAAGACCGGTATCGCGAGCCATAATAGAGCGCCAGTTGGTCTGCCCAGATATAATGTTTGACCAAGGAAGAGTCCACTTGGTGCGCCTGTTGCGAAAAAGCCTCAGTCCCCATTTTGTTGCCAGTATCCTCCAGTTTTTTCTTGCAGGATTCCAGAGAAGGGGACGCCCAGTTTGGAGTAGATAGTGTACCTGCGATGAGGTTTTCAAAAAGAGCTGCAACAGACCCCAGTATATTTTTGGTGGGCCATTGTTCCTTAAAATATTTTTCCGCCAACGAGCGTGTTGGAGTGGGAGATGACATCATATCCCCGGAACCGGGATCAATAAGAGCAATGATGGTATTGGTGAGGTTCTCTGCCCACGAAGCGGACTTTTCATGGAGCCCAAGGCGTATTGCTGCATTTTTTGAGGGATCGATTACAACTGTCGGGATGCCGCGATGCTCGGCTTCCGCGGCAATTTCAGCTGTGCCCCCAATCCCGGTGGGAGTTCTGTTTTCGTCTAATACAACCACCAAGAGATCACTGTGCTCCAAAACCAGTAACCCGGCTTGACGGTACGCCTCTTCAGGGCGAAGCCGTGAACCATCGAGTTCGAAAACAGCACTGGATTGCTCCAGTAGCGCAGTAAATTCAGCTTTCGCAGGCGCCGACGGAAAATCCTGCAAATAAACATCTTGTGGAAACGGCAGGGGGGTAAAAAGTTCGTATCCCCGCTGCAAGGCCCGGTGGGCCATGAGCTGATCAGCCCCTTGGGCGAGTGGTGAAATACAGCGCAGTACAGGCCTTTCGGATGTGAAAAGATGCGAAGCTCGATTGAGGTGTTTTTGGACGGTGTTGTCAATCGTTTCAAGAATTTCCGCAATAGCTTCTGAGGCTGCTTGACTTTCCTCCTGACTCAAAAGCCTATGCCCAGATATTCCGACATGGAAGATAAACGAGGTCTTGGGTGGAGTCGCGATTGTTGATGGCATAGGTTCCCTCCCTCAATAAATCATCATTTTACGTTGTTGATCGGTACGATTTGGTAACCAAGGCTGATAAGAGTTTTAATGGTCTGTGTTGCAGCCTGACGGTCAAATTCCTTTTCTTGTTCTGTCAATTCTTCGTATGGGACCAAGTCGGGATGAGTTTTCGCTTGGTCACTACGCTCTGGCCCGTAAATCCACCCTTGATCCAGTCGCTGCCGTGCCCATACGTCATGCAGCTGCGTAGCCAAACATTCTACGAGCTCATCCAGGCCATTGGGCAATGGAATAGAGGCCGTATCGGGAGGTTGCGGTTCGTAAGGTGAGGCTTTGGGCATAAGGGGTTCTCTTTGAAGAAGGTTTGCGGCGTTCGTTCCCGGAAAAAAATTAACGTGTCGGGTATGATTTTTTTTCCTTCAATTTTGGGGGTAAGGTTGGCAAACGTAGAGTGTTGACATCCCCCGTTGAAGATTTCCAATGAACGCCTAATAGTCCGGGGGGGCCAATAATTTTATGGAACGTGCCGTCCTGGCGAAAGACCAGGATATGCTTCTCCTGATGAAAACAATCCTTTGTGGACCGCTCGAGGGTGACTGCCATCGGGTCGTTCAGCCAGTTCCAATCGCAATATTCTATTAATATATCAGTCTCATGGATGTCGATTTTTTCAGCCACACTCCCCGTGAACACTTGCGCCGCGAAAATGATTAACGTGTTTGGGGTGTTGGCAGCATCGGCAATATTTTCATGCATTCCTAAGGGGATTCGTTGCAGCTCATTGCCGTATTGGTCGTATGTCACACTGAATCCGGCATATCCTTGTTTATTCAGACAAGGTTTTTTATCGGCCCCCAGAAAATTGAGCTTAATCAGTTTACCTTTCTGGTTATAATTCGCTTCGAATCCGGCTGTTCCATTGGGCAAGAGACAAGGAGTTCCTTCAAGACCAAGGAATATTTGTTTAATTTGGTTGCCCCTTTGGTCATAATCGGCTCTCCACGCAGCAAAACCATTTATGTGCATGCATGGCTTGCCGTCAGTCCCGAAGTACGCCAGTTTTGTCTGGTACCCACGGTCATCATAGGTAGCACTCCATCCCGCATTTCCATCTTTGTGAAGGCAAGGTTTGCCATCGATGCCAAAATATGCCTGTTTAATTTGATATCCCCGTTCGTCAAAGACGGCCTGCATGGCAGCTACTCCGTCTTTGTTGAGTGAGGGGTTACCATCCTGCCCAAAAAAATCTTGTCTTACTTTATTCCCTCGATCGTCATAAACGGCGGTCCATCCGGCCACTCCATTGAGATTGAGACAAGGCTTATTATCAATGTCAAAAAATGTTTGTTTTGTTTGATTACCACGATGATCAAAAACGTTAGTCCACCCTGCTACTTTATTCACGTTAAGGCATGGCTTGCCGTCAGTCCCAAAATAAGCCAGTTTAGTCTGATAACCACGTTCATCATAGGTAGCTTCCCACCCGGCAAAACCATCCCTGTACAGGCATGGTTTACCATCTGGCCCAAAGTAGAGGAATTTAATCTGGTTTCCACGTTGGTCATACACCGCGTTCCACCCGGCATTTCCGTCTTTATGAAGGCAAGGTTTGCCATCGATGCCAAAATATGCCTGTTTAATTTGATATCCCCGTTCGTCAAAGACGGCCTGCATGGCAGCTACTCCGTCTTTGTTGAGTGAGGGGTTACCATCCTGCCCAAAAA
>JAQUEZ010000141.1:11801-15789 GCA_028684915.1 Desulfobulbus sp.
TAGCTTCCCACCCGGCAAAACCATCCCTGTACAGGCATGGTTTACCATCTGGCCCAAAGTAGAGGAATTTAATCTGGTTTCCACGTTGGTCATACACCGCGTTCCACCCGGCATTTCCGTCTTTATGGAGGCAAGGTTTGCCATCGAGACCCAGGTACTCTTGTTTAATTTGATTGCCCTGGTCATCAAAGATGGCTTTCCACCCGGCGTTTCCCTCTTTATAAAAACAAGGTTGGCCATTAGTATCGAAATACATCTCTTCGGTTTGGTTGCCCTGCTCGCTATAGGTCTTTTTTACTTTGGCAACACCGTCTTTGTTCAAGCTAGGTTTACCATCAATTCCCAAAAAAGTGATTTGTGTTTGCCTGCCATCTTTGTCAATGATCGCTTCCCACCCGGCTACTCCATTGACGAGATAAGGATTGCCGTCGGTACCCAAAAATGACTGTTTTGTTTGGTATCCACGCTGATCATAATCGATTGCCCACCCTGCCACTCCTTCTTGCGAGAGGCAAGGTTTGCTCTCAACATCGAAAAAAGCCAACCTGATTTGATTGCCGCGTTTATCATATACAGCTTCCCACCCCGCAATGCCTTGCTTGCGCAAGATTGGTTTTCTTTCAATGTCGTAGAAGACTTGTTTAACTTCAAAGCCTTGTTCGTTGAAAAACGATTCTTGTTCAGCCATACCGAGTTGATGATAGCAAGGAATGCCCGCCGGATCCTTAAATAACGTGGTGGTATTATTGCCCCATATATCATAGCCATTCTCGATAACGGAAATTCCATCAGGAGTAACAACGGGAGCTTGGTGAACATTGATCCACTCTAAGCGCTTGAGATGACCACTGTTTGCATACAGGAAGCGGCAACCGGCAACACCTTTGATGGTATAAGGTTTTCCGTTTTGATCCAAGTAGGTGATGGTTTGTAGTCGACCTTCAGGGGTGTAGACCATTGCTTTGCCATAAACCCCTTCACTATCGCGGGTAATATGTCCGCTATAGTTCAGATAGAAAACTTTTAACACCCGTCCCTCAGAATCATAAGAGAAACGTTCGCCTACAATATCGCCTTTGGCAAATTGAGCGAGGTTGTCGAGGTAGCCGGTTTCAATAATGGCAGTTTTAGCCGTTACAGATTTTCTGGCAATACCGGTTTTGTATTGGTAACTCAGTTCCTTTAGATCCTCGCTATAGATTCTTTTCTGGATAAATTGACCGGTTGCCGAATACTCACTTATACTATTCAGTCGTCCTGATTTGGTATATTCGTACCGTTGGTCCGTGGAACGCGACACAGGAATGAATGTATTGTCGTAATCACGGGGAAGCCCACCAGAATCGACCCTGACAAGACGCGTTGCTCTGCCTTCCTTGATTTCAATGCGCCAACAACGTTGCCGATGAGAACACTGCTCCTTGGACAATTGGCCTATACCTTGCGGTGCTCCCCACTTATCGACATAATCATCAAAATAGCGGATATGAGTAATCAGGTAATGATCGGCGCCCCAAAAAATGGCGGCTAAAGCCATGCAGGCGGCAAGGGCTATTTGAAAACGCTGGACTCGTTCCCGGCGTTTATGCCGCTGCCAGAGTTGGTCGAATTTCAAACCAAGAATGGCGGCTATAATTTTGATCAATGCCTCCTTGGCTGAAAGCTCTTTCAGAGAAGCTCCCAAAATTATATCCCCATCTGCCAACAACGATGGCGGATAACATTGTTCCTCTGCAGAATTTTCCGGATTCGGGGTGGGGGATCCTTCAACAATAAACGGGATTATTCGATCTCCGCGTCCCATGGCTTGAAAGCTTCGAATTTCAAGATCAACCCACTCGGATTTGGCGCTTTCCGGAGAACAGATAACGATTAGATATCGAGAGTCAGCCAGTTCCCGCCGCAAGTTCTGTTGTACGCTCAGTCCTGCACCAATGTCAGTTTGATCCCGAAAAACCGGTCGGATTTTAAGTGGAGCCCGGCCATCTAGTTCCTTACGAAGGGTACTGGGGAGGCGGTAACTCTCCAGCTTTCGTTGCAACCATTTGGCCCATTTGGCGTCTTTGCGGCTGTAACTGATAAAAGCGTAGTAGGCGTAACGGGTATCGCTCATGATCTTGCGGCTCTGGTAAAAGGGTGTCTTTCTGGAAGCCTTTGTCCTGCAAGTGTTTTGAAGCGTATGGGTGGAGGAGTCGTATTGAATTTAATTCCTGAAAATACGTTATTGTTACCTTTTGTGAAGAAATATTTCAAGTAGGGAACAGGCAGTGGCGAATAAGATGAGATGAAATGACGGGCGTCGGTGGGCAGCGTCTTGGTCAGATCAAGGACATTGCCGATAGGGCTTTCGGTGAAGGCGGCGATGCTCAAAGGTAACTACACGGTTTTCATAGGCCCTTTCCAGGGCCTGGTGAGAGTTGGCCTCTGACGAGGAGGCTGTGCCGTGGAGGAAGAAGCAAGATAGGATTCACCCAAGGCGAGGATGGTGCCCACCTCGAGTCAAATCCCAGCTGTCGGAGGCACAACGATTGAGGGGCAAACGGCATACTCAGATAACGATGGATCTCGTCGGCAGTGGTGAGGATACTCAGGCCGTTGACCACGAGCAGTTTCACCACCGCCTTCCATCCGGCAACGTTTTCAGCACTGAGTACGGAACCTTCGATCTGCAGTGTGATGGTATGGCTTATGGTAACCTCTGTGGAAAGAAGTTGAGGATGCGGCGAATCGTGTTTTAAGGGGTATTGTTTGTTGGTTTGTTCCCTGGTTGTTGAACCCTTGCTGCCAGGTTTTCCCGTATCTTTTGCTGATCGGCGTTCAAGGTAGTTGGATCGTGTTCAAGCAGCCAGAGGAGATGGGTGTTGAGTAACGCCTGGGCTGCTTTGTACTCTTTCTGCTGATCAAGGGTGTTAAAAAGATTCCAGGCGGTGGTATTGGTGCTAGAGTGTTCCTCGCCAAGCACACGGGTGCGACCCTCCAAGGCTTTTTCTTGAAGCATCCGTGCGCCTTTCAAATTAGCCTGGTTCATGAGAATTGAGGCCAGATTTTCCATGGAGGCGAGTGTGTCGGGGTGTTCCTCGCCGAGATCTTGCCGGTGGATGTTTAAGGCTCGTTTGAGCCACTGCACTGATTCACTGTACAGTGCTGGGCCATTCACAAATAGCTCCCTAGCCGATCTAAGAGCCAAGAGAACAGGCTGTTATCCAGCCACCCGGTGGTCACATACCGGTCCAATTGGGCGATATGGGGGGGGGCTAATAGCGCATATCGCGGCCAGGATTGCGGTAACTTGCTGTCAGGCGGATAACTACCCTCCAGTATATGCAGAAAAATATAGCAAGCCTCTGCCGGGGTGGAGCAGCGGGCACGGATGGCCTGTTGGCTGAGCCGGTGGCGGCTCGGCCTTGGTCGAGGATTAAGCCCTCGGTGCCAATGCTGCCCAGGAGTTGTCGATATTCGGCCACCGCGCAGCCGGTTTGCTCGATGTAGCTGGCGGCCTGTTCCAATGCAAGTGGCAGACCGCCAAGGTCGTGGGCCAGTTGTAGACACAGATCGTGGGGAGCCCCTTGCAGTCGACCTGTAAGGAAGTCGGCGCCCTGTTCGGGCGTCCATATATCGAGTTCCAGGGGCTGGGCCAGCCCTGCCCAGGCGGGATTGCGCGAGGTAATCAACAGGTGGTGAAGGCTCTTTCTTGGCAGGTGCGGGCGCAGGGCTACCGGGTCTTCAGCGTTATCATAGACCAGCAGCCAGGGGTGCTGCTGCCGGTCGAGCCAGCAGTTGAGCGCCATGGTCGGGGTGTTACCGGGCTGCACAGGGGCGCTGACTTTTTGCCAGGCAACCTGGGCATCCAATTGCAGCGTTGTTTCGTTCTCGGCGGCAAACCACCAGATCACGGCATAAGCATCGCGGTAGTTAAGGCTGTACTTGAGCGCCATCTGGGTTTTGCCCACCCCGCCCATGCCATACAAAGCCGCTCGCGCAACCAGGG
>JAQUEZ010000142.1 GCA_028684915.1 Desulfobulbus sp.
CGGCAGGCCGCCGGGTAGCCAACGCCGATGAACACGAATTGGCCGAACTGGTCAACCTTCGCGGCCAACTCGACCAATCAATCAAATACGCCATTCAAGGTCAACGGTCCGCCGGTCGCTCCTGGGAGCACATTGGCCAAGCTCTCGGCCTGTCCCGGCAGGGTGCTTTTCAACGGTATGGCGACCTCGATAAAGAAAAATGAAAAACAGCATCTTCAAAACACCGCGCCGGGGTTGGCTTGGCAACAAGCCGCTTGGCGCTGACTACATGCCTGCCGTGAACGAACGCGCTCGCCGTTTGAAGGCCGCCGTTCGCGAGCAGGACCAGCCCGCCGACAAACGGCAACAATGCCTTCCAGGATTTTAACTGTATAGAATCGTTATTCAATGCGGCAATTTTTGAGAGATAATAAACTGATATGATGGTCAATAACGATGTTGGATTTTACCGGATCAAAGATTTGCTGAGTATCATTCCTGTGAGCAAGTCAACAATCTGGCAATGGATTAAGGACGGTAAATTTCCTCGACCAACCAAGATGAGTTCTCGGGTTACCGTTTGGTCGAAAAAGCAAATCCATGAATTCATGGATCAGCTAAATGCTGAATCATATCAATGAATACAAAAACCGGGTACGAAACCGGGTATTTTGCAAAGACGAAAAATTATTAACAATGGTAATAATTTGAAATTATAAGATATGTATATTTACATTCGGCTCTCGCCTTCGCACCAAAAAATAATCCATTGTACGCCAAAATGGATTCATAAACCCGCAACCCGCAATGGTTAGCGGGTTTTTTGTTTTCCTCGCCCCCTTCAATAACGCGTCTGGGTAGAAAGCGAACTGAGGCGCGTCCGGTTTATCGTACTGCGCATGGAGACTGCATTTTGGGAATGATAGTCCTGATGGGGCTCTACCGTTGTGTGGGCAGTGCGGGGAGGCGGCCCCAGTGTTTGTAGAAATAACGAGCCATGCTTGCCAGGTGCCAGCGCATATAGCGAAAGTTGCGGTGACTCGTGCGCTGGGCGTCGTGCACGACCGAGACTGACGGACAGGCAACCACTTTCATGCCCGCTTTCCATGCCCGCGCGCAGATATCAACATCTTCATAGTAGAGAAAAAAACGCTCGTCAAAACCTTGAAGCCGCCTGAAATCATCGCTGCGAAACAACATAAACATGCCGGCGATCCAGTCGGGATATAGGTGCGAGTGCGACCTGTTGATTTTGTAGTTGTCGCAAGGTCTTCCTAGGGCTTTTGACACCAAGGAACGCATGGTTGGGAAGGTGCGTACGTTGTCGTCTAGCTCTCCAGTAAAGGTCTGGACCAAAGGCGCCGCTATCGCAGCGCCAGTTTCTTCGAGGGCGGCAAACAAAGAGGGGAACGGATTGTCTTGCAACCTAATGTCTGGATTTAATACACAATAATAGGGCAGGGCGCAGTATTTAAACGCCGTGTTATGGTTGGCCGCAAATCCCATCGGAACAGTGTTTTCAAGCGTCAGAATCCGGGTGTCGGTTGGCAACTCCAGCAATTCTGGAACGTTACACGTCAGTATGATCTGCCCAATCTGTGCGCAAGATAACAAATCTGCGACGAGTGGTGCGATCATGGAGCCGTGCCCGTGACTGACGATTGAGATCGAAATCATTTGGCTTTAGCAAGAGGCCCGGCAGGATTGGAAGCGCAAGGAGAGGTCAACGAACGCTGGGGACAGGGCCAGCAACTTTTTGGATGCCATCAAGCAATCCGCGAAAAAAATAACAGATTGCTTCTAGTCGCTGGGGCGAAAAGAGAGCATACATCAATAGTAACCGGATAAGTCTCAACACATCGCCGCTTATCCATTTCAACGGCACATGTTTCATTCGGTACAATAGGATGCTGTTACGGGCAATGTAATACAGTCGAAATGGCTTATGCATCGGTTGTGTTCGCCAGCGAAACAGCCATAGGCGTATCTCTCCCTCTCCCAGTGAATGCTCCATCACAACATCCCGAACGCCATAGCACCTGAATCCGAGTTTTTCAGCGCGAAGGCACCATTCGGTGTCGACATGATCGATAAACAAATCCTCGTCAAAATGACCAACTTTATCGAATATGTCGATGGGATAGAACGAACCAGAAGAAATCAGAAAATCGGTTGGCACAATGGGTGATGCGCCGGTCCCAGCTTGATACGAATTACGGAACCATTTAAAGCGAACAAATTTGGAAAGTTGACCCGTGCGTGAATTTTTATACCGAGGTCCAATTGCAGCAATAGGTTGGTCTATTGCTAGGAGATGTTCCAGCATTGATAAATATTGGCGCACCATACTTTCAGGGGTTACGCTATCTTGATCGAGCAGCAGGACATATCTGAACCCAGCGGCACGCGCACTGTTGACGCCAGCATTGATTGCCGCAGCTATTCCTTTGTTTTCGTGGAAAAAGACACATTCAATGTTCTCAAATTCAAGGGGCCACGACGTAATGGCTTTTTCGGACCCATTGTCTATTATATACATTCGTTCCACCTGCTGAGCGCAGGCGGAGGCGGCTTTTTGCAACAATTCCGGATCAGGGTTGTACGTTACACAGATGGCGCAGCAGCCGTTCGCCGGAAACGCCACTCTTTCCTCCCCTTTTCCGTTGTTAGCGCTGCGTTGTTGTAAATATTCCAAATTAATCGGGCTTAGTATTAATCAGTTTATTGATTGCCGAACATAAATCCAATATTTAACCGGCTATTATTGCATATGTTTTGATATTGTCGAATGTACGCTAATTTGTGAACCGCGCAAAAATACTGCAAGCGTGAAATAGAAGAAATCGCCCATCACAGTTATGCCGCGACCTAAGATCACGGTTAACAACAAATCAGCTTGTCCGATCTGCTTTTCGAGAAGGAATAACAACACCATCTCTCGCACCCCAACTCCGGCTGGCGCACCAGGTGTGACAAGTCCGGCGAGCCAAGCAATCACGTACGCTCCACATAATGCAGGGAATGTTGGCATTATTGTGGTTTGAGGCGCGATAATTGCCAAGGATCCGACAAAGATAACACTTGACGCCCCCAGGAAGGCGATCTGCCAAGCCAGCGCAAAAGCCACCTGTGGGCGAAGCGAACGGCAGGTGAGGGAGAAGAGCGCCACCGAGAAAGTGACAAACAGAACGGATGCCATCAACAATGACACGGCTGACCAGACCAAGGGAACAGCCAGGACGGCAAACAGTAAGCCGGCGATGGCTATCAACCCGAGTTCCCACGCGATGGATTTGGCAAGCAGTCGCGCAGGGAACCCCTCTGCCATACCCAGAGCTTGACGGCCCGCCAGGTGGAATATGTTGCCGGGAACGTACTTGGCAAGTTGCGATCGGCCGTATGCCTTGATGGTCCATCGCCACCCCACCTGGACATCGAAGAAGGCCAGTAGGTGCCACCAGGCACGAGCGAGCATAATATTTGCCACGCCATAGGTCAGGGCAAGAAGAGCAATGATTGCCCAAGCGGTGAGGGAAAACCGAGCAAGGTCGATTTGTCCTGTGTATGATGAGAGGCGCAGAGCAACGAACACTACCCCAGCGAAACCAAGTCCTCCACCGATAACGTGCAAACACCATTTTAATGAAAAACGCACTGTTCCTCGTTTAACGTTTCACCCGACATAGGGCCATTGTCCAGGGAAGTGGGGCCTTAACTTCAACTACATCGAAGTACCGCGTGACAAGTTTGATGAATTCTTTTTGGGACCAATGCTGAATGTGGCCCGGGGTGTTGCCGCGGCTATCCAGGTATTTTCCGCGAACCACATTGAGGGCACACCAGAGAGGTTCACGGGGGACGCTGAGAATCAGGTGATTGGTCACCACGCGTTGCAGGGCCGATAGACCGGCTTCCGGGTATTCAAGATGTTCAAGAACTTCGCAACAGACTATTAGATCTGCACTATCCCGTCCTGGCACAAGATCGTATATGCTGGATACGGAAAAAAGAGCGGGGGATAAATTATTATTCAGCGCATTTTCACGGGCTAACTCTATAACCTTTTCTGAGAAATCGCTGCCTTTTGCTGCAATACCTTGCCGGCTCCAGTCAAGCACCCAATACCCCTCACCGCATCCGACCTCGTGAATGGTACGTGGCGCAACCAAATGAACCCAATTGGAAATCACATAACCAAATTTTTTCATCAGCCATCGGACGATAGGATTTTTTGAGCCGTATTTATCGTACGCATTGCCAACAACGATGCCATCCTCCTGCAACCCTTCAGAAATTCTCATTTCAGCACCTTGTCGATGCAATCCTGTTGAATTGAAGGTGATGCAGGTTTCGAATGAACATCGCCGGCAGATTTCAACTGGAAGCGGACATCCTCCATCAATTTTCGGTTTGCGGCCTGCAAATCTGCAATAAAGGCTATGAGAAAGGCCTGAAAACCCATCCCTAGAAGCACGCTGGCTAGAATCAACGACTGCACATGCCCATCTCCGTTGCCTTGCTGGTAATACCAGAGAAATCGCAACCCGATCAGAAAGCCTAGGCCAAACAACACCGCGCCGATCGATCCGAAAAATCGGAAGGGACGATAAATGACAAAGATGCGGATGATGGTAACGATGCTGCGTTTAATGTACGAGGGGATGCTTTTTACCAGCTTCGACGGGCGTAAATCTTCGTTGACCCGGATCGGCACCGAGGTGATGGCCATGTTTTTCTGGCCGGCTTGGATAATTGTTTCAAGTGTATAGGTGTAATCGTTGAACACCATCAATCGTTGTGCGGCTGTTCGGCTCATGGCGCGGAAACCGCTGGGTGCGTCTGGAATGTCGGTTGTGCTTGCGACACGCACCACCCAACTTCCCAGCTTTTGCAGCATCTTCTTTATCGGGGAGAAATGCTCTATGGTCTCGATCGGCCGGGCACCCACCACGATGTCGGCTTGGTGCGCAAGGATGGGTGCAGTCAGCGCCGGAATGTCGTCGGCGTTGTATTGGTTGTCGGCATCGGTGTTAACGATGACGTCCGCTCCCCGGTTCAGGCAAGCGTCCAGGCCGGTCATAAATCCGCGTGCCAAGCCTTGGTTGCGGGTATGGCGAACAACGTGATCAGCCCCGTTTTCTCGGGCGACTCGCACGGTGTCATCGGTGCTGCCGTCATCGATGACAAGCCATTCCACGGTAGCAAAGCCTGGTACATTGCGGGGAAGGGACTGCAGGGCAATGGCAAGGGTAGCAGCTTCATTAAGGCAGGGGATTTGGATGATGAGTTTCATTTTAGGCTACTCTTTGTGAATCGCACAGGGAGGGGATGCTGTCGCTCTGTCTTCTCGTCTGGACAATCAATATATACATAGCAATAAAGGTGAGGAATGCCAAAACCAGAGCGTTTCGGGTTCTGGTCGGAGATTTAGTGACATACCCGAGATGAAACAGGAGGCTGCGTCCTGTCAGGTTCGAGTTCGTCGGATTCAATTTTCCTAGCGATACATCCTGTGTTAACCAGGCTGTGACTGCATGTCCCGGGGTGCTATCTACACCTTCAAGAAGAATTTGCAGGTTTTGGGCGGCATATACATCCGTCAAAGATATGTTAGCGAAGCAAACTTGATGATATGCGTTATCTTGTATTGCATCTACTGATATAGTCGTATTTTCAGTATAATCATTTAAAGCAACGCCAAGGCGAATAGTTCCATTATTGGATCGATTGCTGTAATTTGCCATCAAAATTTCAATACACAGAGGCATTTGGGCCAATTGCCTGTCCACTTGTTGAATTTGTTGTATATTGACCTGCTGGATTAAACGAACATTTTCAATTAGCTCACCTGCTGGGCGCATATTTTCAATATTTTGTCCACCAAAAATAACATGTAACTGATCGCTCTGATATCTGGCGTATAAATAAACAGCAAAACACCCGATCAGAACCCCTGCAAAGATATGGTCGTAGATTTTTCGGCCGCAAATTTTCACCATACATTGCCCCCATAAAATGGAAAAACTTGCAACAAGAAAGCCTCCAACTCCATAGTAGCCAACCCTGTCACAAAAAATATTAGAACTATTCCTGGAATTCGTAACCTTTGAATTGCCACGCCCAAGGCCACCAGTATGAAAGGCACTATAGGGTAAAGGTAACGTCCATGTAGCGCATGTGCCCAGCCATCTTTTAAGAAAATGCCATATAGTGTCCAGAGAAGTACCAGCGAAAAAAATGAAAAAAATACTATGGAATAAAGCATCAGCCGATCAAGCGTTTCATGCGTGTTCCGCAGGGCACATGGACCGAGGAGGCCAATAAAAACAAGCAATACTGCCGATAAAATACGTGCAGATATCATTAAGTTGTCACCTGAATGATAATTCTCAAAAAATATTAACGTTCCTGCTGAAATGACAAAAAGAAGCACTCGGGGAGAAAAAAATTTAATGAAGATTGATTGGCCCCCTTCCCGCCGGGCCTGATTTGGAAGATTCAGAGATACAACCCTGGAGAATCCAGGCATTCCGCGATAAATAATCAGGCTGCTCCAAAATGTAACAAGTAGCACACTCGCTACGAGAACAAGAGAAAAAAAAGAGTAAGGTAATCCGTGTATAGGCATTATTACAACCTTACCACGCCCCGTCCCTACCCATCCAAAGAGACCGTAAAAATGAAGTGTCAGGCGCTCTGTGATTGAGTTTGACAATATATATTCAATAAAATTGTATAAAGATTTATTTATTGATTGATCGATTTTATTCGTGGCCGCGGTGTACATTGGGTCGTGAAAATATATGAAATTACGTGTCATCCAAACTGCTGGAATAATAGCCATAGCGGCAGTTATTCCGCATATATGTCTGAGTCGATGTTTCACATGGCCTTTTATCTCAAAAGTAAAGACTGCTAACAAAGGTAGGATGACAACCCAAGCCGTCATCTTTGTACCTGCAGCCAGCGTCATCCATGCAGCGCACCAATAGGCATCGCTCAGTTGGCGGTGCAACAGGAAGCGAGCTAGAAAATGCACAACCAATGCCGAAAATAAGAATAGGGTAACGTCGTGGTTGGTTCCGGAAGCCAAGTGAGACACCATCGGGATGAAGCCGATGGCGGCGGCGAGAGCAGCTGCGCGGTAGTTATCGAGTCCTAATGTCCTCATGGTCCGGAACAACACTAACAGTAGCAGGCCGCCGGAGATAGCTGCTACCAACCTTGGCAGACGGAAAAGTAATTCTGGCTCAGAGGTGGCTGCCATGCCAATCTTGAGCGGCACGGCAGCAATTAGGTAATAAATAGGGGGATGTTGAGCGATCCAGTTTGCTACAGGCTTGGCGTTCTGGTTGTGTGATACATGCGCCATCACATCGGCCTTAATCATGGCCTTCCCTAACAATGGCAAGCCGCGTCCTTCAGCCAGATCTCGAACATAGGAAAAATGTCCAGTTTCGTCCGGAATATCCCAGAGGGGCGTTACAAAAAAGGCAAGATAGAGTGCTTTGAGCGTGAAAATCAGTGCCAAAAGTAAAATTGGGTATGGATATTTATTGAGCAACCTATTCAAGATACACTCCTTTTTGTCTGAAGACTTGAATTTAAAACAGGTTTTCTGTTTTTTCTTTCTGAAAGGTGTCTTGTGAGTGCGGAATCGTTGACTGAAATGTTGAAATGGAAACATTGTGTCGACAACATCAGATGCGTCTACGTCCAATTTTTATAAATCTTTTTGGTATGCTCCTGTTTTTCTTGCAATCAACGCAACGCCCTGGTGCATGGTTTTCGAAAAGAGACTCCGTGTTGGAGCGTCATCAACGAGAGCGTACCCGGTGCAGAGTATCCCTCCGCAAGAGAGACGCTCTCGCAAGAGCTGGCTCTTTTATTGCTTAATGGCTCGACGTTTTACCCGACAATGGAGTTAACCTGCTCTCTTCGTTCTTGCCCAAGCGTGCATAATAGTTGCGCCCGCTTGGAAATTCACCGGCGTTAACTACAGCCGCCACATCAAGATTTGCCGCTAGAGAGTCGCCTTTATTGAGCGTGAAATCTTTTGTGTGTCATCTGTAAATCTACTCGCGGCGGCCAAGCGAGGCTGAAATCTTCATGATCCAAGGTCAAATTTGGGCTGTAGGCAGGGTCGTTGAGCAAGGCTTTGCCCCAACGCTCTTGCATCTTGCGCACTTCCCCCCTAAAACGGGCTTGTTTTTCAGGAGTATCCTCTGCGCCACGAGTAACAGATTCGTGGTGGATCATTTCCGCATAGGGCGTCCAGACATTCCGGTACCCCGCTTCGCGAACTCGAAGGCAAAAATCAACATCATTGAACGCCACTGCGAAGGTTTCATCTAGCCCACCCACTTGCTGATAAACGGAACGCCGTATTGTAAGGCATGCTGCGGTAACTGCACTGAGATTTTGATGCAAATTTGCCCTGCAAAAATAACCTGGATGCCCCTTGGACAAATATTTATGTGAATGACCAGCCACTCTCCCCACCCCAAGCAAAACACCGCCATGTTGCAGACGACCATCGGGGTACCACATTCTGGCGCCAACGCAGCCGACCTCCGGCCGACAGGCGAACGACACCATCTCTTCAAGCCAGTCGGGCGAAAGAACTTCGATGTCGTTGTTCATCAAACAGAGGATTTCGCCCCGCGCTTTTTGCGCACCCAAATTGTTGAGCCGAGAAAAATTGAAGGGTAAATCATCGCGGATGATTTTTATTTGATCTGGGGGCAGGCTAGTAAAGAATTTTGCGGTTTCCGGTTGCACACTGCCATTGTCGACAATGACGATCTCCAAGGCAGGGTATGTAGAGAGAGTGAGAATTGAGTTGATGCAGGTCGCCAGCAAATCGGCACGATCTCGTGTCGGAATAATTATGGTGACCAGCGGTGCGGGGCTGGGCAAAGCAAATCGAACACGATTCATGGTGGGGGCGTCTGGAGCGGGACAGACTTCAGCCTGCAACCCACGCCTTTGCAAGTGTTGCGTTACCGCTTTACGGCCGGCTTCTGCGGCGTAATTTTTTTCACTACTCGCCAAGGCTGTGCTGCCTGCAATCGCCCGCCAGTGGTAGAGAACGCGCGGAATATGTTTGATTTGTTCGGGCGCCAATCGCTCGATAACACGCAGCGCCAAATCATAGTCCTGCGCACCTTCAAAGCCTGTGCGAAATCGTCCAGTCGTTTCTAGCAAGTCGCGGCGATAGACTCCCAGATGGCAGATCATATTCTGCGCCAACAACAATTCCGGATTCAATTCGCATTTGAAGTAGGGATGGTATCGCTTGCCGCTTTCGTCAATTTTGTCTTCATCGGAATAAATTAAGCCGACGTCAGGGGAGCCGAGGGTCGTCTGGGCAATCCAGAATAAAGCATGCTCTGTTAATAAATCGTCGTGGTCCAATAGAGCAACAAATTCGCCAGTAGCCAACTCGAGCGCCGAGTTGGATGCAGCAGAGATGTGGCCGTTTGTTGTGCGACAGACAACTTTGATGCGCTCGTCTTCTTTGGCGTGCTTGTTCAGTAAATCCCGAACGGCTTGGTTCTTCGAGGCATCGTCGGCAATACATAACTCCCAGTGAGGGTATAATTGTTTGCGCACCGACCAGATCGCCGCGTCCAGGAAGTTGAGCGGCGGGTCGTACACCGGCATGAGGACCGATATTTTAGGTTCTCGTGGAAATGCGGCGATCAGGTCGGTGATTCGTTGACGCGCATTGTCGTCGAGGGTGTCATAGCGACGAACCCACTCTTCGTAGTCATTGCGGTCAAAACCGTTGGATTGTGAGGTCGGTTTGATTTCGCTAGGCGATTGAACGGAAACAATTCCTCGTTTGAGTCCGGCCAGACCTTCGCTACGATAAAGTCGCCAAGCTTTCATTGTGGTGGGACCGATCCCCCCACCGACTTCAAGTGCGCGCGGAGCGATCCTTGCAAGATGTCGAGCACGCTTCAATTGATGAATCGGCCAGCGAAGAGGGGTGGTGAGTTTCCAACTTGTGGAATGACGCAGGGCTTTGATTTCGTGCGTAAGTCGGTCGATCAGTCCATCTCGTTCCGTGACAGTCTGGTTGAGGCTGTCGATCAGTGCATCTCGTTCCGCCGCTGTCTGGTTGAGGCTGTCGATCAGTCCGTCTCTTTTCACTACAGTCTTGTTAAGGCTGTTAATTAGTCCGTCTCGTTCCGCTACTACCTCCACAATATCTTTACCAGCCAATATTTCAAGGTCGAGCCGCAATCTCCAACCAGACTCTAGTACTCGAAGCACTTCGAGTGGCAAGTTTATCAGCAACTGAGGGTCAGCGTCAAACGCATACAACAAAATCGTATTTTGCTTCTGCCTGTCCTGCAAGGCATGCAACCCTCTCATGGCAACATCATCGGTTCCGAATTCCCACACCCAGCGCTTGTTGCCAACCTTGTCGAGTAGTTCGAGCGAGAATACCCGATTCCAGCCCTTTTGTTCAAAAGGGTCAAGACGTAGCCGGGCCATGGGTGGAGTCGATTCTGGCAATACGAATTCGATCGTGCCACGCAGGCCATCAATCGGAAGACGGACCGCACTGTTTTCCGAAAAATCCTCGTTCTGCGGAGCCCAATACAAGGTTACATTGTCTTGCTCTGCGCCTAAACCCGGGAGCAACTCTTCCGGCCACCAGTTCATGAACTCGCGGGCAGAACGACCGGTCACGAACTCCTGAAACCCAGCTTCCAATTTTAGATAACGGGAAAAATCAGCAGAGGAAAGTGACAGCCCGCATTCTTCCAGAACGCCTTCGATAAACCACCTGCGTGTCAGGGTATCCTGTACACACGGGGAGGCAACTCGCGAGACACCCGCTATCAACCACAGGAGACCGCGGAAGAGGAGGTGCCCCAGCTCGATGCCAAACTCGGCAGTCCATTCCGCATCAATGAAAGCCACTTGACCATCTGCATCGAGAACGAGGTTTTGCGGCACTGCGTCCAGATAACGCCCCGGCAGCTTTTCATAGACCGATTTCAACTCGGAAGGATACCCGTCGCGATTCAAGAGCCTCCGTAACAGGCTAATATAGCGGTCAATAAAAGCCGCAACATCTTGTATCGCCCAGCCAGGATTGGAAACCAAGTCGACGAATTCCTTGGAGAAGAGACAGCCTAAGGTGTAAACGTCATTTTCCGGCAGCAAGAAACGATAACCAGAATCTGGTGTTTTCGTCGCCTTGCCAGCGAGGCGGGCAAGGCGACGGTAATGTACTGATAGCAATCCCGAAGCGTTGCGCACGAAACGGGTTTCCCTGCAAAATTCGGGACGGCGATCAGTGCTGTAATGGTAAGCAAGAGGATATCCGTCATTGTGCTGACCGCCAGATGGCGATGCAACGACGAGGAAAGAGTTGGCCAGATCTAAGGCAATGCCATTTTTAAAGATGGCAGGCCAAGTCAGCTCAGGCGAAAAGGATAGAGAGGGCGGGAGTTGTGGGTCACGTCGCACGCTCTGCCAAGCCAAGGAACTGGCATCAAAGTCTGTGGCAGAAAAACCCTCCTCAGTAACGATGGAAACAGGGAATTTATAATCCGGAAACGGAGCCATAAACTGCGCTGAAGCAAACCCTGCTCCGCACAAGAGCTGTGCAAGCACTTTACGCCCAAATGTTTGTGGTTGGTCCTTGCGGTAACGCCCTTCAATACCGTACATCGATTGCCCGATGTGGTCTTCCGGAGCACCAGCAAAATATTTCAGGCCAAGCTGATTCTCTATGGCAATGATCAGCTTCCCATCCGGTTGCAATAGAGAACGTATCTGCCGCAACATTGCTAGCGGCGGGTTCTCGTCTGACGTAAACAGGTTGGCGTATTCAAGCGCACCAATAAGGGTAATTACGTCAAATCGCTGATCATGTCGGAACTGGTCAAATTTCTCCGCGAGGACTGTTACATTCGGTAGGTCTCGCGTTCTTGTCCTGGCAATGGCAGCGCGGCGAGGACTACCTTCAAGTGCTAAGACATCAACTCCAGACTCACCCAGAAAACGGGTTATGGCGCCACACCCAGCACCGATTTCAAGAACTCGAGCGCCGTGCAGGATATCTTGAAATGGCCGCAGGATGTTTGTTCTGGTACTTGCCAGGTGATATAATGAAGGCCAATCGGTGCATTTTGCGGCAAGCTCCACAGAAAAAATAGAGAGATCCTTGGCTTCTGTAAGTATCCGAGCAAGGTGCTGCTCGACTGCATTCCCGTCGCTGTATTTGATGCCGCCGTACCCGCATCGCATCCAGATACGTTGTTCCCGATCAAATTGGTACCCCTGTTTTTCAAGTGTGAATGTCATCAGTTTGCCTGTGCAACCTGCATCGTTAACCCAAGGTTGGCAATGCCGAAAAAAATTCGATTTGGGGGCACTACGATGTGGATAGCATCGTAGCGTCTGTCATGAGGGATGATTTCTTCACCTTTACGAGTGGCGACACCAATTGAGATGAAGTAATCGCCGGAAGCAAGCTCGCAGTTAAAGCATACCTTCATAACCACTGAGGTGGAGGGGTTGCCAAGTTCGCCGAAGGGGGCAAAGGCTAATGTCTCAGAATTGGTCCCGTAAACAGCGACGCCCTCCTTGGTCTTGATCGTAATGCCAAGAATAGGACGAAAAAGCGCGGTATTAAAACGAATAGCCACCTTGAGCGTGACCCCTTTTCCAGTTTTGATCGAAGTGGGAAAGGGGTCGCCTTCGGCTTCCAGATAGTAGTCGGTGATCGTTGCTGCACCATCCCCCCACCGATATTCGTGCGAGTTATACCCATGGCGGGTAGAAAATATGTCTTGCGAGAGGTTGAGTAAATGCCCCGCGGGCGGAGGATATTTGCCTTCGGTGTCATTCTGGGTATCTGGTGCGTTTGTCCTTTCTTTCCCAAAGAGCAGGTCTACGTAACGATTTACCACTTGGCGTGGCTCACCATTCATCAACATATTTCCCTGTTCGAGCAATAAGGCATTTGAACAATGGGTAACAATTTGCTCGCTGGAATGAGTTACCAGTAGAATACTGGCACCTTGTTCTTTGAGTTGGCGAAGCCGTTCAAAGCATTTTGCTTGGAACTTAGCATCACCAACGGACAGCGCCTCATCCACAATCAAAATATCAGGATTTACTTGTGCTTGGACAGCAAACGCCAGACGGACCGTCATGCCGCTAGAGTAGATTTTAACTGGCTGTTCAATGAAATCACCGATGTCAGCAAATTCAACGATTTTCTGAAAACACGCATCAATTTCATCTTTGTCAAGGCCCAGAACAGCTGCATTCATATACACATTTTCACGACCGGTGAACTCAGGGTTAAACCCAGAGCCTAGTTCCAACAGAGCGGCAATCCGGCCATTGGCATTGATGCTGCCGCTGGTGGGCGTCAAGGTGCCGCAGATCAGCTGCAACAAGGTGGACTTGCCGGAACCATTGCGGCCGATGATTCCGACCGTTTCTCCTTTGTGCACCTCGAACGACACGTTATTCAGTGCCCAGAATTCTTTGTAGTAATTTGTGGTGGATGGGGTTTGGCGGATGAGGCGGGCAACGGCATGTTTGGCCCTAGGCAACACAAACTGCCGCAACCGGTCACGCGGAGTGTCGTAGATTTGGTAGCACTTGCTCAAATTTTCGACTTTGATGGCAAGATCAGAGGACATCGGCAAACCCCTTGCGCGTTTTTTGAAACCAGAACAAGCCAACCCAAGCAAACAGCGTATCGATCAATAAGTGAAGCCCCAGGCCTTGCCAGTCTGGTAGGTTGCCCAAAATCAGCACACCTCTGGTTTGTTCGATAATGAAGGCCAGCGGATTGAGAAAGAGGTAACTGCGAATTTGTTCGGGCAAGGCCGATGCCGGAAAGAAAATGGGGCTGAGAAACATCAGCGCCGTGGTGAGAATGCTGATTGTTTGCCCTACGTCGCGTAGAAACACGCCCAGAGAGGCGAGTGCCCATACCCCCCCTAACGTCATCATTAGCAAAGGGAGCAGCACAACGGGCAGCAGTAGGGCGGTGAGCGGGAGCGTATGATTGACAAGAACGTGAAAAGCGAGCAGCACCAACACGCTGATCAGGGCATGAAAAAGGGCCGATCCAACAGCCACCACCGGGAGGATTTCCAACGGAAAAACCACCTTTTTCACATAGTTTACATTACTCAAAATTAGGCTGGGGGCCCGGTTGATGACCTCAGCAAAAAGATTGAACATGATCAACCCGGCGAACAGGATGATGGCGAACTCGGTCTTGCTTTCCGAGTGGCTCTGACCCCATTTGGCCTGGAACACCACACTGAAAACAAAGGTGTAAATCGCCAGCATGAAAATCGGCTGAAAAAAAGACCAGAAAAGGCCCAAGATCGAGCCGCGGTACCGGCCAACGACGTCACGTTTGGTCATCTGCCACAGCAATTGGCGATTGCGGGCGAGGCTACGAAAGAGAGCTAAAGGATTGGTGGAATGGTTCATCGTGGTCATGCAAAAATTTTCGCCTTGGCAAATGCTGGGCCGAACGGTCTTGGTCTAAGAGGAAACGGGGGATAGCCAGGAAATCGTGAAAGCGGGCTTCTCCCAACAGGTAACTTTTCATAATATGGCGTAAGTTGAAGGGGCACTTTGTAGAGTTTTCCCAAAACATGCGCTACTGTTGATTTTCCACGCCCCGATAATCCCGTGAACCAAACCAGGGCACTTCGATGACCATTGAGGAGATGGCGACCAACACAAAGGCTATTAGATTTGCAGGGGGGGGGACGAGGGCTCTTCTTCGACGTATGTTACATTTTTTGTGTTATCCATTAAACAATTGCATAGTCAGGAGTGTATTCGGGAACAATCTGATGCAAGGTTTCCTTGATGCCGTTATTGTCAAGCGCCTGAGATTTTTGCGCCAATATTTCCAGTTGATCGCCCAACATCGTGCAGGCGATAGTCTCCGCTCCCCCCAGCACCATGATTTTCTCGTGATGGGTGTCGACAATGCCCTCGCCTTCGGTAATCAGCTCTTCATACAATTTTTCACCGGCGCGCAGGCCGACATAACGAATCTCAATCTCGCGGTCCGGTTCACGGCCGGTCAGCCTGATCAGTTCACGGGCCATCTGGTCGATCTTGATCGGGTCGCCCATCTTGAGAATGAAGATTTCGCCGCCTTCACCCATGGAGCCGCTTTGCAGGATCAGTTGCGCCGCTTCCTCGGCGGACATGAAGTAGCGGGTGACATCGGGATGGGTCACCGTTACGGGCCCGCCTTTTTCAATCTGCCGCTTGAACAGCGGGATGACCGAGCCGGACGAACCTAACACATTGCCGAACCGCACTCCCATGAACCGGGTGCGGTGGGCGGTGGGCATTGGGCTCGGCCCTTGCGCGCAGGCGTCGGCCTCCTGCTGGGCCCGCGACCAAGCGGGGCTGAAGGTCCCGTCCCAGCAATGGCGACTGTAGGCAAGCATCAACAACTCCGTCACCCGTTTGGAGGCGCCCATGACATTGGTGGGCCGCACCGCCTTGTCGGTGGAAACGAGCACGAACCGATCAACGCCATGTATGATCGACGCTTCCATCAGCAACTGGGTGGCAAAGATGTTGTTGTACACCGCCTGCCACGGGTTGCGCTCCACCAGCGGCACATGTTTGTAGGCGGCGGTGTGGAACACTACGGAGGGGCGGTGCTGGCGAAAGACGCTGTCGAGCAGGCGGAGATCCTGCACCTTGCCAAGGACTGCAAGCGTCTTGATGTTTTCATATTCGTGGCGCAGTTCCATCTGCACGTTGTAAAGGTTC
>JAQUEZ010000143.1 GCA_028684915.1 Desulfobulbus sp.
TTTACTTACCAACAAGATTTTAAAGGCAATACCACTGTAACAACTGCAGACAACTCTAAATCAACTACTCTTCAGAAAACGCAAGATCAACCCTTTACTTACCAACAAGATTTTAAAGGCGATACCACTGCACCAACTGCAGACAACTCTAAATCAACTACTCTTCAGAAAACGCAAAATCAACCCTTTACTTACCAACAAGATTTTAAGAGCGATACCACTGCGCCAACTACAGACAGCTCTAAATCAACTACTCTTCAGAAAACGCAAGATCAACCCTTTGCTTACCAACATGATTTTAAGAGCAATACCACTGCGCCAACTACAGACAACTCTAAATCAACTACTCTTCAGAAAACGCAAGATCAACCCTTTGCTTACCAACATGATTTTAAGAGCGATACCACTGCACCAACTACAGACAACTCTAAATCAACTACTCTTCAGAAAACGCAAGATCAACCCTTTGCTTACCAACAAAATTTTAAGAGCAATACCACTGCGCCAACTACAGACAGCTCTAAATCAACTACTCTTCAGAAAACGCAAGATCAACCCTTTACTTACCAACAAAATTTTAAGAGCGATACCACTGTAACAACTGCAGACAACTCTAAATCAACTACTCTTCAGAAAACGCAAGATCAACCCTTTACTTACCAACAAAATTTTAAGAGCGATACCACTGTAACAACTGCAGACAACTCTAAATCAACTACTCTTCAGAAAACGCAAGATCAACCCTTTACTTACCAACAAGATTTTAAAGGCGATACCACCGTACCAACTGCCAGGATTGTTGAAGCAACTGCTTTCTTAAACCAGGAAGATCAGGCATTTTCATTCCAACCTGAACAATCGGGGAGCACACCTCCTGCTGAAGCAGGACAGACCACTCAAAAACAAACTATTCAAGCAACGCAAAACAATTTACCAAATGAAATAAAGGCCTCAACAGGGACGACGATCATTTTCAACCCAAGCGATGGCTCCATAAGCACTACAAATCAAACCAGTCAACTTTCTGGCGAGGTGATCGAAAATTCCGCTCCCCCCCTACTTGTGCAGAACAAGTATGGCCAAATTATTACTATTGAGCAGAACAAGGACACATCATTACCGCCAACCGGAACAACGAGCACTGCGGGCAACCAGACTCTTCATCAAGAGTCCAATACTCTTGATTTAAATGGTCGTTATATTCACTCGCACCTTGCCAATGAGACCAGCAATATGACGACCTCTTCAGAAAAAAGCTCCTCCAACAAAAACGAACAGCCCCAGTCAAACTTGTTTAATGGAGGCAATCAAGAGCTCCGCAGCATGCATTCTCCAGATCAACCAACTGGAGCTCAAGAGGCTAATATCCAACCTCTCAACACTTCACCTCTGTCGTTTGGTGTGCAAGCCACTAGTAGTCCAACGAGTTCGACGCCATCTTCTCTGGCCTCGACTGCGGGGAGCTATTACCAACTTGGTTCAGGAAATCTTGTGCCGGACAGCACGGTTGTCGATCAGATGATCAGAAATTTTTCAGTGAATAAGCGTCTTGAAACCGGTTCCGTTAATTTGAAGCTTCACCCCCAAGAACTGGGGGAGTTACGCATGGAAATTAAAATTGAGCATGACAATGTTAAAGCCCACATTACCACCCAATCACCCCATGCTCAGGAAATGATTGACCGCCATATGCCACGGCTTCGTGAAGCACTGGAGCAACAGGGCTTGCATCTTCAGCAGATTGAAGTCACCGTGGCTAATAATGACAACGCAGCTGGAGAAAGATTCCAGAACAACAATGCCTGGCAACAAGCAGAGCAGTTTACTCAGCGCAAAGAGACACAATCCGACTTCGCCCTTGAGCTCGAAGAAGATATTGTTGAAATTGATGCAGCTAACAATAATTTCAACGCAATTGCCTAATAAACGGAGTGATCCATGAGCACTATTCCCGGCGTTTCCTCATCGACGACCTCAACGACCTCGTCAACCAGTGCGCAAAGCCTTGGCCAGGATCAATTTCTAACTTTGCTGGTTGCCCAATTACAGAACCAAGATCCACTCAACCCAACTGACGCCACCGAATTCACGTCTCAGCTTGCCCAATACAGCCAGCTGGAACAGCTCTTCAATTTAAACGACGCGATGGACGAGCTCGCAACGACTACCACCAAATCGCAAAGCATCTCTGCGCTTAATCTTATGGGGCAAGATGTGGTTGTGGAAGGCGATTCCATTGCCTTTACAGGTGAGCCTGTTGATATCGGTTATAAAATTGACGGATCAGTATCAAGTGCAACAGTTACCATCACCAACAGTGCCGGCAAAAATGTGGCCACAATTTCTGCAGACGAACTCGCGGAAGGCAACCATTTTCTCTCCTGGGACGGAAAAGATGCAGGTGGGGAGAGCGTAACAGCAGGAAAATATACCTTTACCGTGAATGCAACCAGTGGAGACAGCAGCGCTACCGTAACACCACTGGTCCGCACTACAGTCACGGGTGTTGATCTAAGCGGGAGTGAACCTCAAATCACTACGAATTCCGGGAGTTATGGGCTTTCCTTGATTTACGGGGCCTACAGTACAGATTCGGCCTCAGCTTCTTCCCAATAACAGGCCCATTAAGACAACAGCTAACAGTACAATAAATTTGTAACTGAAAAACCAGAAAACGTATCTCTCAAGCAACGGACGGCGCGGGGATAATTGAGAAAAAGATTTTCACTCACTAAAAAAATCTTTTCACTGGATAAAAATAATCATCAATTATCATATAATTATCACCCACGCAGGAGGTTGTTATGGGTATTCAAAGTGCAATGTTTAGCGGAGTCAGTGGACTCAACACCAACTCCCAGGCAATGAGCGTTATAGGAAATAACTTATCAAATACCAATACATTAGGATACAAAGGTTCACGCACAGTTTTCTCTGATTTACTTTCAAGTAATGTTTTCGGCTCAGGAGGTTCATCGCAAGTTGGCCGTGGTGTTGGACTCTCAACCGTTGACAACATCTTTAGTCAAGGCACATTTGAAACAACATCTTCCGGTACTGATGTTGCTGTTGAAGGTGATGGTTTCTTCGTCTTAAAAGAAGAGGGTGTGAGTACCTCATACTACAGCAGAGCAGGTGCATTCCGCTTCAATAACCAAGGTTATCTCGTCAATCCCGAAGGACTAATTGTACAAGGGAAGCAATTCGATACCGTCAACAACAATGAATTACTCCCTAGCGATCCATCAGATATTCAAGTGGCCAATGTTGGCTTAATTCCGGCGAACTCTACTTCGGAATTAACTTTCAACACCAACTTAAATGAAAATTCAACAGAAATGGCTTATGGGGATAAGGTAGCCACCTCAGATTTTGCGCCATCAAATGCCCCCATGACGACCTTGACTATTAACGGTACGTCGGTTGGTGGAACAGCAACGACATCAACTGGAAAATTAGCTGAAATCAACGCGTTATCAGGAACAACAGGTGTTACCGCGACGCAGAAAGGAAATTACAAAGTTTCAGACACGGCGGTTAGTACGTTAAGCGCATTAACCCATGGAGATATTTCAATTAATGGAATCTCGATAGGCGCCGTCTCCGCTGGGGCAAACGCAGCATCTCAAGCTCAAAATGTGGCTGATGCCATTAACAGCATGACCACAAACACAGGCGTTACGGCCACGATTGGCGACGGCACCAACGGTACCGTGCTCAATGCCATTATCCTTTCGAATACAACGGGTGCGGAAATTAGCGTATCTCTTTCCGGATTAGCTTCGGCGGCAAACACAGGCCTTGAAGCCGGCACCGTTGCGGAAGGTGAAAATGGCATAATTAGCTTACATACAGACATGAGTAACTCCAGTATTACCCTCGGCGGTAATGCTGAATCAATCGGCATGACCACAGGAGATGTACCTGTAGAAATCAACACAGGCATTGACCCTACCGACAAAAACTCCTATAACTATTCTGCATCAAGTGAAATTTTTGATTCACTAGGTGAATCTCATCTATTAACAGTATATTGGAGATTAATTGACGATTCAACAAACACCTGGAATATGGGATACACTGTCGACGGAGACAACACCACGCCTATCGCTTGCGTAGCTGACCCCAATCAGTCCCCTACAGCACCTCTTGACCTAACGTTTGATGAAGATGGAAATCTCCTAGACACCACCGGTGACGGTGTTATTGACCCTGTAACAGTTACAATAACCCTTCCAACCTGGACTAATGGTGCCCAAACCCCGCAAATAATGGACTTGTCTTTCGATTGTACGCAGTATGATAGCGATTCCATAGTTATTGGCCAAAAACAAAATGGTTATGGGGCTGGTGAGCTAACCAATGTTGCAATCAACAGCGACGGAATTGTGGTTGCTTCGTATTCCAATGGAAAACAAGTCAACATTTCTCAGCTTGTGCTTGCTAAATTTCAAAATACTGGTGGCCTGAAACTTGCGGGTTCGAACCGTTACATCGCATCTACCGAAGTAGGAACCATTCGTGTCGGCCTCCCCGGTCCTGAATTGGGAAAAGTTTTCACCAACTCCTTGGAGCAATCCAATGTGGACATGGGCCAGGAATTTGTCAAAATGATAACTACCCAACGAGGGTTCTCAGCAAACTCAAAAATCATCACCACAGTGGATGAAATGCTCTCTGAGTTGATCAACTTGAAGCGCTAGCTCTTACTTGCTGCCAATATTTTGACAAAAAGCTGCACTGCCGCCAATGGTGGTGCAGCTTTTCTTTTTTCAATCGCTCCAACTCTATGATTTTCTGTCCACTCCCCTCCTATCCCTCCGAATATAATATCTGGCATTTCCCTTGCTTTCTTGATCTTGAATCGTTTTTTCGCTAAAGTCCAACAGTTCTAGAAAAATCGCTTCGTTTCTGTTTCATCACTCTTGCCCGTGAAGGATAACCCACGTGGATATTGCAACCCTAGTCGGTATTGTTCTGGCCTTCGGCCTTATGGTGTGGGCGATTCTCATGGGTGGCCCTCTATCGATCTTTATCGATGTTCCCTCGATAGCTATTGTTTTCGGCGGGACCATAGGTGTATCGCTCATCAACTTCCCGTTGGCTGATGTTATTGGAACTATAGCTATTTTTAAAAAAACCGTACTTATCAAAGAGCCGGATACCAACAAGCTGATTGTGCAGATGATCGATTTTGCCAATAAAGCCCGCAAAGGCGGCATCCTGTCCCTGCAGGACCAGATCGATTCGATAGACGACCAGTTCATGGTTAAAGCCCTGCAGATGGCGGTGGACGGCCAAGAGCCTGCCGAACTCAAGGCCATGCTGCTCAATGAAATAGACAACATTGCCTCCCGTCATGGCGGAGGTGCTCAAATCCTTGACACCATGGGCGCCATCGCCCCAGCCATGGGCATGGTCGGAACACTGATCGGCTTGGTGCAGATGTTGCAAAATATGAGCGATCCGGCTGCCATTGGTCCAGCCATGGCCGTTGCCCTTCTGACGACTTTCTATGGGTCGGTTTTAGCCAACATTCTCTTTATCCCCATGGCAGGAAAATTAAAAACACGCTCCAAAACGGAAATTCTACAGAAAACGGTCATCACCGAGGGCATGGAATCTATACTCTCGGGAGAAAACCCAAGAATAATGGAACAACGACTCCATGCCTATCTTGCGCCTAAAAAACGCGAGTCCGTGTTTAAATAAGGAGGATACATCATGGGTAAGTGTCCTGAATGCCCCCCAGCGGGTTTGCCAATGTGGATGGCCACCTACAGTGACCTTGTCACCCTGCTCTTGACCTTTTTTGTTCTTTTGTTGACCATGGCCAGCATGGATCCGACCAAATTTGTCCAGGCCAAGACCTCTATTGAATCTGCGTTTGGCTGGAGCACCAAGGCTGCACCTGTGCCCTTTTCCATCCCTATTATCCCCTCACCGCCTAAATCCAAATTCACGCCGATTCCCCGTCAATCTCCTATTCAGTATTTCAAACGGATTAAGACTGATCTGGAGATGACCAAACTCGACAAACAGATTGAAGTGGTTCAGAAAGATAACGATTCAATCATCCTTCGTATCAACGACAAGGTGCTCTTCGAACCCGGACAAACCGAACTCAACCCAGCCTCCTACCCCATCCTGCGCAAAGTCGCCGATATCATTCGGCCCCTTCCAATGACGATGCGCATCGAGGGACACACCGACCCGACCCCGATTAGCGGAGGGAAAATGTCCAACTGGGATTTGTCAGTGGCTCGGGCTGTATCGGTTATGGCCTTTTATCAGCGGGGCGAACTTTTTACCCAGGACCGGATGTCCGCTGCCGGTTATGGTGCGACCCGTCCGATTGCTCCCAATACCACACCGGATAACATGGCCCAAAACCGAAGGGTCGATTTCATCCTTCGCAGCGATCGACCGGTTAATCAAGATGGCAAACCTATGACCCCAATTCCTTTTTGATACAGGGTAAAATTATACAAGGATCACATCATGGTAGAAAAAGAAGAAAAAAAAGAAAAAAAAGATAGTACCCCTGAGGCAGAAAAGAAGGGCGGTAAAAAGAAACTGATCATTATTATTGCCGTTGCCCTGATCTTGCTTCTTGCCGGTGGCGGAGGTGGCTATTACTTTCTTATACTCAAGCCCAAACAAGAAGAGCTCAAGCGTAAGCAAATAGAGGAAAGCAAGGCAGCAGCCCTGATCAAACCTGTTCCGGAAGATGCCGAGATTGGACCGATGGTTGAAATCAAGGAGTTTGTAGTCAACATCATCGGTGAGGATACAGCCCATTATGTTAAAGCGTCACTTTCCTTGGAACTGGATAAACCCGAAACCCAGGAAGAGGTGAACAAACGCATGCCGCAAATTCGAGATGCCATCCTTCTTCTCATCGGCAACAAAACATTTGAGGAGTTACAGGATCTGCAAGGGAAGAACCAAGTCAAGGCAGAATTAAAGAGTAAAATCAATGCGTTTCTTAAAACTGGCAAGGTTAAAAACGTTTATCTTACAGACTTTGTCGTTCAGTAATCGTTGTGGAACCGATACTTTCTAAACAAGAAATCGCCGATCTGCTTTCGGCGATCAAAGCGGGCAAGGTGTCGATGGACCTCGTGGATCAAGATCCGCGCCATCGCCGTCGTCTTCTTCCGTCGACCGATATTGATCTCTTTCAGACCTATGAACGGGCACAAAGTTCCGGCGAGATGCGGGTCCCCAACCTGGATATCATTCTCGACAACTTCGCGCGCAGATTTTCCACCAGCCTAACCAACACCCTGCAACGCAACTTCACTGTGGACCGTGAAGAGATTTCGACCACAAACTTTCAACAGAGTTTACTTGATTTGAAAAGTCAAGGAGCCGTGGGCATTTATGGACTTTCCCCTCTAAAGCATGGCTGTCTTTTTCATTTTGACAACCTAATGTCCTTCACCTTACTGGAAATTATGCTCGGCTCTGCCCAATCCAGCGAATCACTCGCCCTGGATCGGAACCTAACCACTATTGAAATGGCCATTCTCAAATCCTGCATGCAGGACATCAGTCATGATTTCCAAGCAGCCATGCGGCCGGTGCATGAGTTACAGACAACACTGTCCAAGGTGGAAAACAATTTTCGTCTGGTTAGTATTGTTGAACCGGAAGTCGAAGTCTTGGTCACCCGGTTCCATATCAGACTCTCTGGTGAACAGTGCGGACAGATGCGTCTGATTGTTCCCTATCTCACGTTGGAGCCGCTCCGGGAAAAATTCAAAGCTCTAGTGACCATAACCCAGGCCACCGCCAACAGTTGGACCCGGACTATCGTCCATGAAGCGCTGGAAATGGAAAGCTTGGTCACCGCCAGTTCCGGCCATCTCAACATGACCATCCGCAAGATCCTCAGCCTCCAGCCCGGCGATATCATTTCTCTCCCGTACAACCCAGATCAACCGCTCACGGTTATGGTTGAAGACAATCCTCTTTTCCTGGCCATTCCTGGAGAGAGAAACGGCAAAAAAGCCTTTCACATTACCGGACGTTACAGCAACAGATTAGGAGGAATCCATGGCAACGCCTGAGGATTTGGAACAAGAGCGGTCAAACACCCTGAATCCTGAGGAGACCGCAGAGTTACTCAAGGAGACCGCGCACACGACCAGCCCCCGAAGTGGTTTTGATAATTATTCTAGGGAGCTAGAATTTCTCTATGACGTGCCTTTACAGGTATCGGTTGAGGTCGGCCGAGCCAGAATCCTGTTGAAGGATCTGCTCCAGATGGGAGAGGGATATGTGGTCGAGCTGGATAAACTTGCCGGCGAACCACTTGATCTTTATGTCAACTCACGACTGATTGCCCGCGGAGAAGCCGTCAAGGTTGGCGACAAGTTCGGCATTAAACTGACCGAGGTCGTTAGCCAGGCGGATCGGGTTGAAAACCTTGGGTAACATGCGAACTGCCTTGGTCTGCCTCTTCACCCTTTATCCGGTCACAGCGCTGGCTGGTGAACCGCCATCCATGACCTCTGCTGCCCTACAAACCCTCTGGGCACTACTCATTGTCATCGGCCTGATTTTCGCTTTCTATGCCTTGGCCCGCAAACGTTTCTTTTTAAGTAAAATCGGTGGCACCGCCATTCGTGTGATCGAGATGCGCCCACTCCAACCCAAAGCGACTCTGGCCCTGGTCGAGGTCCGGGGGCGTGAATATTTATTGGCAATCAATGCAGGCAATATAACATTGCTGGCCGACCTTAATCCATCCAATCAGCCCAGCAACGATTCAGATTTTTCCAGCATCCTGGCTGAGAGCAAATGAAGCGAAGCACTCTTCTTCTTGCACTGTTCTTAATCTTGCTGCCCATGGCCGCTATGGCTGTCAATCTTCCGACACTCTCTGTCGGTGTCAAAGAAGCCAATACACCAGCAGAAGTATCCACCGCCCTGCAAGTCCTGCTGGTGCTGACCATTCTCACCGTTGCCCCCGCGATCCTCCTTATGACCACGGCCTTCACCCGGATCGTTATCGTTCTCGGCTTTGTCCGTCAGGCCATGGGAACCCAAAACACTCCACCCAATCAGGTAATTCTCGGGCTGGCCCTTTTTTTAACCTTCTTTGTTATGGCTCCAACCCTGAACACGATCAACAAAGATGCACTCCAACCCTACATGCAGCAAAAAATCACTCAGCAGCAGGCCCTGGAGCGTTCTGTCAACGTCATGCGTGATTTCATGTTCTCTCAGGTTCAGGAAAGCGAACTGCAGCTGTTTATCGATATCACCAAAGAAGAACAACCTGCGGACAAAAAAGCCGTTTCCTCCTCAATTCTCGTCCCGGCTTTCATGCTCTCAGAGCTCAAACGAGCCTTCCAGATGGGGTTTATGATTTATGTGCCCTTTCTCGTGATCGATATGCTGGTCGCCTCGGTTCTGATGTCCATGGGGATGATGATGCTGCCCCCAATTGTTATCTCGCTCCCCTTTAAACTGCTCCTCTTTGTCCTTGTTGATGGATGGCAGTTGGTTGTGGGATCTTTGGTAAAAAGCTTCGGATGATGCACACCGCCATGAGGGAAATTCCATGATATCGCCTGAGACTGTAATCCATATTGGGAGACAGGCAGTACAGACAGTTTTAATGACCAGTGCGCCCATGCTCCTGGCGGCCCTGGTCATCGGTCTTATCATCAGTATTTTCCAGGCAGCCACCCAGATCAATGAGCAGACCATGACCTTTGTCCCCAAAATCGTGGCTGTTTTTGTTACTTTACTTATATTTGGTCCCTGGATCATGGAAGTGTTGATTACCTTTACCACCGGTATCATCACCCAAATTGCCACTATTGGCCGATAACCGCTCCCCGGAGCAGCGTCCATGGACCTGCCAATCATCCCCTTCCACCAACTCCAAGGCTATTTTCTTTGCCTGGCACGGATTTTAGCCCTTATCACCGCCATACCCGTTTTTGCCGGTATCAAGATGACTGCCCAGGTAAAAATAGGACTGGCAGTGATGACCAGCCTGTTGCTGTTCCCCGCCATGTTGCCCTACACCCCCCAGGAGCCGCTCACCATGACGGCTTTTGCTCTCCTGATCATCAATGAAGTACTCCTCGGCACCATGGTGGGCCTGGTTTCACAGATGGTTTTAGCTGCTGCCAGCTTTGGGGGGACGGTGATTGGGTATCAGATGGGGTTTGCCGCTGCGAATATCTTTGACCCCCAGACAACCCAGCAACTCTCGTTGATGAGTCAATTCATCAATGTTCTCGCGCTCCTTGCTTTTCTCACCTTTAATATTCACCATTATTATTTTGAGGTGATTGTCGAATCGTTCCGACTCGTTCCCCCTGGGTACCTCGATTTTTCAGGAGGTGCGATCCAGGAATTAATGCGGCTTGCCAGCCAAATGTTCGCCCTGGGGATCAAATTCAGTGCACCGATCCTCGCCTTGTTGTTGCTGACCAACCTGGTGCTCGGTATTCTCGCCAGGGTTTTCCCCCAACTCAACGTGTTCATGCTCTCCTATCCGCTCAATATCGGTATTTCATTTCTCGTCATAGGCCTGACACTGGGAGCAACCTTTTCAGTTCTGCGCCGTGAATTTGACACCATCATTGAACACTTGCTCCATCTCATGGTGCTTCTGCACTAATCCCCACGCTGTCTCCATCCTTTCCCCACTCCCCCACCAATCTGTAAACGGGTGTATATCTTGCTTAACAATAGAGAATAGAAACATGATGGACTCCTGAAAAGTCCACCACATTCTTAAAGATGGCTCAACAAAAACACAGATAGACAAGGAGTAGTGTTTTTCCCGGATCGAAGGCATACATACGGTATGTCGAGCGCCCGGAAAAACGCTGCGACACTGGAGATCGAAGTTTTTACGACGTCATCAAATATCATTTCCCTTTCTTCTCTCAGCACGTAAACGCAGCTTATGATGAGCATCCATGGCTGAAGACAATTCCTCCGGGGAACGGACTGAATCCCCCTCGTCGAAACGTCGAGCCGATTTTCGCAAAAAAGGACAGGTCACACAAAGCCGTGAAGTCCAGACTGCGGCCATGTTCTCCCTCCTGCTCCTTTTTTGGATCTTTTTCGCCCCAATTTTCTGGAGAAAATTGGAAGAACTCATCGCCACTATATGGCAAACCTGCGGCCAATACGAGATAACCGCCCCTTCACTAATGCAGTTGGGCTATTTTCTCGGTGCGGGTTTAGCCATGCTCCTCCTCCCGCTCTTTTCGGTTGCTTTGGTTGTCGGCTTCTTCTCCACCTTCCTGCAAATCGGCTGGTTATTTACCACCCAACCATTGATCCCCGATATGAGCAAACTCGATCCCATCCAAGGCATGGGCCGTTTTTTCTCCAAACGGGCCATCGTCGAGGTGATCAAATCTTTGCTCAAAGTCGGCCTGATCGGTTGGATCGCTTTTAAAACGCTTCAAGGTGAATTCGATAAGGCACTTGTCCTCACAGAGATACCGGTCAGCGGAACCCTGCTCTACCTAGCCCAAACCGCAGCTTTGGTAATGGCCAAAGTCGCAGCGATTATGATTGTCCTCGCTATTCTCGATTATGGGTTTGTCCGTTGGGAGATGGAAGAAAAAATGAAAATGACCAAACAGGAACAGAAGGAGGAAATGAAAGAATCTGAGGGTGATCCCCACCTTAAGTCAAAAATCCGTTCCATCCAGCAGCAGATGGCCAGGCGGAGGATGATGGCAGCGGTTCCCGGTGCCGATGTGGTCATCACTAATCCAACCCACATTGCCGTGGCCATTCAGTATGAGACAGGCAAGATGGAAGCACCTGTAGTCCTGGCAAAAGGCCAGGATTTAGTTGCAGAGAAAATCCGCGAAATTGCCCGCGAACATGACGTGCCGCTGGTTGAAAACCCTCCTGTGGCAAGATTATTGCATTCTAAGGTTGAGATCGGTAAGCCCATCCCCGAGGAAATGTTCAAGGCGGTGGCGGAAATTCTGGCTTATGTGTATTCACTTAAAGGCAAACGTTAATGGAAGCAACCGGCATTCAGACATTTCTTGGTCGGATAAAGATCAAGGAGTTGCTGCAACGAAGCGATATCATGGCTTCGATGGGCATGATCGGCATTCTTATGCTGATGATCGTACCTCTGCCGTCGATGATTCTCGATCTTTGCCTGTCGCTGAACATCACCATTGCCATCCTCATCCTGATTATCAGCCTCTATACGCAAAAAACGGTTGAATTCTCCATTTTCCCCTCCCTCCTGCTCACAACCACCCTTTTCCGTCTGGCGCTCAATGTCGCCTCAACCCGCCTGATCCTTCTTCACGGCAACGAAGGTATGAATGCCGCCGGATCGGTGATCGAGGCCTTTGGTCAGTTCGTTGTTGGTGGATCGTATGTGGTGGGCCTGGTAATCTTCGTCATCCTGGTCATTATCAACTTTATCGTTATCACCAAGGGTGCCGGTCGTATCGCCGAGGTTGCAGCACGCTTCACTCTGGACGCCATGCCCGGCAAACAGATGGCCATCGATGCCGACTTAAATGCGGGTTTGATCGACGAAACCAAAGCCAGACAACGCCGGGAAGAAATCGCCAACGAAGCAAATTTTCATGGCGCCATGGACGGTGCCTCAAAATTTGTTCGAGGTGATGCCATAGCCGGCATTATCATCACCATGATCAATATCGGTGCAGGCTTTGTTATCGGTGTTCTTCAGATGGGTATGCCCATTGCCGAGGCGGCAAAAAACTACACTATCCTCACCGTCGGCGACGGACTGGTTGGTCAGGTGCCCGCTTTGATCATCTCCACCGCTGCCGGTATGCTCGTCACTCGCTCCACCGGTCGTGAGGATTTCGGCACCGAACTCAAAGCCCAGTTCACCCGCTACTCTAAAGCACTCTGGGTTGTAGCTGCGATTCTGCTCGGCTTTGCCCTTATTCCCGGATTGCCCTTTATTCCTTTCCTTCTTCTCTCCGCCCTTCTGTGCTTTATTGCCTATCAAATTGACAAGACTGAGCAAGAAAAATTGATCGAGGAGACCATAGTCGAGCAACGGCCCAAACCTGAGGTTAAGCCGGATCAAGATTATGAGAAAATGCTCAATGTCGATCTGATTGAGCTTGAGGTCGGCTACGGCTTGATTCCCTTTGTTGATGCCAATCAGGACGGTGAGTTACTGACCCGCATTCAGGCTATCCGCAAACAGTTTGCCCTGACCACCGGCTTTATTGTACCGCCAGTTCACATTAAGGATAACCTCCAACTCAACCCCAACCAGTACACCATCAATCTTAAAGGCGTGAGCATTGCCAGCGCCGAGATGATGCCCGGCTATTACATGGCTATGGATCCGGGGCTAGTCACGGAGACGATTAAAGGGCTACCGACCACGGAACCGGCTTTTGATCTCCCTGCTCTCTGGGTAACGGAAGACAAACGAGAACGAGCTCAGATTGCCGGTTATACTGTAGTCGATTGCATCACGGTCATGGCCACCCATATCAGTGAACTGATCAAGAAGCACGCCTACGAACTGCTCGGACGTCAGGAAACCCAGACCTTGATTGACAATCTAAGCAAAACCTATCCCAAATTGATTGAGGAACTCATTCCTCAGGTACTCAATCTCGGCACCATCATGCGGGTCTTGCAAAACTTACTGCGCGAGAGCGTCTCCATTCGCGACCTGCGAACCATTCTCGAGACCATGGCCGATTATGCCAACATGACCCAGGACAGCGAAATTTTTACCGAATATGTCCGTCATGCCCTTTCCCGTTCCATCTCATCGGCCTATACCACCGATGACGGCAACATGTCGGTCATTACCATGGATCGTAAGGTAGAAGAATCGATCCAATCAGCCATCCAGCATCGCGAACGCAGCAGCTTCCTCGCCCTTGACCCTAAAGTTGCGCAAAAAATCCTTGATAATCTCAACAACCTGATCACTTCGAACACCGGAGGCATGCAGCCGGTTCTGCTGGTCTTGCCGCAGATTCGACCCCATGTGCGTCGTTTGACCGAACGCTACTTCCCCAACCTGGCGGTACTTTCGCACAATGAAATCACCTCCCAGGTTCGGATTCAATCCATCGGCACGGTGACCATCAATGCAAGTTAAAGTCTTTGAAGCAAAGGACATGGCCACAGGCTTGAAAATGGTCAAGGAGGCACTTGGCCCCGATGCATTGATCCTCTCGACCCGAACCATCCGCAGTGGTAAATTCGGCATGCTTGGTAAACCGATGATGGAAATCACGGCAGCGGTCGACAACGGTTGGCAGGAGCCCAAATCAGCTCCGCAACCACGCCAGGACCAGTCGCTGCAACAGTATTCTCCCCAACAGGAAAGGCAGTTTCAGCCCAGGCAGTACTCGCAGGCGCAGGAAGAGATCACCTACGAGGAGATATGGAACAAAAACCGTTCGGATATACCCCATACGCGGTCGACATCAGCGGTGCGGTCGGCTGCGGATTTCCGTGAGTCAAACCCGGAAAATCAGGATATCCACCGCGAACTGGCTGAACTGAGGAATATGGTCAAAGGGCTTTCCAATCGGATTGCCGCTCCGGAAGCCGTTCCACAACGTAAAGCGTATGTGGAACCGGAATTCACCGCGCCTGCGGCAACAGGAGCAGCAGATCCCATTGTCAGCCTTTTGACAGGCTATGGTTTGAATCAGGAAACCGCCCAGGTGGTGGCCCGGTTTTCCCGTGATACCCTTGACCAGGCCGAACAACTCAGCCATGCCGATCTCAGCCGAATCCTCAAATCCACTATTGCTCGACTGTTCACCACGCAACCGCTGTTTACAGAAGAAACCAACAGCCAACGTCGTATCAGCCTTATCGGCCCGACTGGCGTGGGCAAAACCACGACTCTTGCCAAAATAGCCGCCCACTACCTCAGCCAATATGGCGGGCGAATCGGCCTTATTACCATTGATACCTATCGAATAGCCGCTATTGAGCAGCTCAAGGTGTACTGCGAAATCATGCGTCTCCCTCTTGAGGTCGTCATCAAGCCCCAGGAGCTGGAACAGGCGTTGGACAAATTCCAGGACTTTGACCTCATTCTCATCGACACCGCCGGTCGCAGCCCGCGCAGCGGTGTAGATATCCAGGAGCTGGCGGCCTTTCTCAAACCACGGCTTAAAATTGAAAACAATTTGATGCTCTCCGCAACCACCAGAGAACGTGAAGTCGAAGAAACTATCCGCCGTTTTTCCCTTTTGCCGATCAACAACTTTATTTTCAGCAAGATCGACGAATGTGATCAGTTAGGGGTACTGCTCAACATTCACTACAAAAACGATACGCCGATCTCCTTTCTCACCAACGGCCAGCGTGTGCCGGAAGACCTGCTCATGCCGACGCCCCAGGACATTGCCGATCTTATCATAAACGACCACGGATACCCGACCCATGGCTGAAATCACAGGACATCCCACGGATCAGGCCGGTACTCTTCGGGCCATGAACACTCCGTCACCCAACGAGAGTCGCTCCAGGCAAACGACTACCCGCGTCTTTGCCATTACCAGCGGTAAAGGCGGTGTCGGCAAAACGGCCGTTGTAGCCAACTTGGCTGTGCTTTTGGCACGTATGGGCAAACGAGTCCTCATTCTTGACGCTGACCTTGGCCTCGCTAATATAGATGTGGTCTTCGGCCTTGCACCCGGCCATAATCTCAATCACTTTTTTTCCGGTGAAAAGGGCCTGGAAGCCATCCTTACCGATGGTCCCCAAGGAATTAAAATTC
>JAQUEZ010000456.1 GCA_028684915.1 Desulfobulbus sp.
CTGGAGATGTCGAGCACTCTTCCGAGTACTTGTTCAGAGCCTCCTTCTCACTTCAACCTTGAACATCTATGGCCAACCAACAAGCCTTTGTTGAAACCCTGCGCACCTTTCTTGAATCGGAACGGCTGACCCTGCCTGTTTTTAACCCCATTACTCTGCGCGTACAGCAGGAACTGGTCAAAAAAGAACCCAATTTCAGCAAAGTCGAAAAACTGATCCGTGCAGACCAGTCGCTCTCCAGTAATATTGTCAATATCGCCAACTCGGCCCTTTACCGTGGTCTGCTCCCGGTCAACACGGTGAAGGCGGCTATTGTCCGCCTCGGCATTTCCGAAGTTGCGCGTATAGCCTTCACCGATATCAACAAAAAGATTTTCACCTGCCGCGACAGCCAGATCGATTCGGTCATGAAAAAATTGTGGCAGCATTCGCTGGGCTGCGCCTTTGCAGCGGGCATGCTTTCGCAACGCCTTGATTTTGGTGTCATGCAGCACGAAGCTTTTTCCGCAGGGTTATTCCACGACATCGGCAAACTGCTCATTCTCAAGGTTCTGGCGAAAAAAAAGAGGAACAACAAAGGATTGGTGGTCCCCGAGGACATCCTGCTCGGGGCAATGGATCTTTTGCACACCGAACAGGGAGACCACCTGTTACGCCAGATCCAGATGCCGGAGTTTTTTGCCGTCATCGCCCGCGACCACCACATGGAAGACTATGACCGCGACAACTATCTTTTACTCCTGGTGCGCATGGCTAACTATATCTGCCACGCTTTGGGCATTGGGCTCAAAGAGGAACTGCCCATTCCGCTGCTGCGTCAGCCCGAGGCACTCCAGTTACGTTTGGCCCACTCGGATTTAGAAAAAATAGAAAAATTCCTTCAAACCACCCCAGGTCTGTTTGATTGATCGCCCGACTTTGAACCGTCCAGAGGTGCCTTAGCGTTTAAAATAGGCCAACAACGCATGCAGGGTGGTCATTGGATGCGGTGGGCAACCGGGAATGTAGAGATCCACGGGAAGGACGGTGGAAAGGTCGCCCACAATCTCCGCAGAACCGTAGAACGGCCCGCCGGATATGGAACAACAGCCGCTGGCGATTACCACCTTCGGCGCAGGAACAGCAGCATAGGTCTCAAGGAGTGCGGTCTTCATATTGCGGGTGATCGGCCCGGTCACGTGGATACCATCGGCATGGCGAGGTGAGGCAACAAAGTCGATCCCAAAACGGGAGAGATCAAAAAACGGTGTATTGAGGACATTGGTATCTGCCTCGCACGCATTACAACCGCCTGCAGACACCTGCCGCAATTGCAAGGACCGACCAAAGAGTTTCTTAAAATGAGCCTTGCTGTGTGCGGCAAGATCGGGCAGGGTTCCAGCGGTGATCAGATCGGCACGATTAGCCGCTCCCAGTTCAAAAGATGCGCTAAAGCGGACAAAAGCACCCTCCTCTACCTGGCTGCACTGACCGCAAAAGGTGCACCGTCCCAGGTCGATTTTCTTCTCCTCGACAAGGATTGCCTCCTGGGGACAAAGTTCGGCACATCTCCGGACAATGGCCGGATCGCAATCCGCATTGATTTCCGGCATACCCCGAAACCGGGAATACAACTCCACTGTTTTTTTCGGATAGCGGGTGGTTCGATACCCCTGTTGAAGCCTGTTTCCGATCACCTTCAGCATGTCGCACGCCCACCTCTGTAGAGCTTCCCTGAGTTCATCTGTCCCTGTCCCCCCCTGTCCCTGTTAAAGATCAAAGCCACAATAGCTGAGATTGAAGCTCTTGTTACACAGGGGAAAATCGGAAATTTCCTGATTACGCAGGGCCATGGCCAGTCCTGTCCAGTTGTGAAACGAAGGGTCCTTCACCTTGTAACGAATCAGTTTGCCCTGTTTGTCGGTCAAGAGACAATGGGCCACCTCTCCCCGCCAGCCCTCATTGATGGTGACGACAAAACTCGAGGGTGCCAGCGGTTGTTGCTGCACGACTAGCGGTTGCTCGGTGTCCTCATCCATGGTCAACAGCGCCTCAATGATATCGATTGAATGGACAATCTCCTCACTGCGGACCATTGCCCGGCTGTAGACATCTCCCTTGGTCGTCTGATTGATGTGCGCCGGCAACTGGCCGTAAAGTTCGATCGGGAAGCAGACACGGACATCGTAATCCAGACCGGATGCCCGACCACAGTAGCCCACCAACCCCAGTTGAGCAGCCATCTGACGGCTCACCGTACCGGTATTTTCAAACCGGCCCAGCACCGTATGCGCAGAAAAGAGCAGATCGCTGACCTGGAGGACCTCAGGACGCAACTCTTTGATCTTATTGCTGATAATTTTACGCTGCTCCGCTCCCATGGCCTGGGTCACGCCTCCGGGACGAAGCAGACTTTTTCCGAACCGGTTACCGCAGAGGGTCAAAAGAAGATTAAGGAATTCACCGCGAATCCGGCCGAAATAGGCGGCCGGTGGATTAAAAGCGACGTCACCGCTGAGTGCGCCGAGATCACCGACATGGTTGGCAATCCGTTCCAGTTCTAGTGCTATGGTGCGCACAATCCGAGCTCCGGCATCCACGGTTATACCTGCGAGGGCCTCCACAGCCTGGCAGCAGCAAAGGTTGTGGCCGATGGTGGTGTCTCCGGCAATGGCCTCGCAGAGAATGGGCCAGCGCTTCTGTGGCACCGAGGTCAGCAATCGCTCCACGCCCCGATGTTGATAGCCCAGCTGAATTTCCAGATGAAGCACCTCTTCGCCGGCACACTGGAAGCGAAAATGACCAGGCTCGATGATCCCGGCATGGACCGGGCCGACACCGACCTCATGGACCGACTCGCCTTCTACCTGAAAATACGGGTAATTTCCGGGGATATCGGTCTGATAATCGTTGGCAAAGACATCCTCTTTCCCCGTGCAATTAGGATGATAGCGAACCATCTTCAACCAGGGATGTCCCGATGGTCGCAGTCCATACTGCTCGGCAATTTCCCGTTCGAACATACTGAACTTAGCCCCTCCAAGGAGGGTGAGCGAACGAAATTCCTCCTCGACCACGGTCTCCACCACATAGAGACCGTTATTGCGAACAACCGCCAACAAGCGGGTTTCGCTCTCATTTTCGTAGGCAAAGAGGTGAACGATATAGCCTTCGTAATCAACAAAATCGCTGAGCAAACGGGAAAATTTGACCAGCGGAAGGCAGGGAATCTTCCGGCGGTCAATGCACTGTCCGTTGGTAATTTTCAAGAAATTATCCATGGATCGTTCCTCCGATCGCGGCAACGGCTCCGGCAATTATCCTATAGAGAGATTCGGGCATCCACACGCAGAGTACCAGGGAAGTCAGCAAGAGTCCAAAGGAGGGGACGAGCCGCCAAACCGATTCACGGCCCTGTAACTCTTCCCGGGGAGGTCCAAAGGAAAGGGAGACCACAATACGGGCAAAACCGGCCACCACCAAAACCAGGCCCCCAATAAACAGGGCGCCGGCCAGCGGATGGCCGCTACGAAAAGCGCCTAAGAGGATAAGCAGTTCACTGAAAAAGATGCCAAAGGGAGGCAGCCCTGAAATGCCAACAAAACCGGCAAAAAAAGCGACAAATGTTTTCGGTAGGATGCGCACCATGCCGCCACAACGCTCAACCAACTTGGTACCGAAACCGAGCACCAAATTTCCGGCCGAGAGAAAGAGCGAGGATTTAAGCAGAGAATGGTGGATGAGGTGGAGCA
>JAQUEZ010000144.1 GCA_028684915.1 Desulfobulbus sp.
ACCTGCCGTAACTTCAAAAGCTTCTCCCACTTCTCCGTTTGACAAAGCGCACGGGGGAGTGTATAAAATCTCAGCCTGCCCGGATGGCGGAACTGGTAGACGCAAGGGACTTAAAATCCCTCGGCCTCTGGCTGTACGAGTTCGATTCTCGTTCCGGGTACCAAAAGAAAACAAGGGCTAACATCTTGATAATATATAGATGTTAGCCCTTTTTCTTTATCCTCTCCTCCCCCGCCCTTCCCAATCTATTTGCTTTCTCGTGCTCTTTCTTGCTATATTTTGACAGAGAAAATGGAACAAAAGTGGAACAAATACGAGGGGTGCAGAATGGCAAGAATCCTCACAAGAAAAGGGAAAAGGAAGACATCCTATACGGTCACTGTACGCGTAAAAGGATTTGATTCGCTCAGTAGAACCTTTGATACCAAAGGGGAAGCCCGGACCTGGGCTGCTGAAATTGAATCGAACATGAAAAATCAAAGATTTAAAGATCCTCGCCGCGCTCAACAGACTTTTAGCGATGCGCTGGACCGTTATATCGAAACGGTCACCTCACAAAAAGCATTGACGACGCAAGAGCGAGAAAAGAGAATTGCAAAAATTCTGAAAGAGAAACTCGGCAGAAATACACTGTTGCCCGATATCACCCCATCCGTTGTCGCAAAATATAGAGATCAACGTTTAGAGGTGGTGTCCGCGTATGCCGTGCGGCTAGAATTGGCTCTCCTGTCTCACCTTTTTCTAAAAGCATGCAAGGAATGGGAACTTCCCCTCGAAAATCCGGTGAAGTCCATTGAACGGCCAAAGGTTCCCAAGGGAAGAATATTATTCCTCAAAGAAGATGAAGCGATTCGGCTCCTCAAGGAATGCAAGGCTAGTCGCAATAAAATGCTCTACCCCTATGTGCTGGTTCTCCTGCAAACCGCAATGAGGCCAAGCGAAGCGGCTGGTTTACGGTGGAATCAAATCGATTTTGAGCGCCGGGCTCTCACTCTATTGATCACAAAAAATGAACCCCGAACTGTCCCACTCACCAAAACTGTGTTAGAAGTACTGGGAAAGTTGAAAAATTCTAACCCGAGCAGTGAATTTGTTTTTCTCAATGGAGAAGGTAAAAGCCTACACGCTCAAAACATCCCGTCTTCCCGTTTTCGGCCGTCCTTTGACAAAGCACGAGCACGAGCCCAATTACCGTCATTGCATATGCATGATCTTCGGCATACTGCCGCCAGTCATATGCTCATGGCAGGTACCGATATTCGAACTTTAGCTGCAATCCTGGGCCACAGCACCCTTCAGATGGTTCTTCGCTACACCCATCTTCTCGATGAACATAAATTGAAAGCCGTTGACCGAATTAATTCTCTTGGCATTGAATAACGCTGTCGAGCTTAGAACCAAGTTTAAATTTTACCACTTTTTTAGCTGGAATTGTGATTGTTTCTCCCGATTTCGGATTTCGTCCTTCACGAGCAGCCCGCTCGGAGACAGAGAAGGTGCCAAATCCCACCAAGGTTACCTTGTCTCCGCTCTTCATCGCCTCTGCGATGGCAGAAAAGACGTTATTGACCACCTGCTCAGCGGCGGCCTTGCTCAAGGCGCTTTCTTTTGCGACCTTATCGATCAACTCGGTTTTGTTCATGATTGCTCCATGTAGGGGGGGATCTGAAAAACCGCTTCATGGCATGCGAAATAGCAGACCTTGCCCCTCAAGGCAAGGTGCAATTGCCTTGGTGGGTCATGCATCGGTCGAAACCGCGCCCTCTGTGTCACGCGAAGCCTCTTCACTCTTCTCCTGGGCCTTGAGCAACTCCAAATAATCTTTAATTTCATTGGGGGCATAGTAGCGGAAATTGACCTTCCGGCTGAGTCGTGCAGTGAAATCAGAAAAGGCCATCACGATCTCTTGCCCCTCCTTCATCAAGGCAACCCCTTCTTCATAGGTGATACCGCCCATCTCTCCCAGCCGGCCCTTGAAATTGGCATAGGCCATGTCAAATTGCCGCAGAATGCTGAACATAGTCGAACCAATCGGCGAGTTGACCCGCATGACCCGGGAGCCCTTTTCCTTCACCAGATTGATTTTCTTCTCCTCAATCTCCTGCCAAGAGGGACGCTGTTTTTTCTCTTCGTGTTCCATGATTGAACCTCCATTGCTGGTTAAGCAGAAATACGTTGGATGTTGCGCTTGATCCGGTGGCGATGCCAGCAGTCAAGCAGATAGACCGATCCGTAGGGAAACACCGCCGCCAACACCATGAGCAGGCTGCTCTTGGTGGCCAGCGGTACCAGGTGCGGCTTGATGGCAAAGAAACCGAGGTAGATTTTGTGGGCTCTTGCGCCGAACTGGCTGGCCAGCCGGCCGATATTCTCCGGGGTGCTCAAGCGGAACAGGACCAGATAGATGACATAGACCAGGAAGGCCTTGAGCAGCAGGGAGAGGGCCCGGCCGGAGAGCAGGGAGTTAACCGCCTTGCGGGTGATATTGCCGATAAAATAGCGGCTGATATAGCTGCACATGAGGGTGTTGATGATCAGGGGCAAGTAGGGGATGCAGCCAAAGAGCAGATGGCTGAACCAGTCGAGATGGAGAAAAACAAAGGGGAAGAGGTAGAAGTGGAACACCGGAAACAGTAGCACCACGGCAATCCCCTCATTGAAGCCACTTCTTAGGCCGATCTTGAAGAAATCGATGGTCCGCTCCAGGGTGAGAAACTCGGCTGGAATGTTCTGCCCCTTGCTCTCGATCACATAGAACTGCTGAATCTCGGAGATGGCACTGAGCAGGTTGACCGGCTTGTAGATCCGGCCTCCATCTGTGGTGATGATCTGGGCATTGGTGTCGTTTACCCCTTTGGCTTCCCGTTCCTTGGCCATCAGCTCACCTGGTCACTGCCGGTATAAGGACTGACACTGATGATGTCGCGGAGCAGATCCGGCTTGCCCCGTTCCATCTCGGAAATAGAACCGAAGGCCTCGGCATGGAAGGGGGTGTAGTAGCCCCGCATCTCCTTGCTGTGCTTCCTGGTCACCAGGAAATAGCCGCCAAAATAGGTGGCTTTGATCAAATGGGTGGCAATCACTTCATGCTCCCGACGCAGGAACTGAACAACACTGAATAGCACCTCGCGCATGGTCGGATCACCCTGGGCCATGGTGGCGATCTCCATGCAACCGGCCGCTTGAGCCTGTTTTCGGGCCATCTCCTCCAGCACCTTGACCTGGAAATAGACCAGGCCATCGGCCATGGAAAAGGCGAAAAATCGCCGGCCATCAAGCCGGTTAATGTAGGGCTTGAGTAGGGCCAAGTAGCCAGCGGCATCGAACCATCTGGAGATGTCCATCCGTTGGGGGGGCGCGATCTCACCCCGGCTTGGCGCAGGATCGATGGATTCCCCATAGATGTCAGCCTGCACCCGCTGCACCGCTTCCCGGGATGATGGTTGCGGCGGCTTCTCTTTCGCTTCCTCTTCGTTCGACTCCTTGATTTCCTCGGTTGCCTGTACTCCCACCCAACGCTCCAGTTCCTGCTGCCGTGCCTGCTGATCAGCCTTCTTGAGGGTCTTGCCCAGCAGACCCTCTGTCAGCTTGTGGTGCATCTTGATCGCCCGAAGGATATCCTCCTTGCGGGAGAGTTCCTTGAACCCGGGGATGGCCGAAATGATGGCGCCGGCAGCCAGGGGATGTTCGCCCAGGGCGTAGAGCGAACCCCGCGCTGATTTCAGTTTACCCAGGTCATGGGCAAGGGCCGCCACCATGGTATCCGGGATCACATGCCAGGCCTGATGGTCGGAGAGCAGGTTAACCACCTGCTCGGCTACGTTGAAGGAATGATCGAGTAGGGTGGTCTTAGCCAGGATTCGATAGGTGTTCTGTTCCCAGGCTGCTTCCACATCACCCTGGACATCGACCACCGAAGGGCACTGCCCTTCACGGTCGAGCAGGTGAATAATTTCTAAACAGACAGCCCGTTGCCTAGGTGCCTGGTTGAAAAAAGACCAGGTACGCAACTGGCTGGCAAAAGAGAGCGAGCGTGGATGTGACAGCTCAATCTTCTCAATCCCTTCAGCGATTACTTGCTCGTTCCGCCAGAGATAGGCCAGCTCCGAGATATGCTTCACCCCCTCTATCCGGGTGGAGGTTTTGGGCCTGATCCACCGCTGCGAAAGCGCACTCAGGGTCATCTGCTCCAGGAACGAGGGATCCTGCTCCTCATTCCGCAGCACCAGTATGCCGGCAAGGACCAACAACATCAGCGCCACCCCCAGGGTGACTGTCGGCCAGATGCTCAGCATCAACCGCTCTTCACTTGCTTTTTGATGATCGTCTCCCCGGCCAGGTCAGGAAAGATCACTTTGAGCCTGCCCGTCTCGACGTTGGCGGTCACCCCCTTGTAGGTGCCGGAGTAGGTGATGAGGAAGAGTTCGCGGGGTTTCATCTTGAGGATCTCGCTTGGCTTGATCCGCACCTCTTCGGTCTCACGGATAGCGATATTGCCACCCAGGGAGATGATGGGGGAAAACCGTTTCTCTTCCCCCAAATGTTCGGAGACATAATTTGCGGTGCTGGGATCCGGCACCCGCATGAAAAGCTTGGTATTGCAGTTGTCGAGGATAGTGTTGGCCCGGTCCTCGCCGACCTCGGCGTATAACTGGCTGATCGATTGGCAGTAGCCGTGGATGAACACCCCGGCCCCACCGGCCTTGGCAAAGAGGTCTTCGATCCCTTGGTAGAGGACCGACTGGGCCTCGTCGATATGGAGCACCAGTGACGGCGTCACATTCCTCCCCGAAGAATAGACCCGGCCGACAAAGGCCTGGATCATGGAGATGATCACCTTGCCAGCGGTGTAGGCAGCCCGCTTGGTCAACAACGAGCCCAACTGCACCACCAGGATGATGCCCTTGCCCTCTTCCAACCGTTGGATGAAGCGGTTCTCGTCGGCCTTGCCAATGATCTTGCCGACATTGCCCGAGGTCAGCTCGGTGAGTGCCACCCGTAGCGAGCTGGCCACCTTGGAATAGTAGTCCGCCGGAGTCGAGAGGATCTTCTGGATGTCCAGGGAGAGCTGTTTGGCCTCCGGGCTGTCGATGTAGTCGATCTTCTCTTTGAGCTGCTCCAGATCCTGGTGGCTGATGTGGTTCTTGATGTCGTTGAGGTTGAACGATGGCTTTGTTCCGGCCTGCTCAGCCAGCATAATCAGGGCCTGGACCACCACAAGACTGACCTCGTAGGCCACGCCGAAAAAGTAGGGTTCCCGACCGATGGCCACCCCGGCGGTGATATGGGCCACCAGTTCCTCGGGCATGTAGTAGGAGGATAAGGGGTCGAGGATGGCGCTATACTGAGGAAAGATCGGCGTGATCAGCATCAGATCGTCGAGCCGGTCCGTCTCATGGGCCAGTTGGGTGATCTTGGAGAACAGATCGATATCACCCTTGGGATCAATTGCCACCACCGAATACCCCTTGCAGATATCCTGCTCGATGATGTGCTCCATGATCCGGGTCTTGCCGACCCGGGTGGTCCCGAAGCACCAGAAATGCCCCTTGCGGTGGCTATCGGGCAAACCCAGTTCCATGACCGTTTGGGGATGATCGAGATGTACGCCTTGTCCGATATGGGTCCAGGGATTTTTTTGTTCTGTCGGTTCTGATGACTTCATGGCAAGGCTTTGACGATCCGGACCTCGATCCGTTCCTGGAGTTCCCGGTCCACGGCGATGATCACCTCTCGCGGCAACCTTCTCGTGGTCAGAACAATGCTCTTGTGGCCGACGTAGCGTTTCAGGCAGCGGAAGTGAAACCGATGAGTCGCATCGCCCAGATGATGGCGAAGCAGATTCTCGGTCAGGGTCTTCGAGACCCGATCCAGGATGACTTTGGTGCGAGGGGTGCCGTTCAACAGCACCGGTTCGATTCGGCGCAGGTGGAAGGCCCGGCGTTGGCCAGGCTGAAAGCGGCCAGTATGACGTTCATGGAGGCCGATCCGGTTGACGGGACAGATGGCGATAATCGGTTCGTCCGCGATGATCTCGGTTTCAACCAGGAGATGGTCGCCGGTCCTATTGCGGATGACCTCGCCCCAAAGCAGTCGCCGCTCAAAGGATTTGAGCAGGCGGACCTGCTTGACGACTGCGGCCATGGCCAAGTGATTTTCCAGAATGGTTTTGAACTGACTACGGGAGAGGAGAGCAGGAAGATCGAAAAGCTGTTGAACAGGAAGCCCGTTTAGTTTGCTGTAGGTCACAACCTCCAGTTGTATTCCTTCTCGAAGAAAAACCATGATCTCCTGCCGGTACAACTGTGAAAAAAATAGCGTAAAGGCAGATTCGATTTCCTGGATAATCTCGGCTGTGGAAAGGGCGTGTCGACTGGCGAGCGACAGAATGATGGACTGCATGCGTAATCATCTCCCTGGTGAAAATTGAAAAGGCGACCGTTCCAATCGGTCTCTTTTCTTTTTTCAGGGGTGATGACATCACACCTGCAGCGTGACATCGTTTTGGAGGTAGATAAGGAGGGAAATAGGGGGTGTCTCAGGGGATAGCTGAAAGAATATTCGACTAACAACGATAGGCGGAAACGTATTCAATGCATTGTATTTAATACAAATTTATCCGCTGCCACCCTCCGGAAAAGGTTTCATCGCAATGGACTTCATTTTTCCCAACAATGCGATTTGGTAAGAGAAAACTGGTTGTTTGGAATAAGCTGGCTTTACTTGGAATCCTTCAAAGATCCGGTCATACAGGCTTTTGTCCCTTTTGACATCCCAAAACCCCCTTCGCCCATTCTCCGCAGCGTCGATACCAACCGAGTTGGTCATACTGTTCAACCTGAGCTAAAAAGCGGGGTGTCCAACCTTGGAAATGCGCACATAAGGAATCGAAATCTTTGCGGGCCTCCGAGGAGTGTGTGGCCTCTTCGGATAACCAGGCAAGAAACTCGCTCTCCACCGAAATGTGGTCTGGCAACTCGTCAGGATGCAAACCATATTTTCGATATATTGCAGCAACCCGCATGGTTGATGCCCCCATGAGTGTTCCCTCAAGATAAACCGATCCATAGGGGGCACACGGGACCTCGGGCAGCGCGTTGACAAAAAGACGAACGTATTCATTCTCCAGAAGGATGGGGTCGAACTTCGACCTTTCAGCGAGTAACGCCTGCGCCTCGACTCCCACCCCATCTGGAATGGGAGCCGAGATTGTTAGCGCATCAGGATAACTGAACATGCGGGAAATGGCCCATAGGTCATTGGCGTTGATTGTATTCGACATCAAGCGTTCCCTTTGACCAAAATGGGCAGCTTGGAAATGGCCAACACTACCAGGAAAACCGCATAGGCCATAATACCGAGCAGAATAATCACCTCTATCAATGATGGGGTATAACTGTACTGATCAAGAAAGGTGCTCATACCGGGAAGGAAGCGTCCCGAAGCGATCGGCAAGGACCAGTGGGTATTGGGCAGGCCCAAGGGCGTCAACGTCATCGGAATATTGTTGTAGGCTGCCGGCATGATCAGGAAACGGTGAACAAAAACACCAGCGATGAGCATGCCGGAACTCAGGGCCAACAAGGACAATGAGCGTCGAACTGCTGGCAACATGAGAAGCCCCGCACCGATGAATGGCGCCGCGACCTCAAAGATATGCGCCCAGGCAAAATCACCCCAGGCGATCTCCATGATCCGATGTGTTTCCGCATTGCCATACCAAGCATGGATGACCAAGTCGTTCATCATCAAAAAAAGGTGAATGCACGTAGCCATGAAGATGATCAAACCGAGGATCCGGTATGCTTCCTCGTACTTTTGGCCTGTTCCGTAGGCCAATGCACCCGCTAGCAGTACGACCGTCGTGCCAACCGCAATGGCGACAGAAACAAAATCCGGGGCCATGGCCGGTGAATGCCACCAATCCCGGGCGCCTTGCGTGGAAAAGATCCAGGCTGTCACCACATGAATACCGATGGCGAACAGCAGGGCCACTGGAGCGATTCGTTTGGCCCAGCGTTCGGAAAAATCGTGTGGATTTTTCACCTTGATGGCCAGCCAACTGAGCTTGCCGGTCAGTTCGGGCAGCATCAGGATATAGAGATAGATTGCCGAGGCCAGGGCATAAAAATTCAGAACAATGACGTCCCACACTAGGGGTGACATGAAATTGGGATGGAGAATGAGATTGTAGAGGCGCAACGGTTGACCAATATCCGGGAGGACGATCAGCATAGCGGCAGTGACATTGGCAAAGGCGGTGAGGGCACCGAGTTTTGCCAGGGGTTTGAGTTGCTTAACCCCAAAGAGATAGATTGAAGAGGTGAGCACGAGTCCCCCGGCAGCGTTGCCGACAAAAAAAGCCAAACCTGAGATATAGAGCCCCCAATTGTAAGAGTTCACCATATGGGTGAGGATCAACCCTTGCCAGAGCTGATAAAACCAGAAGCAAAGCGCAATCAAAAAAACAGCGCCGCTGATCCACAAAGTGCGTTTCATGATCACAGACATGGTCATACCTCCTTTGGCTTGGGCGGGAGATAGAAGACGGTGGGCTTGGTCCCTTTTTCCGGCAGCAGGGTAAAGGCATCGCGTGCCTTGATCATTTTGCTGACTTCACTGAGGGGATCGTCGAGATCACCGACGAAACGAGCTTTGCCGGGACAGCCACGAACGCAGGCAGGCAGTTCACCTTTATCGCGATACTGGGCACAAAAGGTACACTTCTCGACAATACCTTTGGGGCGGAGTGGAGTGTAAACCAGACGACCTTTATGACGGTGGTCCTCAGGATAGCCATAATGATATTTTTCTTGATACTCAGATCGTTGATGGGCTTTTTCCGGGTCTTCCCAATTAAACTGGCGGACACCATAGGGGCAGGCGGACATACAATAGCGACAGCCGATGCAGCGTTCATAATCAATGAGTATCGCACCGTCTTCGGCACGATAGGTGGCACCGACCGGGCAAACCTTTTCACAGGGCGCATTTTCGCAGTGCTGACAGTGCACCGGCAGAAAATATTCGACACCCTTGGTCGGCGGCGTCAAATGACGATGGCTCCCCGGGGTGAATACCCGGTTCCACCACGTTTCCGGTGGCTGAGCATTATGTTGTTTACAGGCCACCATGCAGGACCGGCAGCCAATGCATTTTTCCAGGTCTATTACCATTCCCATCTTCATGCACTCATCCTCCTTACGTCGACAAGACATTCGTTCCAGACTGTTGTCGGAGACCAAATGCCAGGCACGAAATAGATTTCATGCAAAGGTTTGATCCAGGGATACGTCAATGAGTTGTACGATTCCTCCCCAAGATAACGTGCCCACCACCCTTCTTCGAAGATCGCCGTCCCTGCACTGCAACCAGGGTCGAGAATCGCATAGGCCCTGGTCTTGCCGCGATCATTGTAGATTTGAACTAACTCTCCATTTTTGATCCCGCGAGACCCGGCATCTTGAGGATTGAGAAAGACCTTGGCCTTGTTGTCCTGCAATTCCAGAAGGATGGTGTTGTTGGAATGGGTGGAGTGAACCCGGTAGAGTGAATTTTTGGTCACATAGCGAAGCTGATACTTCTCCTTGGCAGCTGGATTGACCTTGTACTCGGTTTCAGCATAGGTCTCTTTGTGGACGGGTAGTTGTTCGCCTTCTTTGAGGAACAGATCCTCGTCCTTGTAGAATTCGATGCGCCCGCTGCGGAGAAATTGTGCGGTAGCCTTGATTGGCGCCGGATAACTCGGTGGCGGAAAGGGGACACGATGCTGCACCTGCTCGTAAAATGGCACCTGTCGATCACCCGGAGCCGGTGAATGCAGGCGAACCGGACCTTTCTTCAGCATCTCTAAGGTGATGCCTGCTGTTTCCGCACCGCCCGTTGCCAACAGCAGCTCGACGACCTTGAGTGCGGCCTGTTGTTCATCAAGTTGTGGGAAGAAATGCTGCTCAAATGCAGGGTTGATCCGTTTGGCCAGCTCGCGGAATATCCACAGTTCGGACTTGCTCTCAAACAACGGGTTGACCGCTGGTTGCTGCAGCTGCAGATACGGGTGGAGGATGGTGGCGGTCAGATCGTATTTCTCGTACCAGGTGGGAGCGGGCAGGACCACATCCGACCACATGCAGGACGTGGACATCTGGAAATCGGTGGTGAGGATAAACTCCAGTTCACCAGAGGTTGCCCGCTCCTTGAGGCGATTACTCATGTTGTGCTGATCAAAGGGATTCCCCCACCCTCCCACCATGGCCTTGATGCCGTTCTTGGGATAATTGGGGCCTTTTCCCTGGAGAAAATGCAGGTAGGCGACCCAGTTGATCTTTGAACCCTCCGGGAACCACCAGCTTTTCACATTGAAGCGAATGCGATACTGGCCGGCATAGGTGGAGATGCCTGCCCCGCTTTTGCCAATACTGCCGGTGAGGACCGGCAACAGGGAGAGCGCCCGGCCTTTCAGGTCGCCATTGTACCATTGATAGTTGCTGGCACCGTAGATGACGTGAATAGGGCCATTTTTTGCCGCATCCACCGCGACCCGTTCGATTTGCACCGAATCAAGACCGGTGATGGCGGCGACTTGATCAAGCGTGTACGGGGCAAGGTTTTTTCGCAACGCCGTGAAGACGGTTTGCACTTGAATAGTGCTTCCGTCGGCAAGGGTTACCTCAAACTCTCCTTCAAGCTCAGCGTGGGTTGGATTGAGTTTTTCCGGGTCGAGGATGCGAAAGTTTTCCCCGCAGCGAACGACAAAAAGCCGGCGATATTCGGGGATCTTGCGGTTTTCGGCTTCTGAGGCGAGAGTGGCCACCTCCCCTGCCAGCAGGCGTTTGCCGGTATCCTGACGCACCAGGATCGGAAAATCTGTGAAATCTTGGAGAAAGGCTGCGTCGTAGAGCCTGCGGTCGATGATAACCCGGGCCATGCCGAGTCCGAGAGCGGCGTCGGTGTCGGCCTTGATCGGCAGCCATTCGTCGGCCTTGGCAGCCGTACTGCAAAAGTCGGGATCAATGACCACCACCCGGCCCCGACGTTTTGCCTCCATCAGGTGATGGGCGTCGGGGAGACGGGTTTGAATGACGTTGGAGCCAAAGATGAGCGTGGTCCGGGCATTGATCCACTCGAGTGACTCCAGCTCCTCGCTCTGCACACCGAAGGTCATCGGCCAGAACATGGGCAAATCACCATTCTGGTCATAGCCATGGTGCATGGACCAGCCAGCCAACCCGGTGAGGGCGACCAGCGCGCCTTTCTGGACATAACCGGTACCAGGAACCTGAATGGTGGAGGCAATCGCTTCCGGACCATATTTGTCACTGATGCCTTTTAACTTGCCGGCAGCGTAATCGAGAGCTTCTTCCCAGGTCGCCCGTCGGAACTTGCCGCTGCCACGGGGACCGGTCCGAATGAGGGGGTATTTGAGGCGATCCTTGCCGTAGATGAGGTCCATCATCGACAATCCGCGCAGACATCCACGAGGATTATAGGAATCTTCGGGATAATCGGCAGCTTGAATCAGGGTGCTGATTCGACCGCCAGTGACACGCGCTTTAAAACCGCAGGCTCCGGTACAATTGGGTGAACAAGTGGAGCGAACCAGCTGGTCAACTTCCGCGGCATAGGCGATCGGATCATCTGAGAAGTGGAAGAATTTCAACCCAAAAGCTACGGCACAACCGGCGCCCGCAGCTCCCCGTAAAAACTCTCTTCTGTCAAGACGCATTGCATCCCTCCTTGCTTGAAGAAACAATCAGTTGACATTAACGTTTCTACCAACACGATAACAAGCGCAGTAGCCTGATATTGCAAAAACTTTTTATCGATCAAGATGTTGGGATTTTTGGCCGCTCTGTTCTTTTATTTTTTTTATTGTATCATAAATTTTCCGCAGAAAAATTGACACAGATCAAAGAAATTGTTTTTTCCATGTTTATTATGACGTTATCATCATCTTTAATTCTTAAAAAGGATAACCATTATCAATGAAGAATGAAAATGCATCGTGTAGCACAACAATTGATATCTCTGAACAGGATGTGATTGCGGCAATGAAAGATATTCAGGGCTATCTCGATATCAGCCCGGGAGACTTCCGCGAGGTTTTCCAAGTCGCCTATAAGCACGCCCTGCAGAGAATCTGGAATTCCCGTGTGGCGCAGGATATAATGACCCAACCGGTTCAGTGCCTTGGAGTGGATATGGATCTGATTCAAGCGGCAACGTTTTTGGCGGAAAAACAGTTTTCCGGCGTCCCGGTCGTCAACGCTAACGGCAATATTGTCGGGGTGCTGTCTGAAAAGGATTTCCTGGCCAAAATGGGATTGGGCCAACCCCTCTCTTTCATGCAGATTGTCGCCCATTGCCTCACCAACAGGGGATGTATGGCGACATCTCTTCGGAATCATGCCGTTGCGGAAATCATGACCGCACCGGCAATCACTGCGGGGCCGGAAATAACAATGGGGGAAATTTCGTCTCTGTTCATCGACAAACAGATTAATCGTCTACCCATCGTTGACACGAACGGCCGACCGCTCGGCGTCGTGACGCGCACCGATCTCGTCCAGTCGTATTGTCTGACCCGGTAGAGGCGCAATTAATGAACGGTTATCTGCAAAAAATGCGTGGTCAAGGTCAAAGTCCTCCTCGGGTGAGTCTCTCAGAGGTTTGCTGGTCGTGGCTCGGCAGCTTTCTGGGCATAGCGGCGGTTGCTCTCTTGCATTACAAGCTGCTCGACCAACAGGGTTTGATGTTGCTTCTTGGATCGTTTGGGGCCTCGGCGGTGTTGATCTACGGTGCCGTTCGCAGCCCCTTAGCGCAGCCGAGGAATCTGCTTGGTGGTCATATTCTTTCTGGGGTGATTGGGGTGACGGCCTACCAATGGCTGGGGAATGAACCTTGGCTGGCGGCGGCTGTGGCGGTTTCAACGTCGATTGCCTTGATGCACCTGACCAGGACCTTGCATCCTCCGGGAGGAGCCACGGCCCTGATTGCGGTGATTGGCGGCCAAAGCGTACACAAGCTTGGCTATCTCTATGTGGTGATGCCGGTGGCACTGGGGGCCTGTATCATGCTGGTTATTGCCTTGGTCGTCAATAACATCCCCAAGACTCGCAAATACCCAGAGTTCTGGGTGTGAAAAAAGTCACTACAAGCTGTACCATGTCGATATGGCTACATAATTTTCATTGATCTCTCCCGGGAAAGTTCTATACGAACAACATGGGGTCAAAAAAATTTACGCCGATTATCGGCGTCCGCCATCACCTAACCATGACGAAGGAGGAATAGCATGTTTTGTAACCAGTGTGAGCAGACCGCCAAGGGAATCGGATGCAACATCGCCGGGGTATGCGGCAAAAATGAAGAGGTTGCCGATCTTCAGGATCTGCTGATCCATGCCATGCAGGGATTGGCTCTGTATGGCCAGGAAGGGCGGAAAGTGGGCATCGTCGACGAGGCCACGGACCTTTTTACCTTCGAAGCCATCTTCTCCACCCTGACCAATGTTGATTTTGATCCGGATCGCTTTGTCACCCTGATCAAGCGGACAGTCGAACTGCGCGAGGCGATGAAGGCCAAGGTGGCAGCCGCCGGCGGAAAAGTCGATTTTACCGAGGCTCCGGCCCGCTTCATCCCGACCGGTGGGGTTGCCGAGCTGGCTGCCCAGGGCAAGGCCCTCAACTTGATCGAGAGCCTGGATACCGACGTTAATATCCGCTCGCTCAAGCAGACCCTGCTCTATGGCCTCAAAGGGATTGCCGCCTATGCCGATCATGCCGCCATCCTCGGCAAGACTGATCCTGCTGTAGCCGCCTTTTGCTATGAAGCTCTAGCCGTGATGCTGGTTCCAGGGCTGACCGTTGACCAGTGCGTACCGGTGGCCATGAAGGCCGGCGAGATCAACCTTAAGGCCATGGAACTGCTCGATGCTGGCAACACCGGCACCTACGGCCATCCGGTGCCGACGCCGGTGCCACTTGGTCATCGCAAAAACAAATGTATTCTCATCTCCGGCCACGACCTGCATGACCTTGAACTGCTGTTGAAGCAGACCGAAGGCAAGGGCATCGACATCTACACCCACGGCGAGATGCTGCCTTGCCACGGATATCCGGAACTGAAGAAATATCCTCATTTCTACGGCCACTTCGGCACCGCCTGGCAGAACCAGCAGAAGGAGTTCCCCAATTTCCCGGGACCAATACTGTTCACCACCAACTGCATCCAGAAACCGAGCGAGGTCTACAAGGACCGGGTCTTCACCAACGGCCTGGTCGGCTGGCCGGGCGTGAAGCACATCAGCGATAAAGATTATTCGGCAGTGGTGGCCATGGCCCTGGCCATGCCTGGGTTTACCGATGACGTGGATAACGGCCAAGTACTGGTTGGTTTTGGTCGCAACACCGTGCTTGGCGTGGCCGACAAGGTGATCGAGGCGGTGAAATCCAAGGCGATCCGCCACTTCTTTCTGGTGGGCGGCTGTGACGGCGCCAAACCCGGCCGCGACTACTTCACCAAGTTCGTCGAGCAGATCCCAAACGACTGCATGGTGTTGACGCTCGCCTGCGGCAAGTTCCGCTTCTTTGATAAAAATTTAGGCGATATCGGCGGCATTCCTCGCCTCTTGGATGTCGGCCAGTGCAACGACGCCTACTCGGCGATTCAAATCGCGGTGGCCCTATCCAAGGCCTTTGACTGCGGGGTCAACGATCTGCCGCTCTCCATGGTGCTGTCCTGGTATGAGCAGAAGGCGGTGGCCATCCTTCTGACCCTGCTGTATCTAGGCATCAAGGACATCCGCCTTGGGCCGTCGCTGCCGGCCTTCATCAGCCCGGCGGTGCTCGAGTTCCTGGTTAACACCTTTAACATTAAGCCGGTGGATACCCCGGAAGCGGACCTCAAGGCTATATTAGGATAAACAATTTCCAGGGGCTTTACGTCCCCCTTGTCGAACCTTGTGGTTCGGCAAGGGGCTCCTCACTGTGGAACGTGAAATTCACGAGGTAAGCATCATGAAACTGAAGAATTACGCTGCACTCGCACTCTTTGCTTTTAGTTGTTTTGGTCTCCTCATCACCCCACGATTGGCAGCGGCCCATTGCGACACCTTGGACGGCCCGGTCATCAAGGATGCTCGGTTAGCCGGCTCCTCGACGTTCCGAGTGGATTTCAGGACAAAGTTCATGGGTAACAGAGACAAGAAGCAAGGATGACAGGCGCCCCATTCATGTCGAGGCTCCATCCGCATCTTGCCGGATCATCGATTCTTTCTGGATGCAACGCTCTCTTCTTTCGCCCGTACGGCCAGCGAGATGACAGAGCCACCGGGGGCCCGTCACGCCTGCTGATGTAAGCAACTGTTCGTTTTTGTGTGGATTTGATTTTTAAGGATCAAATCCACACAAAATGACGAAGAGCCGGTTAGCCTTGGAGAAAGGAGATGTCACACCGGTCCTCAAGTGGGTACAGAAAAAGGATGAAGCCCAGGTGGGCAAGGCTTTTCATCAAGCCCTGGCAGCAAAGACAAAAGGTGAGAAAGGGAAAGAAGAGGGGGAGCATCGTTTCTTTGAAACGTTGGTAAAGATCCATCGAGCTGGCGAAGGCGCCCCTGTCTTGGTTCAACGGGAATAGGACTTTTGCGCTGTTCATGATAAACCATTATGAACGGAGGAAAGTCCATGCGAAAGAAGCGTCACAACTACAGCCCTGAAGAAAAGGTAATCATCCTCAAACGC
>JAQUEZ010000457.1 GCA_028684915.1 Desulfobulbus sp.
AATCTTCTAGACGGGTCATGGTTTCTTTCCTCTCTGGTTGGGTTTGGCGATTCACCAAAGAGAATAACCGTGGCCCGTCTTTTTGTCAGGCCTTTTGTAATTTACAGAAACAATGATGCACTACCAACCTATCTGTTGCTTTAGGGTGACAAGGTGATTGAAATACGTATAAGCAACGTATATATCGCTTAAGCAATACAAGGCAACTCATGTGCTTATTAAAAGGGAAAAGCAACACAGGAGCTTACGGTGATCACCCCATTGCTGCAACAATTGAAAAAAAGACGCTTGGAATTAGGGCTTAAACAAAACGATATGCTGATGCGCATCGGCGTATCTCGGCAGCAGTATCAACGCCTAGAATCAAAAGGGAACCCGCGCCTTGACACTCTGGAGCTGATCGCAAAAGGGCTCAATAGCGAATTGATGCTTATCCCCAAAGAAAAGGTGTCGGCAGTCAGAGACATTCTTGAGAATAAAGGGGTGGAGCAGCCCTTTGATAAAAAGTCGCGCAATCAAGAGGTCGAAGGCGATAATAAAAGGTTGGACGAAGATCCTTGGCAGGGCCTTTTAGAGGTGGGTGATGAATCATAGAGCGACGCTGAGCGCCAACGTGCTGAGGCTAACACTGCACGGAGAACTCGGCTAATTTGCGCAAAGATTTCCTTATTGTTCCTTAATTTAGTTTATGCCAAGTGACTGAGAATAGCTGTCTTGTTCATGGTCCAATTCACTCCTGAGCCTGCTGTCCAGTACAAAGGTAGAAATACAATAGTATTATCGACATTTCCGCAGCATGTGTCGATTTTACTGCAACTTTTAGACACAGCATGGCGATATGTCGAGACCTTCCATATATCACTCCATCTCCAGCATAACGCCGATCCGTGTAGAGTCAGAATATTCGCGACTTTCCGCCATCGATTTGGGGCAATCCAACGTCGGAAAGCCCCGTCCTACTTAGAGCATCTTCCGAGTTCGATTTTACCAAGGTTGGCGACGCGGGTGCGAATCTCGTTTCCCGCGCCATTTGCAAAGGGCCAGTCTAGCGATTGGGCCCTTTTTTTATGGGTAAAATAGTGCTGTGGGAAATAACCGTATAATTGAGAGGGCAGGGTACTGGCGTTCTTGCCCCATCACCCCATTTCCGCTAAAGTGCATTTGTGTTTTCTATTGAATTAAACTGTAGCGAGGGCCGCAAGCCAGAATTAAGCGCCAGTTGATATTAAGAAAACCGCCCCGGAATTTTGTCCATGGCGGTTTTTTCGATCGTCCGATTTTGGTAGCCTTGGGAGTCAAGCATGTCTGACCAGCAGTTCCTGCACGATCTTGAAAAGAAGCTTTGGACCGCCGCCGACAAGTTGCGCTCCACCCTTGATGCGGCGCAGTACAAGCACGCCGTGCTCGGTCTGCTGTTTGTCAAATACGTCTCCGATGCCTTCGACATCCGCCGTCAGGAACTAATCGCCCAGTTCCAGAACGAAAAACACGGCTACTACCTTAATCTGGCCGATTTCCCTTCGCCGGAGGAGTATCAGGCCGAGATCGCTGCGGAGTTGGAGATTCGCGACTACTACACCGAGAAGAACGTCTTTTGGGTGCCGCACGCTGGCAGACGTTGCAAAACAACTCTAAGCTACCGCCCGGCTCCAAGATTGAGATCAAGAACGGCAAAACCGAAACCTACGAGATCCGCAGCGTCGGGCGCTTGATCGACGATGCCCTCGAAGCCATCGAGAAGGACAACCCCAAGCTCAAAGGGGTGCTCAACAAACAATACGCCCGCCTCCAGATCGACCAGGCCAAACTCGGCGAACTAATCGACCTGATCGCCACCATCCCTTTTGTTCACGCCTCTTTGCAGGCCAAGGATATCCTCGGCCATGTCTACGAATATTTCCTTGGCCAGTTCGCCCTCGCTGAAGGAAAGAAGGGCGGGCAGTTCTACACCCCAAAATCCATTGTCACCCTGATTGTCGAGGTGCTCCAGCCGTTCCAAGGTCGGGTCTACGACCCGGCCATGGGTTCGGGCGGTTTCTTCGTGCAGAGCGAACAGTTTATCAAAGAGCGTGGGGGCAAACTTGGCAATGTCTCTATCTACGGCCAGGAGTACAACCACACCACTTGGCAGTTGGCGGCGATGAACATGGTCATCCGTGGCCTCGATTTCAACTTCGGCAAGGAACCGGCCAACACCTTCACCAACGATCAGCACCCCGATCTGCGTGCCGACTACATCATGGCCAATCCCCCCTTCAACATGAAAGAGTGGGATACCGGCATCAAGGATGACGACCCGCGCTGGCAGTATGGCCGCCCACCGACCGGCAACGCCAACTTCGCCTGGCTGCAGCACATGCTCTACCACCTGGCTCCCAATGGCTCCATGGGCCTGCTGTTGGCCAACGGCTCCATGAGTTCCAACACCAACACCGAGGGGAATATCCGCCGAGCGCTGGTGGAAAGCGATCTGGTCGAGTGCATGGTCGCCCTGCCGGGGCAGCTCTTCACCAACACCCAGATTCCGGCCTGCATCTGGTTTTTGACCCGCAACAAGAAGGCTTCGCTGCCCTCATCCCAACCCTTCTCCCAGAGGGAGAAAGGCAATGTATCCCCTCTCCCTCAGGGAGAGGGTGTCCAAAGGCCGGGTGAGGGAAAGGCCGACCGCTCTGGTAAAGTGCTGTTCATTGATGCCCGCAACCTCGGCTACATGAAAGACCGCGTGCTACGCGACTTCAAGCCAGAGGATATCGCCAAGGTGACCGATACCTTTCATGCGTGGCAGACCCCCCTTGATCCCCCCTATAAAATAGGGGGGAAAGTGAGCGAAGCGAGCAGGGGGGTCGGTTATGCCGATATCCCCGGGTTCTGCTACTCGGCGACGCTCGATGAGATCAAGAAGCACGACTTCGTGCTGACGCCAGGGCGCTATGTTGGCGCAGCGGATGAGGTGGAGGATGGCGAGCCCTTTGCCGAGAAGATGGGGCGGTTGACGGCGCAGTTGTCGGAGCAGTTTGCTAGGAGTGCGGAGTTGGAGGAACAGATTAAGCGGAATCTGGCGGGGCTGGGTTATGAATAAAGATTGGAAGCTTTCTACGTGGGGGGATTTAGCAGAACTGAAGTACGGTAAAGCGCTCCGTGATTACAAAGATGCTGATGGGCAATATCCAGTTTATGGTACTAACGGCCCCGTTGGCTGGACGGATAAACCATTGTGCCAAACCGCAGGGATTATCATCGGGCGTAAAGGAGCTTATCGCGGCATTCACTTTTCGCACAGACCGTTCTTTGTCATTGATACTGCTTTTTATCTTTTCCCAAAACAAAAGTTGAATATCAAGTGGGCTTATTATCAGCTACTTACACAAGACATTAATAGTATGGATTCCGGTTCTGCCATACCGTCCACAAGCCGTGATGATTTTTATCAGCTGCCGGTAATAGTGCCGCCCTTGGAGCAGCAAGACCAAATTGCTAATATCTTGTCATCCCTCGACGACAAAATCGAACTCAACCGCCAAATCAACCAAACCCTCGAACAGATCGCCCAGACCATCTTCAAAAGTTGGTTTGTCGATTTCGAGCCGGTCAAAGCCAAGATCAAAGCCAAGCAAGCCCTCACCCCGGCCCTCTCCCAGGGGGAGAGGGAGAAGTTTGTGGAGCGCGCCGCCATGTGCGCCATCAGCGGCAAACCTGAGCCCGAACTTGACCAGCTCCCCCCC